>NZ_CBCOOR010000009.1:0-154838 GCF_965111665.1 Georgenia sp. Marseille-Q6866 | reverse complement strand
CCCCCACCGCCGACAGCCGGATTCCTCCGCCCGGCTGTCGAGCATCCCCCATCGCCGACAGCCGGATTCCGCCAGAAGCAAGCCCCCCCTTTTTCGCCGACAGCCGGATTCCTCCGTACGCGTGGCCCGCGGAGGAATCCGGCTCTCGGCACAAGGAGGTGAGCTCCATCGCGCCGCCCGCGGAGGAATCCGGCTCTCGGCGCAAGAGGGGGCGCCGTCTGTCAGCGCTTGCGGGCCTTGAGGACGAGCTGGACGGCCGAGTAGACGAGCAGGACGGCGAAGAGCCGCTGCAGCCACACCTCGGGCACCGCCTGAGCGAGCAGTGCGCCGAGCGGGGCGCCGAGGACGCCTCCGAGCCCGAGCACGAGCCCGGCGCGCCAGTCGGTGTAGCCGCGGCGGGCATGACGCCAGGCACCCATGAGCGAGACGGGAACCATGACGGCGAGCGAGGTGCCCTGCGCCTCGTGCGGCGAGAAGCCGAAGCCGAGGACGAGCAACGGGACCATGACGACCCCGCCGCCGATACCGACCAGCGCCGACAGCAGGCCCATGAGGAGCCCGGCGCCCACGTAGCTCACGAGGACCGGCGGGTCGAGGTGGGCGAGCTCGCCGGCGCCCTCGACGGGCGGCGCGAGCGCCATCCGGACGGCGACGACGACCATGACGGCGGCGAACACGATCCGCAGCGTGCGCTCGGACATCCGGTGGACGAGCTCGGCCCCGACGAGCGTGCCGACGATCCCGCCGGCCGCGACGACGAGGGCCGGGACGAGGACGACGTCGCCCGCGACGCCGTAGCTGGCGGCGCCGGCCACCGCTGTGAGCGTGATAGCGGCGAGGGAGGTGGCCTGCGCCCGCTTCTGCGCCATCCCCATGAGGAGGACGAGCAGCGGGACGAGGACCACTCCCCCGCCGATGCCGAGCAGGCCGGAGAGCACCCCGACGGCGACGCCGCAGGCGCCGAGCCGCGGGATGCTCACCGGCACGGCGGGCTCAGCGGGCGTCGTCGGCGGGCTCGTCCGCCTCGTCGACCTCGTCCGTCGCGGGACGGCGGTACGGGTCGGCGTCACCGGCAGGCTGGGCACCCGCGGCCAGGCGCGCCAGCTCGGCGTCGCGCTCGGCGGCCTCGCGCAGGGCGCGCTCCAGGTCGGCGGCGGTCTCGGGCACGACGTCGGCCGTGAACTCGAGCGTCGGGGTCAGCCGCAGACCGAGCTGCTTGCCGACCTCCGAGCGGATGTGGCCGCGCGCGGAGGCAAGGGCGGCCGCGGTGTCCCGCTGGGCCTGCTCGTCACCCAGCACCGTGTAGTAGACGGTGGCCTGCTGGAGGTCCCCGGTCACCCGGACCTCCGTCACGGTGACGAAGCCGAGGCGCGGGTCCTTGATGCGGGACTCGAGCATCGACGCGACGATCTGCTGGATGCGGTCACTCACGCGGCGCATCCGCGGGGTGTCGGCCATGGTTCTCTCCTGTCGTGGGACGCGACGTGGCGCGCACCTGTCGGTGCGCGCCACGTCGCTAGGACTGCAGCCCTCTACTTGCGCGGCTTCTCGCGCATCTCGAAGGTCTCGATGACGTCACCCTCGGTGATGTCGTTGAACGACCCGAGGCTGATACCGCACTCGAAGCCCTCGCGGACCTCGGTGACGTCGTCCTTCTCGCGGCGCAGGGAGTCGATCGTGACGTTCTCCCCCACCACGACGCCGTCCCGCAGGACGCGCGCCTTGGTGTTCCGACGGATGGTGCCGGAGCGGATGATCGAACCGGCGATGTTGCCGACCTTGGAGGAGCGGAACACCTGGCGGACCTCCGCGGTGCCCAGCTGGACCTCCTCGTACTCCGGCTTGAGCATGCCCTTGAGGGCCTGCTCGACGTCGTCGATCGCCTGGTAGATGACCGAGTAGTACCGGATGTCGACGCCCTCGCGGTCGGCCAGCTCCGTGACCCGCTCCGCGGGCTTGACGTTGAAGCCGATGATGATGGCGTTGTCGACCGTGGCGAGGTTGACGTCGTTCTGGGTGATGGCACCCACGCCGCGGTGGATGATCCGCAGCGCGACCTCGTCGCCGACCTCGATCTTGAGGAGCGAGTCCTCCAGCGCCTCGACGGCACCGGACACGTCGCCCTTGAGGACGAGGTTGAGGGTCTCGACCCGGCCCTGCTGGAGCGCCTCGGTGAAGTCCTCGAGCGAGACGCGCTTGCGGCGCTTGGCCAGCGTCGCGGCGCGCTCGGCGGCGGCCCGCTTGTCAGCGATCTGACGCGCGGTGCGGTCGTCGCCGGCCACGATGAAGGAGTCACCGGCGCGGGGCACCGAGGTGAGGCCGAGGACCTGCACGGGACGTGCGGGGCCGGCCTCCTCCACCGGGACGCCGTGCTCGTCGAACATCGCCCGGACGCGCCCGTGGGCGGTACCGGCGACGATGGCGTCCCCGACGTGCAGGGTTCCGGACTGGACGAGGACGGTCGCGACCGTGCCGCGGCCCTTGTCGAGGTTCGCCTCGATGGCGACGCCGCGCGCGTCCTTGTCGGGGTTGGCCCGCAGGTCCAGGGCAGCGTCCGCGGTGAGGAGGACGGCCTCGAGGAGCTCGTCGATACCCATCCGCTGGAGCGCGGAGACGTCGACGAACATCGTGTCGCCGCCGTACTCCTCGGCCACGAGGTTGTACTCGGTCAGCTGCTGGCGGATCTTGGCGGGGTTGGCCGCCTCCTTGTCCACCTTGTTGACGGCCACGACGATCGGCACACCGGCCGACTGCGCGTGGTTGAGTGCCTCGACCGTCTGAGGCATGACACCGTCGTCGGCCGCCACCACGAGGATCGCGATGTCGGTGACGTCGGCTCCACGGGCACGCATGGCCGTGAAGGCCTCGTGACCGGGGGTGTCGATGAAGGTGAGCGCGCGGTCGTAGCCCTCGTGCTCGGTCCAGATCTGGTACGCACCGATGTGCTGGGTGATGCCACCGGCCTCGCCGGCGACGACGTCGGTGCTGCGGATCGCGTCGAGGAGCTTGGTCTTTCCGTGGTCGACGTGACCCATGACCGTGACGACCGGCGGACGGGCCATGAGGTCCTCGTCGGTCTCCCCGGCCAGCTCGGCGTCGAGGTCGATGTCGAAGCCGCCGAGGAGCTCACGGTCCTCGTCCTCGGGCGAGACGATGTTGATGATGTAGCCGAGCTCGTCACCCAGCGCCTTGAAGGTGTCCTCGTCCAGCGACTGGGTGGCCGTGGCCATCTCGCCGAGGTGGAAGAGCACCGTCACGAGCGCTGCGGGGTTCGCGTCGATCTTGTCGGCGAAGTCCGCGAGGCTGGCGCCGGCGCGGATCTGCACCTCGGTAGTGCCGTTGCCGCGAGGAACCTGGACGCCACCGAGGCTCGGTGCGCCCTGCTGCTCGAACTCCTGACGCTTCGCGCGCTTGGACTTGCGTCCGCGCACCGGACGGCCACCGGGACGCCCGAAGGCACCCTGCGTACCGCCGCGTGCGCCGGGACGACCACGACCCGCGAAACCGCCGGGACGACCACCGCCACCACCGGGACCGCCTGCGCCACCGGGACCACCGGGGCCACCGCCACCGGGACGGCCACGGCCACCGCCGCCACCACGAGCCGGGGCGCCAGGCGTCCCGACCGAGCTGCGGCCGGGCATCATGCCCGGGCTGGGGCGTGCGCCGCCGGGACGCGGCGCGCCCGGACGCGGGCCTGCCGCACCGGCGCCCGCAGCCGGGCGGGGACCGCCGGGACGGGGGCCACCGGGACGCGGGCCGGCTGCGCCGGCACCACCGCTGCCACCGGGCCGGGGCATGCCCTGGCTCGTGGCGAAGGGGTTGTTGCCCGGGCGCGGGGCGCCGGGGCGCGCACCACCGGGACGGGGTCCACCGCTGCCACCGGGCCGGGGCATACCCTGGCTCGTCGCGAAGGGGTTGTTACCCGGGCGCGGGGCGCCGGGCTGGGGGCCGGCAGCGGCCTTGGGGGCCGGCGTCGGCGCCTCGGAGGTGCTCGCCTCGGCAGCGGGCTGCGCGGCGGCGGGCTGCGCGGGCTCGGCGGCTGCCGGGGCCGCCTTGGGCTCGGGCGCCGGGGTCGGTGCAGGTGCACCGGGCTTGGGCGCCACGCCGCGCGCGGCGGCGGGCGCCGGGCGGGCTGGGCTGGGTGCCGGGGCGGCGGGTGCGGCCGGGGTCTCCTGCGCGGCAGGGGCCTCGGGCTCAGCAGTCTTGGCGGCGGGGGCCTTGGGCTTGACCGCCTTCTTGGGTGCCGGCTTCTCCTCGGAGGCCGACGGTGCGGGAATGGCCTCCCGGAGGCGGCGCACGACGGGCGCCTCGACGGTGGACGAGGCCGACTTGACGAACTCTCCGAGCTCACCGAGCTTGGCCAGAACCGTCTTGCTGTCGACGCCGAGCTCCTTGGCGAGCTCGTGGACGCGAAGCTTTGCCACATTTCTCCTGTCTCGGCCCGCCCGGGACAGGGTGGGGCCGTGTTAGTGCTTGAAACTCATCGCTGGGTACTCATCGGGTGCCCATCGGCTTCCAACCCGCTTTCTTCGTCGATGACTCGTGCCGGCTCAGGTCTGACCCGGCGTTCTCGTGCTGAACCACTCCGTGACGGCGGTGGTGTCCACCGGTCCTGCGGAGCGCAGGGCCCGGGGGATCGCCCGCCGGCGATCGGCGAGGTCCAGGCAAGCCCGGTCGGCGTGCAACCAGGCCCCCCGCCCCGGAGCGTCCGTCCGTTCGTCCACCACCGCGCGAGGCGACTGGGGAACGAGGACGACACGCACGAGGGCGGACCGCGGGGCCTTGGCCCGGCATCCCACGCATGTGCGCACCTGTCCCTCGCCGGGAGGTGAGGGGGAAGGAGGCATAGTCATGAGAAGTCGGGCTGCGGCCCGTCGGGAAGTCTACCCCCACCGGCCCCTGCGGGACAGTGATGGGCCCCGCAGCGGGGGGTGGTGTGTTTCCTCACACGCCAACGCCGAGGGTGCTCAGCGCTCGGGCTGCTCGCCCTCGGTGTCCGAGTGGATGTCGATCCGCCAGCCGGTGAGGCGCGCGGCGAGGCGGGCGTTCTGGCCCTCCTTGCCGATGGCCAGGGACAGCTGGAAGTCGGGCACGACGACGCGGGCGGACCGCTCCTCGGCGTCCACGACCTCGACGCTCGTCACCCGGGCGGGCGAGAGCGCGTTGCCGACGAAGGTCGCGGCGTCCTCGCTGTAGTCGACGATGTCGATCTTCTCGCCGTCGAGCTCGCTCATGACGGCCCGCACCCGCTGGCCCATCGGGCCGATGCAGGCGCCCTTGGCGTTGAGGCCGGGGACGGTGGAGGCGACGGCGATCTTCGTGCGGTGCCCGGCCTCGCGGGCCAGCGCCATGATCTCGACGCTGCCGTCGGCGACCTCGGGCACCTCGAGGGCGAAGAGCTCGCGCACGAGGTTGGGGTGGGTGCGCGAGAGGGTGACCGAGGGGCCCTTGGCACCGCGCGTCACCTCCAGGACGTAGGCGCGCAGGCGGTCGCCGTGGCGGTAGGTCTCGGTGGGCACCTGCTCGTGGGCGGGCAGCACGGCCTCGAGCTCGCCGATGTCGACGAGGACGACACGCGGGTCGCGGCCCTGCTGGACGACGCCGGCGATGAGGGTGCCGGCGCGGTCGCGCAGCGAGCCCATCACCTGGTCGTCCTCGGCGTCGCGCAGCCGCTGGACGATGACGCTGCGGGCGGTGGCGGTGGCGATGCGGCCGAAGCCGCTGGGGGTGTCGTCGAACTCGCCGACGGCGTTGCCCTCCTCGTCGACCTCGGTCGCCATGACGGTGACGCGGCCGGTGCGGCGGTCCACCTCCACGCGGGCCCGCTCCGCGGCTCCGGGGGTGCGCTGGTAGGCGAGGAGGAGTGCTTCCTCGATGGCGCCGACCAGCACGTCGAGGCGGATCTCACGCTCGCTCTCAATCAGGCGCAGCGCGGTCATGTCGATGTCCATGTGTCCTCCTCAGCCCTCTGCGGCAGCGTCTGCCGCACGCCCCAGCTCGGGCTCGACCGTGCCCGAGGTGATGTCGGACAGCGCGACGACCTGACGCGTGCCCTCAGTGTCGATGACCACGTCCTCGCCGTCGACCGCGAGCACGCGTCCGCGCAGGGCGCCGGACGTGGTGCGCAGGCGGACAAGGCGCCCCTCGGCGCGGCGGTAGTGGCGTGCCGTCGTCAGCGGTCGCGTGACGCCGGGGGTGGAGACCTCGAGGGTGTACGCCCCGGCGACGACGTCGACGTCGTCGAGGGTCGTGGAGACCTGGCGGGAGACGTCGGTGAGGAGGTCGGAGCCGACGCCGCCGGGCCCGTCCGCGAGGTCGACGACGACCCGGACGACGCTGTGCCGGCCGGCCGCGCTCACGCTCACGTCCTCGAGGTACAGGCCGGCGTCGGTGACGACGGGCTCGAGGACGCGGCGCAGCTCGGCTGCGACGTCCGACGGGCGTGCCATGGTGCTCTCCTGGGGGCTCGGCTGCGGAACTCCCACACCTTACCCGGGGGGCGGGCCCCTCTCAGGAGAGGCCGGGCAGGGCCGGCAGTGCGGTATCCCACGACCGCGCCTGCCCGGCGGCGTAGGTCGCGGCGTCGAGCACGGTGCCCCGGTCCTCGACCGGTGTCCCGAGCAGGGCGACGTACGCGCCGAGGACGTCGAGCTCGGCGGCGCCTGCAAGGGCGCGTTCCGGCGCCTCGGCGTCCGCCGCGTCGCTCACGTCGTAGGCGACCTCTCGCTCGTCCTCCTCGGGGGCGACGGCGCCGGCGACGAGCGCAAGCTGCTCGGTCCGCCCCGCGGCGGCCTCGCGCTGCGCACCGCTGCTGCGGGCGGCGACGACCTCGAAGGCGTAGCGGGCGGCGTCGAGGGCGCGGGAGGTCTCCGCGTCGACCGTGCCGGGCTCGGGCGGCGGCTGCGGCTCGGCCGGGAGCCGCTCGCTGTCGACGGACAGGGTGCGCGCGAGGTCCGCGGCGAGCCAGGTGCGGGAGATCGCGACGGCGGCGAGCAGCTGGCCGAGCTCACCGTCGTGCGCAAGGGCGTCCTCACGCGCGGTGGCAGCACCCTCCTCGAGGAGCTCGAGGACCTCCTGCGGCGTCGCCGCCGCGGCGGGCTCGGGCGTGGTGGGGTCCTCGGGGTACGCCGTCGCCTCCGGGCCGGCACCCGGCCACGGCTCCCACACGCCGCCGAGCGCCTCGTGGTGCTCGGCCGACGCCTCCTCGACGGCGGTGAGCACGTCGGCCAGGCCGGCGCCGTCGCCCGCGGCCACGGTGCCAGCGGCGTCACGCAGCTGCGCGGCCACGAGGACGGCGTCCTGGCGGGCCTCCTCCACGGCGTCGGCGGTGGGGACCTCCGGGGGCGGCGTCTCGAGCCGGACGCCGCAGCCCGTCAGCGTGAGCGCGGCGAGCAGCGCGGCCGCCAGCGCGCGGCGCCCGGACACGGTGACGCTCAGCTCCCGAGGGCGGCCCGAACGGCCGTGGCGACCGCGTCGACGGCGTCCGCGACGGGCACCTCGCGCCGCTCGCCCGTGGCGCGCTCGCGCAGCTCGACCTTGCCCTCGGCCAGCCCGCGGCCGACGACGAGCACGAGCGGCACGCCGAGGAGCTCGGAGTCGGCGAACTTCACGCCCGCGGACATCTTCGGACGGTCGTCGAGGAGCACCTCGATGCCCTGCGCGGTGAGCTCGGCGCCGATGCGCTCGGCCTCGGCGAAGACCGCGGGGTCCTTGCCGGTGGCGAGGAGGTGGACGTGGAAGGGAGCCAGGGCCATCGGCCAGGCGAGGCCCGAGTCGTCGCACGTCGCCTCGGCGACGGCGGCCAGCGCGCGGCTGACACCGATGCCGTAGGAACCCATCGTCACGGTGACGGCCTTGCCGTTCTCGTCGAGCACCTTGAGGCCCAGCGCCTCGGCGTACTTGCGGCCGAGGGCGAAGACGTGGCCGATCTCGATACCGCGGGCGAGCTCGAGCGGGCCGGAGCCGTCCGGCGCGGGGTCGCCCGCGCGCACCTCGGCGGCCTCGATGGTGCCGTCGGCGGTGAAGTCGCGGCCGGCGACGAGCCCGAAGACGTGCTTGCCGTCCTCGTTCGCACCGGTGATCCAGCTCGTGCCGGGCACGACGCGGGGGTCGAGGAGGTAGCGCAGGGAGGTGCGCTCCTCGCCGTCGTCGCCGGTGTTCGGGCCGATGACGGCGGGACCGATGTAGCCCTTGACGAGCTCGGGCCGCGTGGCGAGCTGCTCGTCGGTGGCGGGCGCGACGAGGGTGGGCTCGAGGGCGCCCTCGAGCCGCTTGAGGTCGACCTCGCGGTCCCCGGGCAGGCCGACGACGACGAGCTCCTCGGTGCCGTCCGGGTGGGCGAGGGCCAGGACGACGTTCTTCAGCGTGTCCGCGGCCGTCCAGGGACGGTCGGGGCGCGGGTAGAGCTCGTTGGCCTGCGACACAAGGGTGTCGATGGTCGTGGAGTCGGGGGTGTCGCGGACCTGTGCCGGCGGCAGGTCGGTCGCGTCGACGGGCTCGGGCACGGCCGTGAGGGCGGCCTCGACGTTGGCCGCGTACCCGCCGGGCGAGCGGACGAAGGTGTCCTCGCCGGACGGCGTCGGGAAGAGGAACTCCTCGGAGCGGGAGCCACCCATCGCGCCGCTCGTCGCCGCGACGATGACGTACTCGAGGCCGAGGCGCGTGAAGATCCGCTCGTAAGCCTCGCGCTGGGCGCGGTAGGAGCGCTCGAGACCGGCGTCGTCGATGTCGAAGGAGTAGGCGTCCTTCATGATGAACTCGCGTCCGCGCAGCAGTCCGGCGCGCGGGCGCGCCTCGTCGCGGTACTTCGTCTGGATCTGGAAGAGCGTGAGCGGCAGGTCCTTGTACGAGGAGTACAGGTCCTTGACGAGGAGGGTGAACATCTCCTCGTGGGTGGGCGCGAGGAGGTAGTCGTTCTCGCGGCGGTCCTGGAGGCGGAAGAGGTTGGGGCCGTACTCGGTCCAGCGGCCGGTGGCCTCGTAGGGCTCGCGCGGCAGCAGCGCCGGGAAGTGGACCTCCTGGGCGCCCGCGGCGGTCATCTCCTCGCGCACGACCTGCTCGATCTTGCCGAGGACCCGCAGGCCCAGCGGCAGCCAGGTGTAGATGCCGGGGGCGGCACGGCGGATGTAGCCGGCCCGCACGAGCAGCCGGTGGCTCGGCAGCTCGGCGTCCACCGGGTCTTCACGCAGGGTCCGCAGGAACAGGGTCGACATCCGCATCAGCACGCGGGCCAGCGTATCGCCCCGCGGACCAATCCAGCTCTCGGCACCGGGAGCGCCCCCTCCGCCGAGCGCTGACTTGTTACCCACGCCCCCACCGCCGAGGGCTGACTTCTTACGGGCGCCCTCTGTCGCCGTGGGCGGGGCGCCACGTAACAACTCAGCGCTCGGCGCGGGAGGCGGGGGCGCCGGGTAACAGCTCAGCGCTCGGCGCGGGAGGGGTTCCCTCCGCTGAGAGCGGGATCCCGCTCAGAAGAGGACGGTGGCGTACGTGCCGACCTGCTCGAAGCCGGTGCGGCGGTAGGTCGCGATGGCGGGGGTGTTGTACCCGTTGACGTAGAGGGAGACCACCGGCGCGGTCCGGCGGCGCACGTCCTCGACGACGGCGGCCATCGCCGGCGCGGCGACGCCCTGCCCGCGGTGCTCGGGGTGGACCCACACGCCCTGGATTTGGGCGACGCCGAGCGCGCACGCACCGACCTCGGCCTTGAAGACGACGCGCCGGCCCTCGGGGGCGTCCTCGATGCGGACGTAGGAGCGCTGGGTCGAGACGAGCTCGTGGACCCGCGCCGCGTAGGCGCCGCCCGAGGCGAGGGGCGAGTAGCCCACCTCCTCGGTGAACATCGCCACGCAGGCCGGGACGACGACGTCGAGGTCCTCGAGGCTGCTCAGCCGCACCCGCGGGTCGGGCTCGACGGCGGGGGTGTCGGAGATCGCCATCGACGGCTGGTCGGCACGGACCTCGCGCGGGGGCAGCCAGCCGGGACCGAGCCGGTCCCACAGGCCCAGCACCTGCTCGGCGGGGCCGACGATCGAGGACGCCCGCCGCCCGCGGCCGCGAACGTGCTCGGCGACGGCGTCGAGCAGCTCCGGCTCGTCGACCGCGACGGGCACGAGGTTGGCGCCGGACCAGCACATGGCCCGCAGCTCCCCGTCGCACCACACGCCGAGCAGCTCGGCACCGGGCAGCCGGCGGCGGCCGAGCGCCTCGACCTGGACGGCGGCGAGGACGTTGCCGACGGGGTCGGCGGCGCACAGCCCGAGGGCCGCCTCACGGTCCTCCTCCCGCAGGGGACGGACGCGCGGGCCCACGGGGTGGCGCCACCTGCCCAGCACGGGGGCTCCGCTCAGCTGACCGTGACGACGGGTCCGCCGGGCTCCGACTCGAGGCCCATCTCCTCGGCGATCCGGTTGGCCTCGGCGATGAGGGTCTCGACGATCTGGTCCTCGGGGACGGTCTTGATGACCTCGCCCTTGACGAAGATCTGGCCCTTGCCGTTGCCGGAGGCCACGCCGAGGTCGGCCTCGCGCGCCTCACCGGGGCCGTTGACGACGCAGCCCATGACGGCGACGCGCAGCGGGACGGTCATTCCCTCCAGGCCGGCGGTGACGTCGTCGGCCAGCTGGTAGACGTCCACCTGGGCGCGGCCGCAGGAGGGGCAGGAGACGATCTCGAGCTTGCGGGGACGCAGGTTGAGCGACTCGAGGATCTGGTTGCCGACCTTGATCTCCTCCACCGGCGGGGCTGAGAGAGAGACGCGGATGGTGTCGCCGATGCCCTTGGACAGCAGCGCACCGAAGGCGGTGGCGGACTTGATCGTGCCCTGGAAGGCGGGGCCGGCCTCGGTGACGCCGAGGTGCAGCGGCCAGTCGCCCTGCTCGGAGAGCAGCTCGTAGGCGCGCACCATGACGACGGGGTCGTTGTGCTTGACCGAGATCTTGAAGTCGTGGAAGCCGTGCTCCTCGAAGAGGGAGGCCTCCCACACGGCGGACTCGACGAGCGCCTCCGGCGTGGCCTTGCCGTACTTCTTGAGCAGCCGCGGGTCGAGCGAGCCGGCGTTGACGCCGATCCGCAGGGAGACGCCGGCGCCTGCGGCAGCCTTGGCGATCTCCTTGACCTTGTCGTCGAACTTGCGGATGTTGCCGGGGTTGACGCGCACCGCGCCGCAGCCGGCCTCGATGGCCGCGAAGACGTACTTCGGCTGGAAGTGGATGTCGGCGATCACCGGGATCTGGGACTTCTTGGCGATGATCGGCAGCGCCTCGGCATCCTTGTCCGTGGGGCAGGCCACCCGGACGATGTCGCAGCCCGAGGCGGTGAGCTCGGCGATCTGCTGGAGCGTGGCGTTGATGTCGTGGGTCTTCGTCGTCGTCATCGACTGGACGCTGACCGGCGCGTCACCACCCACCTCGACGTTGCCGACCCGGATCTTGCGGGTGGGCCGACGGGGAGCCAGCACGGGCGGCTGCTCCTTGACGGTCGGGATGCCGAGGGAGATCGGTGTACTCACCTCGCCAGTATCCCCCACCGCGCCACCTGTGTGCACGGCTCAGCCGGTGAGGGTGACCGGCCGCACGATGTCGGCGTAGGCGAGGAGCAGGCTCATGCCCACCATCGCGACGACGACGACGTAGGTGAGCGGCAGCATCCGTGCGACGTCGACGGGGCCGGGGTCCGGGCGGCCGCGCCACGCCGCGACCCGGCGGCGTAGCCCCTCCCACAGGGCGCCGGCGATGTGGCCGCCGTCGAGCGGGAGCAGCGGGACGAGGTTGAAGACGAACAGCGCGAGATTGAGGGAGGCAAGCAGACCGAGGAGGTCCGCCGCCCGCTCGACGACGCCGTACCGCTCGCTGTCGATGGAGGCGATCTCCCCGGCGAAGCGGCCGACGCCGACGAGCCCGACGACGCCCGGGTCGCGCTCCTCCTCGCCGAAGGCCGCCTGGGCGACGTCGACGAGCCGCTGCGGCAGCGTGAGGACGACGTTGACGGTCGCGCCCACCGCCTCCGC
Organism: Georgenia sp. Marseille-Q6866; assembly: GCF_965111665.1. Lineage (NCBI taxonomy): Bacteria > Bacillati > Actinomycetota > Actinomycetes > Allobogoriellales > Allobogoriellaceae > Georgenia > Georgenia sp. Marseille-Q6866. The sequence continues at coordinate 142,828 of NZ_CBCOOR010000009.1, read as the reverse complement.
GACCCGGCCGGGGACGGCGGTGACGGGCTGCGGCACGAGCTCGGCAAGCGGCCCGATGCCGACGAAGGGCTGCGGCTCGGTCACCGGCTCACCGGCGTCGTCGGTGACGACCTCGCCGTCGACGACGACGGGCCGCTCGGTCATCACGGGCGTCACCGTGACCGTGCGCTCCTGCCCGTCGCGCTCGACGACGACGGCGGCCGGGCTGGGCCCGGACGCGGCGATGGCGGCGCGGACGTCGTCCCACGTCTCGACCGGTCGTCCGCCCCACGAGAGGACGGTGTCGTCCGGCTGCAGGCCGGCGACGGCGCCGGGCGCGGCCGGGTCGGCGGCGGCGCACTCGGTGGCCGCCGGGTCGGCGGGCAGGCACTCCTGGACGTTTCCGAGGGTGGCGGTGTAGGCGGGCACGCCGACGCCGACGAGCACGACGGCCAGGAGGACGACGGCGATGAGGAGGTTCATCACCGGCCCGCCCAGCATGACGACGAGCTTCTTCGGGACGCTGAGGGCCGAGAAGGTGCGGTGCTCCTCGCCGGGGCCGACCTCGGCCAGCGCGTACTCGCGGGCCTCCTCGACGAGGGTGGCGCGGCCGTCACGACGGCGGCGCACGGGCCGGTCGGTCCGCGCGGGCGGGTACATCCCGACCATCCGGACGTAGCCGCCGAGCGGGACGGCCTTGACGCCGTACTCGGTCTCCCCGCGGCGGCGGGACCACAGGGTGGGGCCGAAGCCGACGAAGTACTCGGTGACCTTGACGCCGAAGCGCTTGGCGGGCACGAGGTGCCCGACCTCGTGGAGCGCGATCGAGACGACGAGCCCGACGACGAGGACGAGGACGCCGACGATGAAGCTCATCGCGTGCCTGCCAGCTCCCGGGCGCGGTGCCGGGCCCAGGCCTCGGCGGCGTGGACCGTGGCGAGGTCGAGGCTCGCGGCGGGGACGCCGTCGTGCTCCGCGAGGACCTGCTCGAGGATGTCGGTGATGGCGAGGAAGCTGAGCCGGCCGTCGAGGAAGGCGGCGACGCACTCCTCGTTGGCGGCGTTGAGGACGGCCGGGTGGGTGGCCGAGGCGGCGGCCGCCTGGCGGGCCAGGCGCACCCCGCGGAAGGTGTCCTCGTCGAGCGGCTCGAAGGTCCAGCTCGTCACCTCGTCCCAGCGGCACGGGGCGACGGCGCGCTGGGGCGGGCGGGCCAGGACAGGGCCAGCGCGATGGGCAGACGCATGTCGGGCGGGGACGCCTGGGCGATGGTCGAGCCGTCGACGAACTCGACCATCGAGTGGACGACGGACTGCGGGTGGACGACGACGGTGATGTCCTCGACGGCGACGTCGAAGAGCAGGTGCGCCTCGATGAGCTCCAGCCCCTTGTTGACGAGGGTCGCGGAGTTCACCGTGACGACCGGTCCCATCGCCCACGTGGGGTGGGCCAGCGCCTGGGCGGCGGTGACGCCGGTGAGCTCCTCGCGCCGCTTGCCGCGGAAGGGACCGCCGGAGGCGGTGAGGACGAGCCGGGCGACCTCGGCGTGCGCGCCGGAGCGCAGCGCCTGGGCCATGGCCGAGTGCTCGGAGTCGACGGGGACGATCTGGTCGGGCCGCTGCCGCGCGGCGCGCACGAGGGCGCCGCCGATGACGAGCGACTCCTTGTTCGCCAATGCCAGGCTGGACCCGGCGCGCAGGGCAGCGAGGGTGGGCTCCAGGCCGACCGAGCCGGTGACGCCGTTGAGGACGACGTCGCTGCCGGCGCCGGCGAGCTCAGCCGCGGCCCCCTCCCCCACGAGCACCTCGACCGGAGGGGCGGGCACGCCGCGCTCGGCCGCGACGGCGGCGACGGCGTCACGCACGTCCGCGGCACTGCCGCGGGAGACGGCGACGAGCGGCACGTCGTGGTCGACGACCTGCTCGGCGAGGAGCCGCAGGTTGGCCCCGCCGGCCGCCAGCGCGGCGACCTCGTAGCCGCCGCGGGAGACGACCTCCAGGGCCTGGGTCCCGATGGAGCCCGTCGAGCCGAGCAGCGTGAGCGTGGTCATTCGACGGCCAGGAGGACCTCGACGGCGCGGTCGAGGTAGGCGTCGACGACTCCCTCGGCGTAGGCCTTGTCGCGGCGCGCGGAGGGGAAGGTGACGGTGCGCAGCTCGGCGGCGGTGAGGTCGCCGTCGGCGTCGAAGTAGGCGACGAGCCGGTCCATGAGGTCGTCGACGGCGTCGCGGTCGTAGCCGCGGCCCCGCTCGGGCGCCGCGAAACGCTCCCCGGCCGGGCGCACGAGGCGCGGGTAGAGCGTGGTGGCGCGCTCGGCGATGCGGTCCATCCACGCCTGCTGGCCGCGGGAGGCGACGAAGGCGTCGCGGCGCCGCTGGACGAGCGCGGCCTCGAGGCGGTCGAGCGCCGAGTCCACCGAGCCGGTCGCGTAGCCGGCGCGGACGAGGTCGAAGGCCACCTGGCGGACCTCGGTCTCGGTGAGGCTGCCGTCGTTCCCGGAACGCCCAGCCTCGTAGGCCTGGCGGGCACGGGTGAAGAACTCCTCGACCTGCTCGCGGTCGTAGCCGGTGCTCATCCGCCCCACGACCGGGAACAGCGTGCTCATCGCGTGGGCTCCTTCACCTCGGGGACACCGACCTTGGGCGCCGCGGTGGCGAGCTGCTCGGCCGCGAGCTGGCCGCAGGCGCCGTCGATGTCGCTGCCGCGGGTGTCGCGGACCGTCGTCGGGATCCCGGCCTTGCGCAGCGTCCGGACGAAGGTGTCCTCGACGTCGGGGTCCGAGGCGGTCCACTTGGAGCCCGGCGTGGGGTTGAGCGGGATCGGGTTGACGTGGATCCAGCCCTTGCCGCGGGCGAGGAGCTCGTCGGCGAGGAGCTGGGCGCGCCACTGGTGGTCGTTGATGTCGCGGATGAGCGCGTACTCGATGCTCACGCGGCGCCCGGTGGCGTCGAAGTAGCGGCGGGCCGCGTCGAGCAGCTCACCGACCTTCCAACGGGAGTTGATCGGGATGAGCTCGTCGCGCAGACCGTCGTCGGGGGCGTGGAGGGAGACGGCCAGCGTCACCGGCAACCCCTCCTTCGCGAGCTTGTCGATCGCGGGCACGAGGCCGACCGTCGAGACGGTGACGTTGCGGGCGGACAGCCCGAAGCCCGCGGGGCTGGGCTCGACCATCCGGCGCACCGCGTTGACCACGGCCCGGTAGTTGGCCAGCGGCTCGCCCATGCCCATGAACACGACGTTGGTGAGGCGGGTCGGCCCACCGGTGAGGAGCCCGTCGCGGCAGGCCGCGGCCGCCACGCGCACCTGCTCGACGATCTCCGCCGTCGAGAGGTTGCGGGTCAGGCCCTGCTGGCCCGTCGCGCAGAAGGGGCAGGCCATCCCGCAGCCGGCCTGCGAGGACACGCACAGGGTGGCGCGCTCGGAGTAGCGCATGAGGACGGACTCGACCTTGGCGCCGTCGAAGAGGCTCCACAGCGCCTTGCGGGTGGCTCCGCCGTCGGCCTGGAGGGTGTGAACCTCGGTGAGGAGCTCGGGCAGCAGCTCGTCGACGAGCTCGTCGCGGCCGCTGGCCGGCAGGTCGCTCATCGCGGCGTCGTCACGCGTGAGGTGGCTGAAGTAGTGGCGCGAGAGCTGGTCGGCCCGGAAGGCGGGCAGGTCCTTCTCGCGCAGCACCGCGGCGCGATCCTCACGGGTGAGGTCGGCCAGGTGGCGCGGCGGCTTGCCACGGCGGCGCGCGGTGAAGGTCAGCTGGGGCCGTGCACCGGCAGCGCCTGGCGTCGGAGGGAGGGATGAAGTCGTCGACATGTCGGTGCCGATTGTTCCATGCGTTCCTGGGAATCAGCCGACGAACGTCGTGAGCAGCAGGTAGCTCGCCGGCGCCGTCATGAGCAGGGAGTCCAGCCTGTCGAGGATTCCGCCGTGCCCGGGCAGGAGCGTGCCCATGTCCTTGAGTCCGAGATCACGCTTGAGAAGCGACTCCGAGAGGTCCCCGACGGTGGCGGTGACGACGGCGCCGGCCCCGAGGACCAGCCCCACCCACCACGGCGCGTCCAGCGCGAGGAGCGCCAGACCCACGCCCACGGCGGCCGCGAGCACGAGCGAGCCGCCGGCTCCCTCCCAGGACTTCTTCGGGCTGATCGAGGGGGCCATCGGGTGGCGGCCGACGAGGACGCCGGCGATGTAGCCACCGGTGTCGTTGGCGACGGCGCACAGCACGAGGGTGAGGACGAGCCAGGGCCCGCGGTCCTCGGTGAGCAGGAGGACGGCGAAGCCGGCGAGGAAGGAGACGTAGGCGGAGGCGAGGATGCCGGCGCAGGCGTCGCGGACGGCGTCGGGACCTCCGCCGTCGAGCACGCGCCACACGAGCACGCCGCCCGCGGTGAGGAAGAAGGCGACGAGCATCGCCCCCGCCCCGGCCGTGTAGGCCGAGACGAGGATGCCGGCGTTGCCCACCCACAGCGGCAGGAGCGGCACGTCGACACCGCGGGTGCCGACGGCGCGCGCGAACTCCCACAGCGCGCCGCTCGTGGCGAGCAGCGCGAGCACGACGAACGCCTCCTCGCGCACGAACAGGCTCAGGAGGAGCACGCCGAGCAGGCCCAGACCGACGGCGATCGCCGCGGGCAGGTTGCGTCCCGCACGGCTGGCCGGCTTGGGCGGCGCCTGGGTCACGATGGCGCGCCGCGCACCCTCCTGGATCTCACGGATCTGACGGCGGGTGAGCGGCGGGTCACCGCCGGTGGTGCTCACTCAGACCTCGAGGAGCTCTCGTTCCTTGCCGGCGAGGAGCTCGTCGACGGCGTCGACGCGCTTCTTCGTCAGCCCCTCGAGCTCCTTCTCGGCGCGGTCGACCTCGTCCTCGCCGGCCTCGCCGTCCTTCTTCATCCGGTCGAGCTCGTCCTTGGACTTGCGGCGGACGTTGCGGATGGAGATGCGCGCGTCCTCCGCCTTGGTCTTGGCGAGCTTGACGTAGTCGCGGCGGCGCTCCTCGGTAAGGACGGGCAGCGCGACGCGGATGACGTTGCCGTCGTCCGTGGGGTTGACGCCCAGGTCCGACTCGCGCAGCGCCTTGATGATCGCGTTGGCGGCGCCGCGGTCGTAGGGCTGGATGAGGACGGTGCGCGCCTCGGGGATCGTCAGGGAGCCGAGCTGCTGCAGCGGCGTCGGAGCGCCGTAGTAGTCGACGAGGATCTTGGAGAACATCCCCGCGTTCGCCCTGCCGGTGCGGATGCCCGCGAAGTCCTCGCTGGCCACCTCGACAGCCTTGTCCATCTTCTCCTCGGCCTCGAGGAGGATCTCGTCGATCACCGTGTCTCCTTCATGTCGTCTCCTGCCGCGGAGGTGTCGCCACCGCCGTCGACCGTCACCAGTGTGCCGATCTTCTCACCCAGCAGCGCACGCGTGACGTTCCCGGGCGTGGTCATGCCGAACACGCGCATGGTCAGGCCGTTGTCCATGCACAGCGAGAACGCGGCGGCGTCGACGACCCGCAGGCCCTGGCGCAGCGCGTCGCCGTAGGTCACGTGGTCCAGGCGGGTGGCCGTGGGGTCGAGGTTCGGGTCGGCGGTGTAGACGCCGTCGACGCCGTTCTTGCCGACGAGGACCTCGTCGCAGTGCGTCTCGAGCGCACGCTGGGCCGAGACCGTGTCGGTGGAGAAGAAGGGCATGCCCGCACCGGCGCCGAAGATGACGACGCGGCCCTTCTCCAGGTGCCGCACGGCGCGCAGCGGGATGTAGGGCTCGGCGACCTGGCCCATCGTGATGGCGGTCTGCACGCGGGTGCGCACGCCGGCCTGCTCGAGGAAGTCCTGGAGGGCCAGGGCGTTCATCACGGTGCCGAGCATGCCCATGTAGTCGGCGCGGGAACGGTCCAGGCCGCGCTGGGAGAGCTCGGCGCCGCGGAAGAAGTTGCCACCGCCGACGACGATGGCGATCTGCACGCCGGCGGCGTTCGCCTCGGCGATCTCCTTCGCCACGCCGGCCACGACGTCCGCGTCGAGACCGATCGATCCGCCGCCGAAGACCTCACCGGACAGCTTGAGGAGGACCCGGCGGGGCGAGGGCCCGCTCGCGGGAGTGTCGGACGAGACGTTCATGCAGACCTCCGGAAGATGGTGTGCGGGTGGCCCCGGCCCGTGCGGGCCGGGGCCACCGGACTGACTGTGTGCGTCAGGCGCCGACGCGGAACCGGACGAAGCCGGTCAGCGTGCCACCAGCACCCTCGACGACCTTGCCGACCGTGGTCTTCGGGTCACGGGCGTAAGCCTGGTCGAGGAGCACGGTCTCCTTGAAGAAGCCGTTCATGCGGCCCTCGACGATCTTCGGGAGCGCGGCCTCGGGCTTGCCCTCGTTGCGGGAGGTCTCCTCGGCGATGCGACGCTCGTTGGCGACGACGTCCTCGGGAACCTCGTCGCGCGTGAGGTACTGCGGGCTGTAGGCCGCGATGTGCATCGCGACGTCCCGGCCGACCTCGGCGCCGGCGGCGTCCGTGGCGACGAGGACGCCGACCTGCGGGGGCAGGTCCTTGGCGGTGCGGTGCAGGTAGTGCGCCACCTTCGCGCCGGAGAGGCGGGCCACGCGACGCACGACGAGCTTCTCGCCGAGGGTGGCGGCGTGCTCGTCGACGAGGGCGCCGACGGTGCTGTCACCGGCGGGGGCCGCGAGGAGGGTCTCGACGTCGGCCGCGCCGGAGGCGACGGCGGCCGCGAGGACCTGCTCGGCGAGGGTGATGAACACCTGGTTCTTCGCGACGAAGTCCGTCTCGGAGTTGAGCTCGACCATGACACCGGTCTCGCCCTCGCCGTCGGCGACGACCTCGATCGCGACGAGGCCGTCGGAGGCCGCGCGGCCCTCACGCTTGGCCACGCCCTTCAGGCCCTTGACGCGGATGATCTCGATGGCCTTGTCGGCGTCGCCGTTGGCCTCGTCCAGCGCCTTCTTGACGTCCATCATGCCGGCGCCGGTCTTCTCGCGAAGCGCCTTGATGTCAGCGGCGGTGTAGTTCGCCATGTGTGTGTCTCCTCGGAGTTTCGGGGATCAGGCCTGGCTGGCGGGGGGCTCGTCCGCCGCGGGGGCGTCCGTCGCGGGGGCGTTGTCGGCCACCTGCGTGGTGTCGGGGCCCTCGGCGCTGACGACGGGAGCGGACTCCTCGCCGGCCTCGGCGGCGGCGGCGACCTGCTCGGCGTCGTTCGTCACGCCGGCGACGTGCTGGGCGGCGTCGACGGCCTCGTCACCCTGCTCGGCGACGACGGGCGAGGCCTGCGCGCTCTGGTCGGCCTCGTTGGCGGCGAGGAGCTCGCGCTCCCACTCGGCCAGCGGCTCGGCCTCGGTCGGGGCGTTGCCCGAGCCGCCACCGTGACGCGTGACGAGACCGGCAGCGGCGGCGTCGGCGATCACGCGGGTGAGCAGGCCGACGGCGCGGATCGCGTCGTCGTTGCCGGGGATGCCGTAGTCGACCTCGTCCGGGTCGCAGTTGGTGTCGAGGATGGCGATGACGGGGATGTTGAGCTTGCGCGCCTCGGCGACCGCCAGGTGCTCCTTCTTGGTGTCGACGATCCACACCGCAGACGGCACCTTGGTCATGTCGCGGATACCACCCAGCGTGCGCGAGAGCTTGTCCTTCTCGCGGCGCTGCATGAGCAGCTCCTTCTTCGTGAAGGAGCTGCTCGCGACGTCGTCGAAGTCGACCTGCTCGAGCTCCTTGAGGCGCTGCAGACGCTTGTTGACGGTGGTGAAGTTGGTGAGCATGCCACCGAGCCAGCGCTGGTTGACGTAGGGCATGCCCACGCGCGCCGCCTGCTCGGCGACGGCCTCCTGCGCCTGCTTCTTGGTCCCGACGAACAGGATCGTGCCGCCGTGGGCGACCGTCTCCTTGACGTACTCGTAGGCACGGTCGATGTCCGTCAGCGACTGCTGGAGGTCGATGATGTAGATGCCGTTGCGCTCGGTGAAGATGAAGCGCTTCATCTTGGGGTTCCAGCGACGGGTCTGGTGCCCGAAGTGGACGCCGCTCTCGAGGAGCTGGCGCATGGTGACGACGGCCATGGCTCGTCCTTTCCGGTGCGGGTGCTCCGCACGTCGGGCGAACATGGCGCGAGTGTTCCGCTGCCGTGTCCGCTACTCGGTTGTCTGTGGTCGACCGGGTGGTCGCCACTCCTGGTGCTCACGACTGCCGGCCCCCGCCTGGGCGGGACCGCGCCGGCTGCCTCGCGTCGCTGGGTCCGGGACTGCGAGCGCGACATGTGGGCACGCGATGTCAGCCGGATCGCTCCGGCTGCGGTGCCAACTCTACCGCACCCCACCCCTCCCCGGCAGCGCAAGGGCCCCGCCGTCCTGTGGCGCCCACGACACTGAACCCGCACCGTCCCCCTACCGCCGAGCGCTGACTTGTTACCCACCCAGCCGCCCCGTCACGCCGACAGCCGGATCCCGCCCCGCCTCCCCCTCCCCCCACGCCGACAGCTGACTTGTTACCCAGCCCCCACCCCGCCGACAGCCGGATCCCGCCCCCACTCCTCCCACGCCGGCAGCCGGATCCCGCCCGCACCCCACCCACGCCGACAGCCGGATCCCGCCCGCCCCCACCCACGCCGACAGCTGACTTGTTGCTCCAGCCCGTACCGCAGAGCGCGGACTTGCTGCCCGCTCCCCTACCGCTGAGAGCTCACCTGTGACCGGTCCACCCGTCCCCCTCGCGGGGCCGTCATCCCCAGAGACCGTCCGACGTCCGGCGGTGCCGGCGCGCTGCCGCGACGCTGGTGCCATGGGTCTGAGCAGTGGCACCGCGGCTGCGGCGGGCGTGCTCGCCGTCCTCGGTGGTGCACTCCTACTGGCCGAGCAACCCGCGCCGGCACCACAGGTCGTCGTGCAGAGCACCGCCGCGTCAGTCGACCGGGTCCGGTACGAGTGGCCGACCGGCGGCCCCGGAGAGGTCGTCCGCCCCTTCGCCGCGCCACCCGAACGGTGGGCGGCGGGTCACCGCGGCGTCGACCTCGCTCTCCCGGCAGGCGCAGATGTCGGGGCGGCCGGCGACGGCGTCGTCGCCTTCGCCGGTCGGGTCGCCGGCCGCGGCGTGGTGTCCGTCGACCACGCCGACGGCCTCCGCACCACCTACGAGCCGGTCACGGCGACAACTCGCCGCGGCGCGCAGGTGACCGCAGGACAGGTGATCGGCGTGCTCGAGTCGCTCGGCCACCACTGCCCTGACGAGCCGTGCCTGCACTGGGGAGCGCGACGGGGTCGGGACGGCTATGTCGATCCGCTCACCCTTCTCACCGAGGATGTCGTGATCCGGCTGCTTCCCCAGCACGGGTGAGGGGCCCCGCCCGCCGGCGGGCCTGACGCGCGCTGCACGGCTCGACGTGCAGCAGAAGTCCTCCGGCGGGCGGGATCCGGCTGTCGGTGACAAGTGAGGCTGCCCCAGCGACTGAGCAGCGGGCAATCCGTTGGTGGGCGGGATCCGACTGTCAGCGGCAGGCTACTGGTCGGTAACAAGTGAGCTGTCGGCGCGGACAAGTGAGCTGTCAGCGGTAACAAGTGAGCTGTCGGCGCGAACAAGTGAGCTGTCGGCGGTAACAGTGAGCTGTCGGCGATGACGGGGCGGGGTCAGGCGCGGGGTGGGCTTGGGTGTAGGCGGCGCGGAGGCGCTCAGGGGTGACGTGCGTGTAGCGCTGGGTGGTGGCGAGGAGGCATGGCCGAGCACCTCCTGGACAGTGCGCAGGTCCGAGCCACCGGCGAGGAGGTGGGTGGCGGCACGTGCCGCAGGCCGTGGGCGCCATGTCCCGCACGCCCGCGAGCGCCGTCAGGTCGTGCACCCGCTCGCGCACGGCCCGCACGCCCAACCGTCCGCCGCGCGCACCGAGGAACAGCGCCGGCGGCGACGTCGGCGTCACGAGCTGGGGGCGACCGCGCTCCAGCCACTCCCCCAGGGCGCGGTCCGCCGGCACCCCGAAGGGGACGACGCGCTCGGCGCCTCCCTTGCCGAGCACCCGCACGGTCCGCTCGCGTCGGTCGACCGCGGCCACGTCGATGCCGACGAGCTCGGCGACCCGCACGCCGGTCGCGTAGAGCATCTCGAGGACCGCCCAGTCGCGCAGGCGGAGCGGGTCGCCGTCGTCGGCCACCTGGGCCGCGAGGTCCAGCAGGACGGTCGCCTCGTCGACGGCGAGCACCTGCGGCACACGCTTGTCGGCCCGCGGGCTCTGCAGGCGCACGCCGACGTCCTCGGCGAGGTGGCCCTGCCGCACGGCCCAGGAGCAGAAGGTCCGCGCGGCCGCCGCGCGGCGGGCGAGCGTCGACCGCGAGCGCCCGTCGCGGGCCTGCCCGGCCAGCCACGCGCGCAGGGCGGTGAGGTCGAGCCGGGTGAGGTCCACGGCTCCGTCGTCCTCGCGCAGCGTGTCGAGGAGCGAGCGCACGTCGGAGAGGTAGCCGCGCACGGTGTGCTCCGACAGGCCGCGCTGCAGAGCGAGGTGGCGCCCGAAGTCGTCGAGGAGCGTGGCGGGGTGGGGCACGCGCTCACGGTCGCGCGTCCCGGCGGTGAGGGCAAGCCTCACCGCCGGGCGCGTCGGTCTCAGCGGATGGAGCCGTGGGCGTCGATGACGTACTTCTTCGCCGCGCCCTTGTCGAACTCCTCGTACCCGCGGGGTGCGTCGTCGAGGCTGATGACCTCGGCGTTGACGGCCTTGGCGATGTGGATCCGGTCGTTGAGGATCGCCTGCATGAGGCCGCGGTGGTACTTCATCACCGGGGTCTGGCCCGTGACGAAGGTGAGGGCCTTCGCCCAGCCGGTGCCGAAGTCCATCGACAGGGCGCCGCGCTGGGCCGCCTCGTCGACGCCGCCCGGGTCACCGGTGACGTAGAGGCCGGGGATCCCCACCGACCCTCCCGCGGAGACGACGCTCATCACGCTGTTGAGCACCGTCGCCGGGGCCTCCTTGCCCCCGTGGCCCATCGCCTCGAAGCCGACGGCGTCGATGGCCGCGTCCACCTCGGGGACCTTGAGCAGGTCCTCGATCTGCTCGTGCGGCTCCCCCTTGCTGAGGTCGATCGTCTCGCACCCGAAGCTGCGCGCCTGGGCGAGACGCTCGGTGTTGAAGTCACCGACGACGACGACGGCCGCGCCGAGCAGCTGCGCCGAGGCGGCGGCCGCGAGCCCGACGGGTCCTGCTCCGGCGACGTACACGGTCGAGCCCGTCCCGACCTTCGCGCTCACCGCGCCGTGGTACCCGGTCGGGAGGATGTCGGAGAGCATGGTGAGGTCGAGGATCTTCTCCATCGCCTGCGCCTTGTCCGGGAAGACGAGGGCGTTCCAGTCCGCGTAGGGGACGAGCACGTACTCGGCCTGCCCGCCGACCCAGCCGCCCATGTCGACGTACCCGTAGGCGCTTCCGGGGCGGTCGGGGTTGACGTTGAGACAGATCTCGGTGCGCCGCTTCTTGCAGTTGACGCACCGGCCGCAGGAGATGTTGAACGGGACGGAGACGAGGTCGCCCTTCTTGACGAACTCCACGTCCCGCCCGACCTCGACGACCTCGCCGGTGATCTCGTGGCCGAGGACGAGGTCGCTGGGCGCGGTCGTGCGGCCGCGGACCATGTGCTGGTCGGAGCCGCAGATGTTGGTGGCGACGGTCTTGAGGATGACGCCGTGGGGTACCTGGCGTCCCACGTTCGCGGGGTTGACGCCCGGTCCGTCCTGGAGCTCGAAGGTGGGGTAGTCCGTGTCGATGACCTCGACCTTGCCGGGGGCCTTGTAGGCGACTGCTCGGTTTCCTGCCATGTTCCTGCCCTTCTCTGCTGAGCCGGCCGTGGACGCCACGTCGCGTCGGTGGGCGGCCGGTACGACGACCTCGTCGTCCTGCCACGTTACCTCACTGTGACGCGGCTCACGTGGGCCTCGGGGTGCGGCGCCAGCCGCTGCCGCTGCGCTGGGCGTGGCCGCTGAGCTCGAGCCGCCCCACCCCGGCCCGCACCTCCCGCTCGCTCAGCCCGGCCGTCCGCGCGAGGCTGGCCACGCTCGCGGCGGACCTCGCCGGCAGGGCGTCGAGCACCCGGGACCCGAGGGGGTCGAGCCCGTCGAGGAGGCCGGGCTGCACGGGCCGGTCCGGGGCGAGGTCCTCCCCGCTGGGGGCGAGCAGCTCGAGGACGTCCGCGGCGTCGGTGACGCACACTGCGCCGTGGTCCCGCAGGAGGCGGTGGCAGCCCGCCGAGGCCATCGAGGTGACCGGCCCCGGCACCGCGGCCACCGGACGCAGGAGGTCCTCGGCGTGCCGGGCGGTGTTGAGGGCGCCCGAGCGCCACCCGGCCTCGACGACCACGCACACCCGGCCGAGGGCGGCGATGAGGCGGTTGCGCTCGAGGAAGCGGTGGCGGCCCGGCGACGAGCCGGGTGCCGGCTCGGCCAGCACGACGCCCTCGTCCATGATGGCCTCGAGCAGGCGGGTGTTGCCGGCCGGGTAGAGGCGGTCCACTCCCCCGGCGAGCACCGCCCACGTGAGGCCGTCGGTGCTGAGCGCGCCGCGGTGCGCGGCCGCGTCGATCCCGTAGGCGCCGCCGGACACGACGACGACGCCCCGCTCGGCGAGCTCGATGGCCATCTGCGCGGCCAGCGTCTCCCCGTACCGGGTGCTCGCGCGCATCCCGACGATCGCCACGGCCGGGCGCGGCAGGTCCAGGCGGCCGTTGCCGCGCACCCAGAGTGCCGCCGGCGCCCGCTCAGCGAGGTCCGCGAAGACGGTCGGCCACTCCTCGTCGCCCGGCAGGAGGAGACGACCGCCGAGGGCGTCGAGCATGCTCAGCTCGCGCCGGATGTCGAGGTCGTCGAGGCGCGGGACCCACCGGTCCACGGCCTTGCGCCAGTCGTCGGCGGCGACGGCGTCGTCCACGAGGACCCCGCCGGGCGGGACGACCGAGCTCGAGCCGGCGCGCCGGACGTGGCACAACCACTCGAGCGCTGCGCCCGGCCCGAGCCGGGCGCGCAGCACACCGGCGGCACGGTCGCCGGGCTCGGCGACGCGCGTCCACGCGGCCGCGGCGAGCCGCTGGTCCGTGGTGTCGAAGGGCAGGTCAGGCACCGGTGCCTCCTCTGATGCGCAGGCTCATGGCGGTCCCGACGTCGTCGAGGTCGGGGTGGGGACGCCCGGAGAGGTCGGCGAGCGTCCAGGCGATCTTGAGCACGCGGTCCATCCCCCGCAGGCTCAGCGTCCCGGAGTCGAGGGCCCGCTCGAGCACGGCCCGCGGGCGCGTCCCTAGCCCCTGCTCCGGGGCACGCAGCCACGCGCCGGGCACCTCGGCGTTGCCCTGCCACGGAGTGCCCGCCAGCCGCCGGTGCTGGGCGGCACGCGCCTCGGCGACCCGCGCGGACACGACCCGGCTGCTCTCCCCCTCCGAGCCGAGCGCGGCGGAGGCGCGGGTGACCGCGGGGACGTCGATCTGGAGGTCGACACGGTCGAGCAGCGGCCCGGACAGCCGGGCGAGGTACCGGCGCCGCTCCAGCGGCGTGCACGTGCACGCCAGGCCCTTGCCCGTCGCCTTGCCGCAGGGGCAGGGGTTGGCGGCGAGGACGAGCTGGAAGCGGGCCGGGTAGCGCGCGGCGCCGCGGGCGCGGTGGACGACGATCTCGCCGTGCTCGAGCGGCTGGCGCAGCGAGTCGAGCACCCTCCGCGCGAACTCCGGGGCCTCGTCGAGCAGGAGGACGCCGCGGTGGGCGCGGGAGGCGGCGCCGGGACGCGGCACCCCGGACCCGCCGCCGACGATGGCCTGGGCCGTGGCCGTGTGGTGGGGGTCCTCGAAGGGCGGGCGCCGCAGCAGTCCCCCGCCGGCGTTGAAAGTGCCGGCCACCGAGTGGATCGCCGTCACCTCCAGGGCGTCGGCGTCCTCGAGGTCGGGCAGCAGACCGGGCAGGCGCGCGGCGAGCATCGTCTTGCCCGCCCCGGGCGGCCCGACCATGAGGAGGTGGTGGCCCCCGGCGGCGGCGACCTCGAGGGCGAAGCGCGCCTCGTCCTGCCCGATGACCTCCGCGAGGTCCGGTGGTGCCGGCGCCGCCGGCGGCGCCGGCACCGGCAGCGCCTCGGGCGCCGGCACGCTCACGTCCGCGCCGTACTCGCGCGCGAGCTCGGTGAGGTGCTGGACCCCGCGCACCCGCGCACCCGGGACGAGCCGTGCCTCGGCAAGGTTCCCGGCGGGCACGACGACGTCGGGCCGGCCGGCGGCGACGGCGGCGGCCACCGCGGGCAGCACCCCGCGCACCGGGTGGACGCGCCCGTCCAGCCCGAGCTCGCCGAGGTGGACGGCCCGCCCGGCCCGCTCGGCGTCGGGCAGGCCGTCCGCCCCCAGGCAGGCGACCGCGATGGCGAGGTCGAAGGCGGAGCCCGCCTTGGGCAGCGAGGCCGGAGACAGGTTAACGGTGCGCCGCCGCGCGTCCCAGGGCAGCCCGCAGGACGCCACCGCGGCGCGCACGCGCTCGCGGGCCTCGGACAGCGACGCGTCGGGCAGCCCGACGAGGATGAAGGCCGGCAGCCCGCTCGCCGCGTGCGCCTCGACCTGGACGAGATGTCCCTCCACGCCCACGAGCGCCACCGACCACGTCCGTGCCAGGCCCACTCAGCCCACCGCCCGCAGGTGCTCGACGAGGGCGGGGCGCCCGTGGCGGCGCAGCACCGCGACGACGTCGATGCGCACCTCGGCGGCGCGCGTGCCGTGCTCGCTCAGCCACCGCCCGGCGAGCCGCCGCAGCCGCTCGAGCTTGACGGCGCCCACGGCCTCGGAGGGGTGGCCGAAGCCGGTACCGCTGCGGGTCTTGACCTCGACGAAGGCGATGGCGTCGGACCGCGGGTCCCGGGCGACGATGTCGATCTCGCCCTCGCGGCAGCGCCAGTTGCGGTCGAGGATCTCGTAACCGTCCTCACGGAGCATCGCTGCGGCGATGCGCTCGCCACGGGCGCCGAGCTCGTCCTTTGCGGCCACGGGCCACCACCTCCGCGACCAGCGTCACCGACGCGACCCACGCGGGACCGGGCACGGTCACCGGGCGGTGGACAGGCTCAGCGCGAGCCCGTCGTGTGGGGCAACCGGGTCAGGACGGGAGGTTGAGCTCCGCCCGCGGCAGCTCCTCGACGTTGACGTCCTTGAAGGTCACCACTCGCACCGAGCGCACGAAGCGCGCGGACCGGTAGACGTCCCACACCCACGCGTCCCCGAGGGTCAGCTCGAAGAACACCTCGCCGCCCGCCGAGCGCACCTGCAGGTCCACCTCGTTGGCGAGGTAGAAGCGACGCTCGGTCTCCACGACGTAGGAGAAGAGCCCGACGACGTCCCGGTACTCGCGGTACAGGCCGAGCTCGAGATCGGCCTCGTAGTTCTCCAGGTCCTCAGCACTCACGTCCCCATCATGCCCCGGGACGGGCCGGCGCGGCACCGGCGGGCACCGGGACGGGCGTGGCCTCGGGCACAGCCGCCTCGGGGACGGCGGCTTCCGGGGCGGGGTCCTGGGCCGTCGGCAGCCGCCAGGACCGGCGGTGCAGCTCGGTGGGCCCGAGCTCGCGCAGCGCGGCGAGGTGCCCGGGGGCGGAGTAGCCCTTGTTCGCCTCCCAGCCGTAGGCGGGGTGCTGCTCGGCCAGGCCGACCATCATCCCGTCGCGCTCGCACTTGGCCAGCACGCTCGCCCCCGCGATGACGGCGCACCGCAGGTCGCCCTTGACCTGGGTCCGCACCGGCGGGACGAGGACGGGCAGCTCGGGGTCGAGGCCGCCGAAGAGGTCGTCGGGCGGGGTGAGCCAGTCGTGGATGCCGTCGAGGACGACGACGTCGGGCACGAGTCCCTGCGCCGCCAGCGTGGCCAGGGCCCGGGTTCCGGCCATCCGGAGCGCGGCGATGATGCCGAACGCGTCGATCTCGTCCGGCCCGGCGTGCCCGACGGCGCTGCCCACCGACCAGCGGCGCACCGGCTCGCACAGGGCCTCCCGAGCGGGAGCGGTGAGGAGCTTGGAGTCGCGCAGCCCGCGGGGCAGGCGCCCGGTGCTCGCGTCGACGAGGCACACGCCCACGCTCACCGGCCCGGCGAGGGCGCCGCGCCCCACCTCGTCCATCCCGGCGACGAGCCGGTGGCCGGAGTCGAGCAGCTCTCGCTCGAGCTGCCGGGTGGGCGCACGGTTCACAGGCACGCAGCCATCGTAGGCACGGGCCCGGTCAGGGCTCGGGGACCTCGGCGAAGGTGTCGCCCGGGTTGCGGAGCACGGTCCAGCTGTCGAAGGGCCACAGGATGAGCACGGCGGTGCCGACGACGTTGCGCATCGGCACGGCCCCGCCGCCGGGGTCGCCCTGGTGGGCGCGGGAGTCCTGGGAGTTGGAGCGGTTGTCGCCCATGAGCCACAGGTGGTTCTCGGGGACGGTGACGGAGAACTCGGTCTCGCTCGGGGAGACACCCGGCTTGAGGTAGGGCTCGTCGATCCCGACGCCGTTGACGGTGATCCGCCCGTCCGCGTCGCAGCACTCGACGGTGTCCCCGCCCAGCCCGATGATCCGCTTGATGAGGTGCTCACCGGCGTTCTGCGGGAGCAGCCCGACGAAGGTGAGGACCTCCTCGACGCCGCGCTGCAGCTGGTTGCGGGTGTCGGGCTGGGTCTCGAGCCAGCCGCCGGGGTCGACGAAGACGACGACGTCCCCGCGGCTGACGTCCAGCGGCCCGGGCGCGAGCTTGCTCACGAGCACCCGGTCCCCGACGGCGAAGGTGTCCTCCATCGAGCCGGAGGGGATGAAGAAGGCCTGCACGAGGAAGGTCTTGATGAGGACGGACAGGACGAGCGCGCTCACGACGACGATCGCGGTCTCGCGCAACCACCCGCCCTTGCGCCGGGCTGCCGGCCGGGCGTCCTCGCCCGGCTCCTCGGACCGCAGCTGTTCACGGTCGCGGCGCGTCGCGCTGGCCCGTGCGTCGTCGTCGTTCGTCACGGCCTACGCACTCCTGTGTCGGAAAAGAACTTCTGCCCGGCTCGAGACGAGCCGGGCAGAAGTGATGGTACGGGTACTGCTCGCGAGTCAGCGCTTCTCGCGGATCTTGGCCTTCTTCCCCTGCAGACCGCGCATGTAGTACAGCTTGGCCCGGCGGACGGCGCCGCGGGAGACGACCTCGATCTTGTCGATCGACGGGGAGTGGACCGGGAAGGTGCGCTCGACACCGACGCCGAAGCTCACCTTGCGGATGATGAAGGTCTCGCGGACCCCAGCGCCGGAGCGGGCCATGACGTATCCCTGGAAGATCTGGATACGGCTGCGGCTGCCCTCGACGACCTTGACGTGGACCTTGAGGGTGTCGCCCGCACGGAAGTCGGGGATGTCGTCGCGCAGCGATGCTGCGTCGACGTGGTCAAGGGTCTGCATGGTTGTGCCTTCCCGCTGGTGCCACAGGTCACCGGCGCTGTTCGTGGCAGCGGTCGCTGCCGACATCTGATGGTGGCCACGCTGCCCGGATGCGCCGGTCCCCTGAGGCAGACCGCGCGCCGTGAGCGCATGACCGGTCCATCTTGCCACAGCGGGTCAGGGCACCGAAACCGGTGTGCTCATCACCACGTCGTCGTTGAGGACCCCGCCGACGTCGTAGGTCCGCCGCCCGACGAACACGAAGCCGCAGCGCTCGTAGAAGCGCCGGGCCCGCCGGTTGCCGGCGTTCGTCCCGAGCCACAGCTGCCTGGCCCCGTGCTGCGCGGCGGCGTCCGTTGCGGCGGAGACGAGCCGGCCGGCCAGCCCGCCGCCGTGGACGTCGGGGTGGACGTAGCACTTGCTCAGCTCGGCGACGCCCTCGCTCTCCTCCTGGCCGGGGGCCGGGGAGTCGAGGACGACCATCGTGTAGCCGAGCAGCGCGCCGGTGTCCTCGTCGGCGGCGACGTGCACAACGCGCCCGGGGTCGGTGAGGAAGCGGGCGAAGCTGTCGGCGTCGAGCTGGGTCGCGACGTGGGCGGCGATCGCCTCGGGGCCGAGCGACGGCGGGCAGGCGAGCGGGAAGGTGAGGGCGGCGAGCGCGGCCAGGGCGACGGCGTCGTCGGGGCCGGCGAGGCGCACCTGCGCGCGGCGGGGACCGGCCGGACCGACGTACCAGCCCAGCCCGGCGAGGACCCGCCGGTCCTCACGGTCGAGCGCCTCGGGCGCGAGCCGCTCGAGGAGGTCCGGGCGGCGGGCGGCGGTGCGCTCCAGGGCGCGGTCGCGGCGCCAGCGGGTCACCTTGGCGTGGTGCCCGGAGGTGAGGACCTCGGGGACGGGCAGGTCCCGCCAGGCGGGGGGCTTGGTGTAGACGGGGTACTCGAGCAGCCCCGCGGCGCCGTGGGACTCCTCGACGAGCGACTCGGGGTTGCCGACGACGCCGGGCAGCAGCCGCGCCACGGCCTCGACGACGACGAGTGCCGCGACCTCTCCCCCGTTGAGGACGTAGTCGCCGATGGACACCTCACGGACGGTGACGCCCGGCCGCGTGGCGTAGTGCTCGGCCACGCGGGCGTCGATGCCTTCGTAGCGGCCGCAGGCCAGGACGAGGCGGCGCGCGCCCGCCAGCTCCTCGGCGGTGCGCTGGGTGAAGACCTCCCCGGCGGGGCTCGGCACGAGGAGCACCGTCCCGCCGTCGTCGGCGCCGTCCCCGAGGACGGCGTCCAGGGCCGTGCCCCACACGTCCGGGCGCATGACCATGCCGGCGCCCCCGCCGAAGGGGGTGTCGTCGACGGTGCGGTGCCGGTCGGTGGTCCACGCGCGCAGGTCGTGGACGGCAAGGTCGAGCAGCCCGGACTGGCGCGCCTTGCCGACGAGCGAGAGCTCGAGCGGTGCGAGGTAGTCCGGGAAGATCGTCAGGACGTCGATGCGCACGTCAGTCCTCGTCGTCGTCGCCGGCGAGCAGCCCGCGCGGCGGGTCGATGACCACGCGCCGTCCGGGGACGTCGACGAGCGGGACGATCTCGCTGACGAAGGGGACGAGGGTGCGCTGGCCGCCCTCCTCGGTGAGGACGAGGAGGTCCTGGGCGGGCAGGTGCTCGATCCCGGCGACGGTCCCCAGGTGGCGCCCCTCGGTGTCCTCCACGGGGAGCCCGACGAGCTCGTGGGGGTACCAGGCGTCCTCCTCCGGGTCCTCCTCGGGAGCGGCGACCAGGAGGGTGCCGCGTAGCGCCTCGGCCGCGGTGCGGTCGGGGGCCTCGGCGAAGCGGACGTACCACGAGCCCTGCCGCTCGCTGCTCGCGGCCACGGTGAGGGGGCCGCGCTCGGGCGGGTCGGTGGCGAGCACCGTCCCGGGGGCGAAGCGGCCGGCGGGGTCATCGGTCCGGACCTCCAGGCGCACCAGGCCGTGCAGGCCGTTGGGTGCGCCGATGCGGGCGACCACCAGCTCCATCTCAGCTCTCCTCGGGTAGAACGAGCGCGAGCCCTGGCTCACCGGGGGTGAACCAGGGCTCGCGTCCGTGGTCAGCGGTCGGTGTCGACGACGTCGACGCGGACCGGGCCGCGCGTGGACAGCGCGGAGACGACGGTGCGCAAGGCTCGTGCCGTGCGCCCCTGCCGGCCGATGACGCGGCCGAGGTCGTCGGGGTGTACCCGGACCTCGAGCAGCTCACCGCGACGCAGCGAACGAGAGGTGACGGTGACGTCGTCGGGGTTGTCGACGACGCCACGCACCAGGTGCTCGAGGGCGTCAGCCAGCATTGGTCTCGTCGGCGGGCTCCTCGGCGGGCGCGTCCGACGGCGCCTTCTCCTCGGTGGCCGCGGCGGCGGCCTCGGAGGCCTTGGCCTTGCGCTTCTCGGCCTCGTCCTCGGCGGCCTTCACCGCAGCGGCGCGAGCCTCGGCGGCGTCCTCGGCGCTGACGCCCTTGACGCGCAGGGTGCCCTCGGCGCCCGGCAGGCCCTTGAACTTCTGCCAGTCGCCGGTCACCTTGAGCAGCGCGGCGACCTGCTCGGTGGGCTGGGCGCCCACGGAGAGCCAGTACTGCGCGCGCTCGGAGTCGATGTCGATGAGCGACGGCTCCTCGGTCGGGTGGTACTTGCCGATCTCCTCGATCGCCCGGCCATCACGCTTCTTGCGACCGTCCATGATGACGACGCGGTAGTACGGCGCGCGGATCTTGCCCATGCGCTTGAGACGGATCTTGACTGCCACTGTGGTGGTCACTCCTGGTTCATGTGGGGTGGGCCGACGCGTGTCCCCTGTGGGTTTCGGGGACTGCTTGGCCCTGGACACGGCTCCGACGGGTGAGAGGGGCCCACCGGTCCGAGTACAGCGGGTCATTCTGCCAGACCGGCGGGCCCATTCCCAAGTGGGCGCCCTCAGCGGGTGGGTGGGGCGTTCGTCACGCCCAGCGGAACACCTTCGCCGCGACGGGGAAGCCGACGACGCTCCAGGCTGCCATGACGCCGAGCTCTCGCCACGGCACGTCCCCGGCGAACCACCCGGTGGTCATGGCCTCGCTCGCCGCACCGAGCGGCGTGAGGGTCGCGACGGTCGCGAGGGTGTCGGGCATCTGCGAGATCGGGAGCCACAGGCCGGCGAAGAACAGGAGCGGGAAGTACAGCAGCATCCCGATCCCGGACGCCGTCGACGCCTTGGGAGCCAGACCACCCACGACGAGGCCGATCGCGAACAGCGCGAGCGTCGCGAGGAGGAAGGCGGCGAGCACGACGAGCGGGCTCTCGGGCAGCGGGATCCCCAGCGTGGCCATCCCGCCCACGAGGGCGAGGGCGACGGCGACGGCGAGCGCCGCACCGCTCACCGCGACGTGGGAGGCGAGCACGGACTTGGGCCGCATCGGCGTCGTGGACAGGCGCCGGAAGATGCCCTGCTCCCGGTAGCCGGCGACGGTGGCCGGGAGCGTGGTGAGGGAGACGGTCGCGATCGCGGTGGCGAGCACGACCGGGCCCCACAGGTGGATGAGGGTGACGCCCTCGAGGCCCGGGACGCCCTCGACCTCCGTCCGCATCCCCGGGATGGCGTGCCCCATGCCGAGGAGGAGCACGGCCGGGAAGGCGAGGGCGAAGAAGACACCTCCGGGGTCGCGGAGGAAGAGCCGGCCCTCGGTCCGTACGAGGGTGCCGAGCCCGCGACGCCCCGAGGGCGCCCGGGTGGCTGCGGTGGTGGCGGTGGCGCTCATGCGGGTACTCCTTCCGTGCTCAGTGAGCCGGTCACCTCGAGGAAGACGTCCTCGAGACTGCGGCGGACGGTGGTGATGTCGTCGGGGACGACGTCGTGGCGGGCGAGCTCGAGCACGACGGCGGGCAGCACCCGGCGCGTGCCCGTCACCTCGACCTCGCGGCCGTGGGCGACGACGTCGGTCACCTCGGGCAGGGTCCGCAGCAGCGCCGGGTCGACGGGCTGCGGCGTGGTCATCCGGAAGCTGCGCTGGTCCGCGCTGCCTGCGGCGAGCTCGGTCGGGGTGCCGTCGGCGACCACGCGCCCGCCGTCGATGACGACGACGCGGTCACTGAGGTGCTCGGCCTCGTCCATGAAGTGGGTGACGAGGAGGATGGTGACCCCTCGCCGTCGGACGCCGTCGATGAGCGCCCAGGTCTCGCGGCGGGCCTGTGGGTCCAGGCCGGTGGTGAGCTCGTCGAGGATGGCGATGCGCGGGTTGCCGACGAGCGCCAGCGCGATGGACAGGCGCTGCTGCAGGCCCCCGGAGAGGCGGTCGAAGCGCTTGTCGCGGTGCTCGGTGAGCCCGAGCAGCTCGAGGAGCTCCTCGCCGTCGGCGGGCTCGGCGTAGAAGGAGGCGTACAGCTCGATCGCCTCGGCCACGGTGATCTTCGGCGGCAGCTTGGCCTCCTGCAGCTGGATGCCCACGTGCTCACGGATGAGCTCGGGGTGACGCTGCGGGTCGACGCCGAGGACGCGGACCTCGCCGCCGTCGGCCGTGCGCAGGCCGGCGACGGTCTCGACCGTCGTCGTCTTGCCGGCGCCGTTGCGGCCGAGGACGGCGACGATCTCGCCGGGGTGGACGTCGAAGCTGACGTCGGCGACGGCGACCTTGTCGCCGTAGGTCTTGCGGAGGTGGCGGACCTCGATGACGGGTTCCATCTCATGACTCCGTTCGGGCGATGGGGACACGGCGGACGAGCAGGGCAAAGGCGAGGCCGGCCGCGAGGACGAGCACGGCGCCCACGAGGTAGGCGCTCCAGCCCGGCGCGTCGAAGGGGACGAAGGGGGCCTCCGTCCAGCTCGTCATGAACATGACGGCGAGGATCGGCGAGATGGTGAGGGGCAGCGCGAGGGTGCCCCACCAGCCGCCGAGCCGGTAGTAGGTGATGCCGACGAGGAGTCCGGTGAGGGTGCCGGAGAGTGCGAGGAGGGCGTGGTCGACGAGCAGCGTCCCGAGCCCCGACTCCCAGACGCCCGCGGTGTACTCCTCCCCCGGCTCGGCGTCGTGCTGCCACCCCATGCGGTCGTAGAGCACCCCCTCGAGGAGGAGGAGCCCCGCGCCGGTCGCGGCGTGGAGCAGCGAGCTGCTCACCGCGGCGACGAGCCCGCCGGTGAGGAAGGAACGACGCGTCATGCCGTTGGCGACGTGCGCGGTGAGGTACGTCGTCGCGACGATGACGGCGATCGAGAAGAGGAACCACACGAGCGGGCCGCTGCGGACGAACTGGACGACCGACACGTTGACGGTGCCCACGCGGTCGACGACCGCGATGGCGACGCCCGCGCCGAGGACGCAGATCGCCCACAGCCACACCCACATGAGGACGTAGACCTGCAGGTGGTGCACGGTGGCACGGACCCACTGCGGGCGGGTGACGCTCACACTGCCGCGCAGGCGCGGCGCCGAGGTGCCGGTGATCATCGGTGGGCCTCCTTCTCGGTGAGGGCGATGAACAGGTCCTCGATCGGCACGGCGCCGATCTCGAGGCCCGCGGCGCGGAAACGGTCTCGGGCGCCGTCGTCGAGCCGGCCGACGACGGTGACCCGCCTGGTCGGGCCGAGCTCCTGCTCCCCGAGCACGCGCAGACCCGCGGTGGCGGCGTCGACCTCGGCCGCGGGGCCGGTCACGGTGAGGCCGTGGCTGCGCAGGGTGTCGGCCTCCTCGGCGAGGAGCACCCGGCCGCCGTCGAGGACGACGACGTGCTCGAAGAGCCGCTCGACCTCCCCGATGAGGTGGCTGGAGAGGATGATCGTGCGCGGGTGCTCGACGTAGTCGGCGATGAGGAGGTCGTAGAAGCGGCGGCGCGACGGGGCGTCCATGCCGAGGTAGACCTCGTCGAACATCGTCACCGGCGCGCGGGAGGCGAGCCCGATGACGGCGCCGAAGGCGGAGCGCTGGCCGCGGGAGAGCTTGCCCGGCTTCTTGCGCGCGTCGAGCTCGAAGGCGTCGAGGAGCTCCTCGGCGTAGGCCTGGTCCCAGGTGGGCCGGGCGGAGGCGACGAGCTCGAGGGTGACCTTGAGCTTCTCCTCGCTCAGCACGTCCCCGCTCTCGCGGATGAGGCAGACGCTCTCCATGAGGCGCTCGTCCTCGAAGGGGTCGCGGCCGTCGACCCGGACGGTGCCGCTCGTGGGGCGCCGCAGGGAAGCGATCGTCGAGAGCATCGACGTCTTGCCCGAGCCGTTGCGGCCGAGGAGACCGGTGATGGTGGCGGCGGGGAAGTGGACGGTGGCGGAGTCGACGGCGCGGGTGTCGCGGTAGTCGACCGTGAGTCCGGTGAGCTCGACGTCGAGGCCGCTCACGCTCCGGCTCCCTTCTGCTGGATGTAGCGGACGAGGTCGTCGGGGCCGATGCCCAGGACGCGCGCCTCGTCGAGGACCGCGTCGAGGCGGTCGGTGAAGAAGGCGCCGCGGCGGTGCTCACGCAGCCGCTCCCGGGCGCCGTCGGCGACGAACATGCCCACTCCTCGCTGCTTGTAGATGACACCCTCGTCGACCAGCTGCGCAAAGGCTTTTGCCGCGGTGGCCGGGTTGATGCGGTAGGTCGTGGCGTACTGGGTGGTGCTCATGACCTGGTCCCCCTCGGCGAGCGCGCCGTCGAGAACCTGGCGACGCAGGTGCTCGGCGATCTGCACGTAGATCGGCTCCGGTCCGTCGAACACGTCCCACCTCCCTCGCCTCGTTGGTTCATTACTCGACTAATGAACCATAGAGGTGTCGAGGCCGTCAACCCCTTCCGTCACCGACAGCTGGGTTGTTACTGGCACTCCTCGATGTCGAGGTCCGCGCGCGAGAACGGCCGCGGACCCGAGGCGGCCGATCACGTCGCGGCCGTTGGCGCGTGAAGTCAGCAGGCGGCGGTAGGTGAGCGCTCGGCCGGGGTGCTAGAAAAGCTCGCCGCGCAGCACGACGGCGCGCGGGCTGGCGAGGACGGTGACGTCCTCGCGGGGGTCCTCGGCGTAGACGACGACGTCGGCGCTCGCGCCCTCGTGAATGCCCGGCACCCCGAGGAGGTCGCGGCCCCGCCAGCTCGCGGCCGCGACGACGTCGAGGACGGACACCCCGGCCCGCACGACCTCGGCGAGCTCGGCGGGCAGGGAGCCGTGGGCGATGGTGCCGCCGGCGTCGGAGCCCATGAGCAGCGGCACGCCGGCCTCGTGGAAGGTGCGGACCTGCTTGTATCGGCGCTCGTGCATCGCCCGCATGCGCGCGGCGTAGACGGGGTACTTGGCACCGGCCTGCGCGGCGAAGTCCGCGAAGTGGGCCACCTGGAGCAGCGTCGGGGTGACGGGGATGCGACGGCGGGCGGCCTCGGCGATGTGGTCGGCCGTCATCCCGGTCCCGTGCTCGATGCCGTCGATGCCGGCGTCGAGGAGGTCGTCGATCACCTCACGGGAGAAGGCGTGGGCGGTGACCTTGGCGCCGGCCTCGTGCGCGGCGGCGATCCCCTCGGCGAGGACGTCGGCGGGCCACAGCGGGCGCAGGTCGGAGTCGGCACCCTCGGACCGGTCGATCCAGTCGGCGACGATCTTCACCCAGCCGTCCCCGGAGGCGGCTTCCTCGGCCATGGCCTGCGGGAGCTGGGCGACGTCCTCGAGCTCGCGCCCGTAGTGGCGCAGGTACCGCCTGGGCCGCGCGAGGTGGTGGCCGGCGCGGATGAGCCGGGGCAGGTCGCTGCGCTGCTGCACCCACCGGTTGTCCTGCGGCGAGCCGGCGTCACGGACGAGGAGCGTGCCGGCCTCGCGGTCGGCCTTCGCCTGGACCTCCGCCTCCTCGACGCTCACCGCCCCCTCGGGGCCGAGCCCGATGTGGCAGTGGACGTCGACGAGCCCGGGCAGCACCCACCCCTCGACCTCGCGCGCCGGCTCGGCGGGCGGCTCGAGCGTGAGGCGGCCGTCGACCACCCAGCACTCGTCGAGCTCGGCGGCGTCGCCGACGACGATCGTCCCGGTCAGGTGCAGCGGCTGGCCCATCCCACTCCCGTCAGCGCAGGTACTTCTGCAGGTCCTCGAGGTCCGGCATGCTCTCCGGGGCACCGGACTGCCCGCCGCCCAGCCCAAAGGCGGAGCCGGTGGGCGCGGCGGGCTGCTCGGCGGCCTTGCGCAGCGCCTCGGCCTCCTGCCTCGCGCGCTTGGCGGGGTTGCCGGACTTCGCCTTGCCCTTCTTGGGCGGCGGGGCCATGCGGCCCTTGGACTTCTTGCCACCACCGGGCAGACCGCCGGGACCGAAGCCGCCGGGGGGCATCTTGCCGCCCGAGCGAGCCATCTGCCGCATCATCGTCTGCGCCTGGCCGAAGCGCTCCATCAGCTGGTTGATCTCGGTGACGGTGGTGCCCGATCCGCGGGCGATGCGTGAGCGGCGCGAGCCGTTGAGGATCTTGGGGTTCGCGCGCTCCTGCGGCGTCATCGAGCGGATCATCGCCTCGATGCGGTCGACCTCGCGCTCGTCGAAGTTCTCCAGCTGCTCGCGCATCTGGCCCATGCCCGGGAGCATCCCGAGCATCTTCTTCATCGAGCCCATCTTCTTGAGCTGCTGCATCTGGTCGAGGAAGTCCTGCAGCGTGAAGTCCTCGCCGCCGGAGACCTTCGCGGCCATCCGCTCGGCCTCGCCTGAGTCGAAGGCGCGCTCGGCCTGCTCGATGAGCGTGAGGATGTCGCCC
This sequence comes from Georgenia sp. Marseille-Q6866, assembly GCF_965111665.1. NCBI lineage: Bacteria > Bacillati > Actinomycetota > Actinomycetes > Allobogoriellales > Allobogoriellaceae > Georgenia > Georgenia sp. Marseille-Q6866. The sequence goes on along the minus strand of NZ_CBCOOR010000009.1, from coordinate 116,832 downwards.
ATGTCGAGGATGCGGGAGGCCATCCGGTCGGCGTGGAAGCGCTCGAAGTCGGTGAGCTTCTCACCGGTGGAGGCGAAGAGGACGGGCCGGCCGGTGACCTTCGCGACCGAGAGGGCGGCGCCACCACGGGCGTCGCCGTCGAGCTTGGTGAGGACGACGCCGGTGAAGTCGACGCCCTCCTGGAAGGCCTGCGCCGTCGCGACGGCGTCCTGGCCGATCATCGCGTCGAGGACGAAGAGGGTCTCGTCGGGCTGGACGGCGTCCTTGATGGCCGCGGCCTGGGCCATCATCTCGGTGTCCACGCCAAGACGGCCGGCGGTGTCGACGATGACGACGGAGTAGAGCTTGTCCCGCGCGTGGGCCAGGCCCGAGCGTGCGACCTCGATCGGGTCTCCGACGCCGTTGCCGGGCTCGGGCGCCCACACGGGCACGCCGGCGCGCTCACCGACGACCTGGAGCTGGGTGACGGCGTTGGGGCGCTGGAGGTCGGAGGCGACGAGGAGGGGGGTCTGGCCCTGGTCCTTGAGCCACTTCGCGAGCTTGCCGGCGAGGGTGGTCTTACCGGCGCCCTGGAGGCCGGCGAGCATGATGACCGTGGGCGGGCGCTTGGCGAAGCGCAGGTCCCGGGCCTGGCCACCGAGGATCTCGACGAGCTCGGAGTTGACGATCTTGACGATCTGCTGGCCGGGGTTGAGCGCGCCGGAGACCTCGGACCCGAGCGCCCGCTCGCGCACGGCGGCGGTGAACTCACGCACCACCGGCAGGGCGACGTCCGCCTCGAGGAGGGCGCGCCGGATCTCGGAGACGGTGGTGGTGATGTCCTGCTCGGACAGCCGGCCCTTGCCGCGGAGGTTGCGGAAGGTGGCTGTCAGGCGGTCGGAGAGGCTGGCGAACAAGGACGTTCCTCGTGCTCGTTGGGTCCGGTCAGAGGTCCAGGGTACTTGGCGGCACCGACGGCGCGTGCCGCAGCCGCTCCCGGCCCCGGGCGAGGAGCTCGCCGACCAGACGCGCGCGCCACGGCGTCCACGCGACCGGGCCCGCGGCGCTCGCGTCGGCCTCGGTGAGCAGGGCGAGGAGCTCGAGGGTGACGGGACGGTGCCCGACGGCGTCGAGCAGCTCCTCCGCCACCTCCGGGTCGGCGGGGTCACGCGTCGTGGCGAGGGTCGCGAGCGTGAGGTGCTCGCGCACGAGAAGGGTGACGGTCGCCGCGGCGGGGGCGGGCAGACCCAGCCGCTCGACGACGGCCGCGGCCCGCCGCTCCCCCTCCCGCGAGTGGTCCGCCGCGCCGTCGACCTTGCCGATGTCGTGGAGCAGAGCTGCCACCAGGAGCGTGGCCCGCTCGGCCTCCGTGAGGCTCGCGCCCCGCTCGCGCAGCAGCTCGGCGGCGTTGGCGGCGGTCTGGACGAGGTGGCGGTCCACCGTGTGCCGGTGGACCGGCGACCGCTGCGGCCGGTTCCGCACGTCGCGCCACTCGGGGACCCACCGCGTGACCACACCGGCGAGGTCGAGCGCCTCCCAGACGGGGATCTGCGCGGCACCGGACCCGAGCAGCTCGAGGAGGTCCGCCCGCGCGCCGGCCGGCCACGGGACCCGTGGCGCGGGTGCCCGCCGCAGGCTCTCGAGAGTCACCGGGGACAGCGGCAGGCCGGTCCGGGCCGCGGCGGCGGCCGCGCGCAGCGTGAGACCGGTGTCCTGCTCCACGTCGGCGTCGGAGGCGAGGACGAGCTCGCCGTCGTGCTCGGCCAGGCCGGCCGCGACGGGCCGCAGCCGGGGCGCCACCCGCCTCCCCCGCACGACCGACGGGCCGCGGCGCAGCAGCGCGGTCCGGCGCAGCGCCTGACGGGCGCGGCGGACGGTGAGGTCGAGCGACGCGGTGACGACGCGGGCGGCCTGGGCGAGCTCGGCGAGGAGCGCGTCCGGGCCGGCGAGGCCGAGCCGGTCGGCGACGTCGGGCGTGTCGGCCCGCAGCAGCCGCGTGGTGCGACGCCGCGTGACGACGGCGACGGCGTCGCGCACGTCGAGGAGGAAGGCGGCGGCGTCGTCGAGCTCGCCGTGGGGCCGGTCGGCCAGCCACGTGGCGGCCAGCGCGCGGAGGACGACGACGTCACGCAGCCCGCCGCGGGCCTCCTTGAGGTCCGGCTCGACGAGGTAGGCGAGCTCCCCGTGCCGCTCCCCGCGCTCGCGCACGGAGCCGAGCAGCTCGGGCAGCCGCCGTCGTGCCGCCGCCCGCCAGTCGGCGAGGACGGCGCTGCGGGCCCGGGTGACGACGTCGGCGTCCCCGGCGACGTGCCGGACGTCGAGCAGGCCGACGGCCGAGACGAGATCGTCGGAGGCGACCTGCCGGCAGCCGGCGAGGCTGCGCACGGCGTGGTCGACGTCGAGGTCCGCGTCCCACAGGGGGTACCACAGCGCCTGGGCCAGCGGCGCGACGGACGCGGCGTCGTGGTGGCGGCCGTCATGGAGGAGGACGACGTCGAGGTCGCTCGTGGGCCCGGCGTCGCGGCGCCCCTGAGACCCGACGACCGCGAGGGCGAGGCCGGTGGCTGCGTCGGGGACCGCCGCCTCCCACAGGCCCGCGAGGGCGGTGTCGACGAGACCGGAGAGCTCGGCGCGGTAGCGCGTGCCCGCCGAACGCCCGCTGCCCGCCCCGGCCTGGGCCGGGACGGGCAGCGGGAGGGCAAGCCGGGCCGCGCGCAGGTCGCCGACGGTGTGCGCGCGGCCCACGGTCAGACCGCGACGGCGCCGCGGTCGCCCGTGCGGACCCGCACGACCTCCTCGACGGGAGAGACCCACACCTTGCCGTCGCCGATGCGCCCGGTCTGGGCGGCCTGGACGATGGCGCCGGTGACGACGGTGACGTCGTGGTCGTCGACGAGGATCTCGATGCGGACCTTGGGCACGAGGTCGACGGCGTACTCGGCGCCGCGGTAGACCTCGGTGTGCCCGTGCTGGCGTCCGTAGCCGCTGGCCTCGGAGACCGTCATGCCGCGCACCCCCACGCTCGTGAGTGCCTGCTTGACCTCGGTCAGCCGGTGCGGCTGGACGACTGCGGTGATGAGCTTCATGACCCGACCTTCTCTTCGCTGCTGACGGTGGTGGGAGCGGCCTCGCGCGGCGGGAGGGTGGCGGCCAGGCCGCTGCCCAGGCCCTCGTAGGCGGACTCGCCGTGGACGGCGGAGTCGATGCCGATCGTCTCGACGTCCTCGGGCACCCGCCAGCCCAGCGTCGCCTTGAGGGCGAGGGCGATGACGAGGGTGACGACGGCGGACAGTGCCATCGCGACGACGGCGATGATCACCTGGACGGCGAGGAGGTTGAGGCCGCCGCCGTAGAAGAGGCCGCCGTCGGTGGCGAGGAAGCCGATCATCACGGTGCCGACGAGGCCACCGACGAGGTGGACGCCGACGACGTCGAGGGAGTCGTCGTAGCCGAAGCGGTACTTGAGGGACACGGCGAGGGCGCAGAGCCCACCGGCGAGGAGGCCCAGGACGATCGCGCCGACCGGGCTGAGCGCGCCGGCCGCGGGGGTGATGGCGACGAGGCCCGCGACGATGCCGGAGGCGGCACCGAGGGAGGTGGCGTGCCCGTCGCGCAGCTTCTCGACGACGAGCCAGCCGAGGATGGCGGCGGCGGCGCAGGTCGTCGTGTTGACCCAGGCGAGGCCGGCGAGGCCGTCGGCGGCGTAGGCGGAGCCGGCGTTGAAGCCGAACCAGCCGAACCACAGGAGCGCGGCGCCGAGCATGACGAAGGGGAGGTTGTGGGGGCGGCTGGGGGTGCGGCCGAAGCCGCGGCGCTTGCCGACGACGATCGCGAGCACGAGGGCCGCGACGCCGGCGTTGATGTGGACGACGGTGCCGCCGGCGAAGTCGATCGGCGTGGCGATGGAGGCGAAGGGGCCGTCACCGCTGAGGAGGCCGCCGCCCCAGACCATGTGGGCCATCGGGAAGTAGGCCAGGGTGACCCACAGGCCGGTGAACACCATCCAGGTGCCGAACTTCACGCGCTCGGCGAGGGCGCCGCTGATGAGGGCGGTGGTGATGATGGCGAAGGTGACCTGGAAGCCGACGTCGACGATGACGGGCAGTCCGCCGTCGAGGACGAACTCCCCGGACTCGTCGAGGATCGCGCCGTCCAGGCCGAACATCTCGAAGGGGTTGGCGAAGATGCCGCCGATGCTCTGGCTGCCGTAGGACATCGACCAGCCCCACAGCACGTAGATGACGCCGATGACGCCCATCGCCCCGAAGGACATCATCATCATGTTGAGTACGGACTTGGACCGGGTCATACCGCCGTAGAACAGCGCCAGCCCGGGTGTCATGAGCAGCACGAGCGATGCTGAGACCAGCATCCACGCGGTGATGCCGCTGTCGAGCTCCATGGGTGGTCCTCTCGATCCCGGCTCCTTGCGGCCGGCTGGGACCACCCTGCTCGCACCATGTTTCAGGCACGGCGCGGCCATGTTTCGGTCAGGTGACGTTATTCGCCGCCGTGTGACGGCCGTGTTTCCCGCCCCTCCCCCTCGTCCGCGTATGCGGGAGTACGACGTCCGGGGACTCCCCGCGTGCGTCGTTTTCCCGCATATGCGGAGGGACGCCTTAGGAGAGGAGGGCCTCGACGAAGTCCTCGGCGACGAAGGGGGCGAGGTCGTCTGCGCCCTCCCCCAGGCCGACGAGCTTGACCGGCACGCCGAGCTCGCGCTGGACGGCGACGACGATCCCGCCCTTGGCGGTCCCGTCGAGCTTGGTGAGGACGATGCCGGTGACGTCGACGACCTCGGCGAAGACCTGCGCCTGGCGCAGGCCGTTCTGGCCGGTGGTCGCGTCCAGGACGAGGAGGACCTCGCTCACCGGCGCCTGCCTGGAGATGACGCGCTTGATCTTGCCGAGCTCGCCCATGAGGTCGGCCTTGTTCTGCAGCCGCCCGGCGGTGTCGACGAGGACGACGTCCGCCCCGGCGGCGCGCCCGGCCTGGACGGCGTCGAAGGCGACGGCGGCCGGGTCGGCGCCCTCGCGGTCCGAGCGCACGGTGGTGACACCCACGCGCTCGCCCCAGGTCTGCAGCTGGTCGGCGGCTGCCGCCCGGAAGGTGTCGGCGGCACCGAGGACGACCTCGAGGTCCTCCGCGACGAGGACGCGGGCGAGCTTGCCCACCGTCGTCGTCTTGCCCGTGCCGTTGACGCCGACGACGAGGATGGTCGCGGGGTGCGGCTCGCCGTCGTCGCCCACGCCCTTCGTCGTGCGCAGGGTGCGGTCCATCGTGGGGTCGACGAGCTGGAGGAGCTCCTCGCGCAGGACCTCGCGGACGGAGGCGGCGTCCTTGGTGCCGAGCACCTGGACGCGGGTGCGCAGGCGGTCCATGAGCTCGGTCGTGGGGCCGATGCCAACGTCGGCGAGCAGGAGGGTCTCCTCGATCTCCTCCCAGTCCTCCTCGGTGAGCGACTCACGGGAGAGGATCGACAGGAGCGAACGGCCGATGGTGCCCGAGCGGGAGAGCCGCTCGCGCAGCCGGACCATGCGGCCGGCGACGGGCGCGGGCCGCTCGGTCTCGACGGCCGGGGGCTCCTCGACGACGACGTCGCTGTCGTCCACGTCGGGGGGCAGCGTGTCGGCCGGCGCCTCGGCCGTGGCGACGGACGCGGGCCGCTCCTCCGGCAGCGCGGGTGGACGACGGCGGCGCACGCCCGCGGTGAGGGCGGCGGTTCCGCCGGCGAGGACGACGAGGACGACGGCAAGGACTGCCCAGAGCTGATCGGTCACAACAGCCAAGTCTGGACCACGGGGCGGCCGCAGGGCCACCGCGCAGGTCGGGCGGGGGCGCAGCGCGCCCGCGACGCCTCGGTCAGGCGGGCGCCTCGGTGGGGCGACCCTCACCGCGGTCGGGCAGGGCGGGGGCGTGCTCGCGGATGTCGCGCAGGCGCTCGGCGAGCTCGTCGGCGGTCGTGTAGGCGTTGCCGGGCTCGCTCATGAGGTACAGCGTGCCGAGGCCGCCGGCGTCCTCCTCGTCGACCTCGTCGGCCCACGTGAAGTCCTCCCGCCGCCAGGCGCGGACCGTGTCACGCAGCCACGTGCCCCAGCCCTCCTCGGGGCGCTGGGCCATGAGGACGGCAGCGAAGATCCCCGCGGCGCACAGCGCCGCGAGCGTGGTCACCAGGATCGCCCCCGTCATGGGCCCATTATCACTCACGGACCGGCGATTTGTGCTACCCGGTCTCACCGGCGTGGGTCAGACCCCGGCGCGCTCCTCCTCGGCCAGCCGCTGGCTGATGACGGTCGTGACGCCGTCACCGCGCATGGTGACGCCGTACAGGGCGTCGGCGATCTCCATCGTCCGCTTCTGGTGGGTGATGACGATGAGCTGGGAGTCCTCCCGCAGCTCGGTGAAGATCTCCAGGAGCCGGCCGAGGTTCGTGTCGTCCAGCGCCGCCTCGACCTCGTCCATGACGTAGAAGGGGCTGGGCCGCGCCTTGAAGATCGCGACGAGGAGGGCGACGGCGGTGAGCGAGCGCTCCCCGCCGGACAGGAGCGACAGGCGCTTGACCTTCTTGCCGGCGGGCCGGGCCTCGATCTCGATGCCGGTGGTGAGCATGTCCTCGGGGTCGGTGAGGACGAGCCGGCCCTCGCCGCCGGGAAAGAGCCGGGCGAAGACGTCGTCGAAGGCGGCCGCGGTGTCCGCGTAGGCCTCCGCGAAGACCCGCTCGACGCGCTCGTCGATCTCCCGGACGATCTCCATGAGGTCGGCGCGGGACTTCTTGAGGTCGGCGAGCTGCTCGGTGAGGAACTGGTGCCGCTCGGCGAGCGCCGCGTGCTCCTCCAGGGCAAGCGGGTTGACCTTGCCGAGGCGCGCGAGGTCGCGCTCGGCGCGCTTGCGCCGCTTGTCCTGCTCCTCGCGCACGTAGGGGACGGGCTCGCGCGGCTCCTCCCCCTCGGGCACGACGACGGGCACCGGCTGGTGGGGGCCGTACTCCTCGACGAGCACCTCGGGGTCCAGGCCGAGCTCGCTCACCGAGCGCTCCTCGAGCTGGCTGATGCGCAGCCGCTGCTCGGTGCGGGCGACCTCGTCACGGTGGACGGCGTCGGTGAGCCGCGCGAGCTCGCCGGTGGCCTCCTCGAGCTCGGTGCGCACCTGGGCGATCTCCCGCTCCCGGGCCCCCCGGGCCTCCTCGGCCTCCTCGCGGGCGTCCGCGGCGGCGGACAGCGAGCGCTCGACGACGGCGAGCGCCTGCTCGGCGCCGGAGCGGACGAGGGCGGCGGTCTCGGCCTGCCGGGCGCGGCGCTGCTCGCGCTCGGCGGCCTTGCGGCGGGCGACGCGCTCGGCCTCCGCGGCCCGCTCGAGGGAGGCGGCCCGGCCGGACAGGGCTCCGGCCCGCTCCTCGACGGTGCGCAGCGCCAGGCGCGCCTCGGTCTCCCGGGCCCGGGCGGCGCGGGCCTCCCCGGCGGCACGGTCGCGCTCGGCCGTCGCGGCGGTGAGGTCCTCCTCGGTGCGCTCGGGCTCCCGCTGGGCGACCTCGAGGCGGGTGAGGAGCTCGGCGAGCTGGCGCTCGTGCTCCTCGCCCTTGGTGACGAGGTCGGCGATCGCGGGGCGGATGCGCTCGGCCTCGGCCTCGGCGGCGCGGGCGGCGGACCCGAGGCGGCCGAGCTGCTCGGCGACGCCGGCGAGCCGGGCGTCCGACGCGTGCAGGGCGGCGAGCGTCGCGTCGACTGACTCCTGGGCGCGGGAGACGCGGTCACGGGCGGCGGCGAGCCCGAAGCGCGCCTGCTCGGCGCGGGCGGTCGCGGCGTCGGCCTCCGTGGCGGCCTCCTCGTGGGCGGCGTGCAGCTCGAGGACGTTCGGGCCGGCGCTCGTGCCGCCGGCCGCCTTGGCGCGGGAGAGCACGTCACCGTCGCGGGTGACGGCGAGGACGTCGGCCGTCGCGACGGCGGCCCGGGCGGCGGCGAGGTCGTCGACGACGACGGCGCCGGCCAGCAGGGTGGCCACGGCACCGGCGAGCTCGCCGTCGGCCGTGACGACGTCCCGGGCCCAGCGCCCGCCCGCTGGGGCGGCGGCGTCGTCGTCGGGGGTGGCGGCGCCGGCGACGACGAGACGCACCTGGCCGAGGTCCTCGTCGCGGGCGCGACGGATCGCGTCGACGGCGACGTCGGTGGACTCGACGACGGCGGCGTCGGTGTGGGCGCCGAGGACGGCGGCGACGGCGGTCTCGTAGCCGTGCTCGACGCTCAGCGCGTCGGGCAGGGAGCCGCGCAGCCCGGCGAGCCGCTCGGCGGCCTCGAGGAGCGCGCCGGTGCCGTCCTTGCGGACGAGGGAGAGCTCGAGGGTGTCGCGGCGGGTCTGCCAGGTGCGGCGCTCGCCCTCGGCGGTGCGCTCCTCCTCGTGGAGCGCGGCGAGGGCGGCCTCGGCGGCGTCGAGCTCCTCCAGGGCCTCCTCGTGCGCCTCGTCCAGGCCCTCCTCGCCCTCCTCCTCGCCGGCGACCTGCTGCTCGAGGGCGGTGAACTCGGCCTGGGCGTGGCGGCTGCGCTCCTCGGCCTCGGCGAGGTTGGCGCGCAGGCGCCCGAGCTCGGCCTGGGCGGCCTCGGCGGCGCTGCGGCGGGCGGCGACCTGCCCGGTGAGGCGGGCGAGCCCCTCGCGGCGGTCGGCAACGCCCCGGTGGACGGCGGCCAGCGCTCGCTCGGCCTCACGCTCGGCCTCCTCGAGGCGGGTGCGCTCGGCGACGACGGCGTCACGGGCGGCACGGGCGGCCTCGACCTCCGCGGCGAGCGCCTGCTCCTCCTCGCGGGCACGGGCGGCGCGGGCGTCGAGCTCCTCGGGGTCGGTGCCGCGGTGCTCCTGGGTGGGGGCGCCGAGCAGGCGGGTGCGCTCGGCGGCCAGGGAGTGCAGGCCGCGCAGGCGCTCCCGCAGCCCCGAGAGGGAGTGCCACGTGTCGGTCGCCTCGCGCAGGAGCGGCGCGGCGGCCGCTGCCTGCGCCTCGAGGGCGGCGAGCCGGCTGCGGGCGGAGTCCGCGGCGGCCTCGACGGCGGTGCGCCGCTCCCGCAGCGCGGTCTCGTCGGCGACCTCCCGCTGGAGGGTGGCGGTGAGCTGGACGAGGTCGTCGGCGAGCAGGCGCGCCCGGGAGTCGCGCAGGTCGGCCTGGATGACCTGCGCGCGGCGGGCGACGTCGGCCTGGCGGGCGAGCGGGCCGAGCTGGCGGCGGATCTCGGTCGACAGGTCGTTGACGCGGTCGACGTTGGCCTTCATCGCCTCCAGCTTGCGCAGCGCCTTCTCCTTGCGGCGGCGGTGCTTGAGGACGCCGGCGGCCTCCTCGATGAAGCCGCGGCGCTCCTCGGGGCCGGCGGACAGGACGGCGTCGAGCTGCCCCTGCCCGACGATGACGTGCATCTCCCGGCCCATGCCGGTGTCGGAGAGGAGCTCCTGGATGTCGAGGAGGCGGCACGCCTCGCCGTTGATCGCGTACTCCGAGCCGCCGCCGCGGAAGAGCGTGCGGGAGATCGTCACCTCGGAGTAGTCGATGGGCAGCAGCCCGTCGGAGTTGTCGATGGTGAGGGAGACCTCGGCGCGCCCGAGCGGGGCGCGGTTGGAGGTGCCGGCGAAGATGACGTCGGACATCGAGCCGCCGCGCAGCGACTTGGCGCCCTGCTCGCCCATCACCCACGACAGGGCGTCGACGACGTTGGACTTGCCCGAGCCGTTGGGCCCCACCACGCAGGTGATCCCCGGCTCCAGGTGCAGGGTCGTCGCTGACGCGAAGGACTTGAACCCCCGCAGCGTCAGCGTCTTGAGATGCACGGAAGCAGCCTAACGGGCGGAACCGCGGTCCCCGGGGAGTCGCAGGCCGGTCCCCTGCCGCAGTCCGCTTGGCTAGGTTGGTCGCGTACCCGCCTCCCGACCCGAAGGAACCTCGCATGACCGATGCACCGACCGGTGCGCCCGAGCGTGGCCCCGCCCCCGCGGTGTCGCGCTCGCTGCGGATCCTCACCCTGCTGGCGGACGCGCAGGGGGTCCCCTTGACGCTCAGCGAGATCGCCCGGGCCCTGGGCATCGCGAAGTCCTCGACGGCGAACCTGTGCGCGGCCCTTGAGGACGGCGCGATGATCGAGCGGGACAACGGCGGCTACCGGCTGGGGCGGCGGGTGGCCGAGCTCGGAGGCGCCTACGCGCAGCAGTTCAACCAGGTCCGCGAGTTCTACCGGGTCGTCGCCGCGTCACCGGTGCTCCACGGTGAGGTGGTGCAGATCGCCATGCTCGACGGCAGCGAGGCGGTCTACCTCGCGCGGCACGAGGGGCGGTGGCCCAACCGCTTCGGCACCCCTCTCGGCTCGCGGCTGCCGGCGGCCATGACCGCCACCGGGCTGGCCCTCCTGTCCACCGTCGACGACGACCAGGTGCGCTCCCTCCTGGCGGACTCGCAGCCCTTCCGGCAGCTGACCCCGGACAGCCCGACGACCGTGGACGAGCTCCTCCCCACACTCGCCGCGACCCGCGAGCGCGGCTACGCGATCGACCGCGGCGCCTCGCTCGCGCGGATCACCGGGGTCGCCGTCCCGCTCGAGCCGTGGGCGCCGGTCGACCCGCCGCTGGCGATGGGCGCCGCGCTCCTCACCGAGGAGGCCGACGAGGCGCGGATCGCGGAGGTCGGGGCCGCGCTCCTCACGGCGGCACAGGCCCTGACGAACCCCCTCCACCGACCGGCCGCCTGACGACCCAGCATCAATCTGTTCAGCTGGTTGTACGTCGTTCAGCATAGTGTTACGGTTCACACGCAACGGAGCACGCCTATCGAGGGGACGGCACGTGACCAACGACGACACCACCAGGCGCCCGGACCACACGGACGATCCGGACTACGCCGACAACCTGCGCCGCGCGACGCTCGCCTCGAGCGTGGGAAGCGCACTCGAGTACTTCGACTTCGCCCTGTACGGGCTCTTCTCGGCGCTGATCTTCGGCGACCTGTTCTTCTCCAACCTCCCGCCGGAGCTCGCCGTCGTCGCCTCGCTCGCCTCCTTCGGGGTCGGGTTCGTCGCCCGTCCGCTCGGCGGCCTCTTCTTCGGCACGCTCGGCGACCGGCTCGGCCGCAAGTGGGTTCTCGTCGTGACGATCGCCCTCATGGGCGGGGCCACGACGCTCATCGGCGCGCTGCCCACCTACGACTCGATCGGCGTCTGGGCTCCCGTCCTGCTGACGGTGCTCCGACTCCTCCAGGGCTTCGGGGCAGGCGCCGAGCAGGCGGGCGCGACGGTGCTCATGGCCGAGTACTCCCCGGTCCGCCGCCGCGGCTTCTTCTCCGCGCTGCCCTTCATCGGCATCCAGCTCGGCACCCTGCTCGCCGCCCTGGTGTTCTCGCTCATGTCCCTGCTGCCCGACGAGGTCTTCTTCGGCTGGGCGTGGCGCCTGCCCTTCCTCTCCTCCTTCCTCCTCATCCTGCTCGCGCTGTTCATCCGCATGCGGCTGCGTGAGACCCCGACGTTCGTGGAGCTGGAGAAGCACGAGCAGGTCGCCGAACGACCCGTGCGCGACATCTTCACCACGGGCTTCCCCAGCGTCATCGTCGGGATCGGGCTGCGGATGGCCGAGAACGGCGGCTCCTACATGTTCCAGACGCTGGGTCTGGCGTTCGTCGCCGGCAACTTCATCGCCAACCCCGTCGACCGCGGTGTCGCGACGTGGGGCGTGACGCTCGGCGCGCTCATCGCGATGGTCGTGCTCCCGCTCAGCGGTCACCTGTCGGACCGGTTCGGCCGCCGCATCGTCTACCGCGCGGGGGCCGTGTTCCTGCTGCTGTACTCCTTCCCGGCCTGGTGGGTGCTCTCCCAGGGTCACCCCGTCGGCGTCATCGCCGTCATCGCGATCGGGATCGGTGTCGCGGTCAACACCATGCTCGGCCCCCAGTGCGCGATGCTGCCCGAGCTCTTCGGCAACCGTCACCGCTACCTCGGCGTCGCGATGGCGCGGGAGATCTCCGCGGTCCTCGCGGGCGGGCTGGCCGGCGTGCTCGGCGCCTACCTCCTCGCGGTCTCCGACGGCGACTGGTTGCTTCCCGCCGTGTACATGGCCACGCTCGCGCTCATCACGACGGCGTCGACGTTCCTCGTGCCCGAGACCAAGGGCCGCGACCTCCTCAGGCACGACGACGCCATCCGCGTCTCCACCGACGAGACGCACGCGGCGATCAGCACGGCGGTGCGGTGATGCGCATCGGTCGCGCGGTCCTCGACGGCACGGTCCGCCACGTCCGGCTCGACGGCGACGTCGTCCGGCCCGTCGAGGACCCGTACGTCGCCCTCGCCGAGGGACGCCGCCCGCACGACGACGGCGAGGCCGTCCCGACTGCAGGCCTGCGGCTGCTCCCCCCGACCGTCCCCACGGTGCTCGTCGGCATCGCGCAGAACCGGGGCACGTCGGACCACCCCTCCCCCGTGCAGGCCTGGCTCAAGAGCCCGCGCACCGTCGTCGCGCACGGTGAGCCGGTGCGCCTGCGCCGCGACGCGGGACGCGCCGTCATGGAGGCGGAGGTCGCGGTCGTCATCGGCCGTGACACCGGCAGCCCGGAGAGCTCGGACCTCACCGAGGGGAACGCCCACGAGTTCGTCCTCGGCGTCACCGCCGTCAACGACATCTCCTACCCGGACCGCTCCACGCTCGACCCGCGCAACTTCGAGTCCAAGGGCGCGGACGGCTCCACGCCGCTCGGCCCGTGGATCGACACCGCGGCGTCCCTCGACACCGGGCTGCTCGCCCTCGAGCTCGACGGCACCCTCGTGTGCGGCACGACGGTGGAGGCGATGCCCGTGCCCGTGAGGGAGTCCCTCGCCTACGTCGCCCGGTGGGTGCGCCTGGGCCCGGGTGACGTCGTCATGGCCGGCGCCCCGCTGTCCAACCACGAGGCCCGTCCCGGTCGCATGGTCACGGTGCTCGTCGGCGCCCCCCGCCTCGAGAGCCCGCTGCGCTGACCGCGCCCCACCCGGCCCCCGCCGCCCCCACAGAAGGAGTTCCCGTGCCGGACCACACCCTCAAGGTGGCGCTCGGCGTCACCCTCGACGACGCGTCGGTCGAGCTCGTCCTCCGTCGCGAGCCGCGCATCGAGCTGCTGCGCGGACCCGGGCTCACCCCGCCGTGGCGCTGGAGCGGCGACTGGGAGGGGGACCCCGACTGGCGCCGCGACCCGGCGCAGCAGCGTGCCTTCGAGGCCCTGCTCGACGACGCGGACGCGCTCTTCGGGATCCCCGACGTCTCGCCCGAGGCGCTCGCCCGGACCGTGCGCAGCAACCCGCGGCTGCGGTGGGTCCACACGACCGCCGCGGGCGGCGGCGGCCAGGTCAAGGCCGCACGGCTCACTGCCGAGGAGCTCGGGCGCGTCACCGTGACGACGAGCGCGGGCATGCACGCCGAGACGCTCGCCGAGTGGGCTCTCTTCGGTGTGCTCGCCGGCGCGAAGGACCTGCGGCGGCTCGAGGCCGACCAGGCGTCACGCACGTGGGGCGACGGCCGGCGCCTCATGCGGCACGTGAGCGAGATGACGGTCCTCGTCGTCGGGCTCGGCGGCATCGGTCGCGTCGTCGCGCAGCGCTTCGCGGCGCTGGGCGCCACCGTCTGGGGCACGAGCCGCCGGCACGAGCCCGTCGAGCACGTCGACCGCGTCGTGCGGCTCGACGACCTCGCCGCCGCGGCGGCGCAGGCGGACGCGATCGTGTCGGCGTTGCCGGGCACCGACCGGACGACCGGCCTCCTCGGGGCCGAGGTCTTCGGCGGCCTGCGGCCCGGCACCCTCTTCGTCAACGTCGGCCGAGGGACCGTCGTCGACGAGGCCGCGCTGGTCGAGGCCCTCGACGCCGGCCGCGTCGGGTTCGCGGCGCTCGACGTCACGGCCGTGGAGCCGCTGCCCGTCGACAGTCCGCTGTGGGGCCACCCGAGCGTGCTCCTCAGCCCTCACACCGCGGCACTCTCCGAGCAGGAGCCGCGCCGGATCGCCGCACTCTTCGCCGAGAACGCCACGCGGCTGCTGGACGGCCGGCCGCTGCGCAACGTCATGGACACGCGGGAGTTCTACTGACCCACGCCCCACGACGCCGAGAGCTGAGCCGTCCCGGGGAACAACTCAGCTCTCGGCGCGGACGGGGTGGGTCAGAGCGTGGGGAACCAGAGGGAGATCTCGCGCTCGGCCGACTCCGGGGAGTCGGAGCCGTGGACGAGGTTCTGGATCACCTGGGTGTCCCACGCGCGAGCGAGGTCGCCGCGGATGGTGCCGGGGGCCGCCGTCGTCGGCTCGGTGGTGCCGGCGAGGGAGCGGAAGCCCTCGATGACGCGGTCGCCCTCGACGACGGCGGCGACGAGCGGGCCGGAGCCCATGAACTCGACGAGCGGCTCGAAGTGGGGACGCCCGCGGTGCTCGGCGTAGTGCTCGCCGAGGAGCTCGGCGTCGGCGCTGCGCATCTCGAGGGCGACGATGCGGTAGCCCTTGGCCTCGATGCGGCGCAGGACCTCCCCGACGAGGGAGCGCTGGACGCCGTCGGGCTTGATGAGGACGAGGGTGCGTTCGGTGGAAGTCACGCGACCGACACTACCGGCCCGTCGCGGCCTCTCCCGCGCCACGGCGCTCCTCGTGCTCGCGCTCGGCGTCCTCCCGCTCGACCCGCTCGCCGTCGATCTGCCCGCCGACGCGCAGGCACACGAGCCACAGCACGGCGAAGACGCCGCCGATCGCGAACATCATCGGCACGACGAACCCGGTGGCGATGAGCGCGAGCTGGAGCAGCGAGCCGAGGACGTACCCGACAGCGCCGCGCCGCACGAGCGCGCCGGCGAGGACGGCCCACAGCGCGAGCACCGCGCCGCCGACGACGATCTCGCGCACCGAGGCGAGGCGCAGGCCGTAGGCGACGAGGCCGGCGAAGAGGACGACCATCGCCTCGCTCAGCAGGAGCGTGGCGGCGAACAGGGCGCGCGCGCTGCGCCGGGGACGGCGGGTCACCGGTCCGCCTGCGGGGCGTACTCGGCGACGAGCGGCGTGACGTCGGCGATGGAGTCGACGACGCGGGTGGGCACGAAGGGGAAGCGGTCCACCTGCTCGGGGCGGGTGGAGCCGGTGAGCACGAGGATGGTGCGCATCCCGGCCTCGAGGCCGGACACGACGTCGGTGTCCATCCGGTCCCCGATCATCACGGTGGACTCCGAGTGCGCGTCGATGCGGTTGAGGGCGCTACGCATCATGAGCGGGTTGGGCTTGCCGACGAAGTACGGCTCGACGCCGGTGGCCCGGGTGATGAGGGCGGCGACCGCCCCGGTGGCGGGGAGGGTGCCCTCCTGGGAGGGGCCGGGGGGGTCGGGGTTGGTCGCGATGAAGCGCGCCCCCGCCTCGATGAGCCGGATCGCGCGGGTGATCGCCTCGAAGGAGTACGTGCGGGTCTCGCCGAGGACGACGTAGTCGGGGGCGACGTCGGTCATCGTGTACCCGATGTCGTGCAGCGCGGTGGTGAGCCCGGCCTCGCCGACGACGTAGGCGCTGCCCCCGCGGCGCTGGCCGTCGAGGAACTGGGCCGCGGCCATCGCCGAGGTCCAGATCGCGTCCTCGGGGATGTCGATGCCCCCGGCGCGCAGCCGCGCGCGCAGGTCGCGCGGCGTGAAGATCGAGTTGTTCGTCAGGACGAGGAAGCGCCGCCCCGAGTCGATGAGGGCCTGGATGAACTCGGCGGCACCGGGGATGGCCTGCTGCTCGTGGACGAGCACGCCGTCCATGTCGGTCAGCCAGCTCTCTACGGGCTTGATCTCGCTCATGGCCCCTATCGTGCCCTACCGGCCGGGCCGGGCGGTCAGTGCCCGCGGTCGACCCACTCCTGCAGGTGCGGCTTCTCGGCCCCGACGGACGTCGCGTCCCCGTGGCCGGTGAGCACCTCCGTCGACTCGGGCAGCGTGAGGATGCGCTCGCGGATCGACTCGATGATCGTCGGGAAGTCGGAGTAGGAGCGGCCGGTCGCGCCGGGCCCGCCGTTGAAGAGGGTGTCCCCGGAGAAGAGGACGCCGCCCTCCCCCAGGTCCGGTGCGTGGAAGCACGTCGAGCCGGGCGAGTGGCCGGGGGTGTGCAGGGCGGTGAGCGTGACCCCCGCGACGGTGATCTGCTGCCCGTCGGCGATCTCCTCGTCCGCCGTCGTGCCGGGGTAGACCTGCTCCCACAGCATCGTGTCGGCCGGGTTGAGATGGACCGGAGCGCCCACCTGGGCCGCGACCTCGCGCACCGCGCGGATGTGGTCGTCGTGGCCGTGGGTGAGCAGGACGGCGACGACGCGACGGCCGCCCACCGCCTCGACGACGGCGGCCGGGTCGTGCGCCGGGTCGATGACGACGCACTCGGTGTCGTCACCGACGATCCACACGTTGTTGTCGACGTCCCAGGTCCCGCCGTCGAGCGAGAAGGTGCCGCTGGTGACGAGGTTCTCGACGCGGACGCGTCCGCTGCTGTCCGTGCGCACGGGGTGGTCATCGGGTGGCTCCCATCGGGTCGGGTGACGGCCGGTAACAACTCAGCTGTCGGCGATAAGGGGTGAGGGGTGGCGGCGGGTCAGGTCGCGGGCGGGTCGTTGATCTCGACGACGGAGCGCAGCACCTTGCCGGCGGCCATCTTGTCGAAGGCGGGCTCGACGTCGTCGATGCCGATGCGCTCGGTGACGAAGCCGTCGAGGTCGAGGCGGCCCAGGCGGTACTGCTCGACGAGCATGGGGAAGTCCCGCGAGGGCAGGGTGTCGCCGTACCACGCGGACTTGATCGCCCCGCCGCGGCCGAAGACCTGGTCGAGCGGGATCTCCCACGTCGTGCCGGGGTCCGGCACGCCGACGAGGACGACGCGGCCGGCGAGGTCGCGGGCCTCGAAGGCCTGGGCGAAGGTGGCAGCGACCCCGACGGCGTCGACGACGACGTCCGCGCCGAAGCCACCGGTGTGCTCGCGGATCGCCTCGACCGGGTCCTGCTCGCGCGAGTTGACGGTGTGGGTCGCGCCGAAGCGGCGGGCGGTGGCGAGCTTCTCGTCGTCGAGGTCGACGGCGACGATCGTCGTGGCACCGGCCAGCACGGCACCGGCGACCGCTGCCATGCCGACCCCGCCGCAGCCGATGACGGCCACCGACTCCCCGCGCTGCACGGCACCGGTGTTGAGGACGGCGCCGATGCCGGCCATGACGCCGCAGCCGAGCAGGCCGAGGGCGGCGTACTGCTCGGGGGCGATGTCGCCCTCGATCTTCGTGCACTGGCCGGCGGCGACGAGCGTCTTCTCGGCGAAGGCGCCGATGCCCAGCGCCGGGCTGAGCTCGGTGCCGTCCTGCAGGGTCATCTTCTGCGTCGCGTTGTGGGTGGCGAAGCAGTACCAGGGCTGGCCCTTGCGGCACGCGCGGCACTCCCCGCACACGGCGCGCCAGTTGAGGATGACGCGGTCCCCGACGGCGATCTCGGTGACGCCCTCACCGACGGCGGAGACGACGCCGGAGGCCTCGTGGCCGAGGAGGAAGGGGAAGTCGTCGCTGACCCCGCCGACCTTGTAGTGGAGGTCGGTCTGGCACACGCCGCACGTGACGACGTCGACGAGCGCCTCCCCCGGCCCCGGGTCGGGGACGAGGATCGTCTCCACGGTGGCGGGGGCGTTCTTCTCCTTGACGACGACGGCCTTGACCTCGTGCATGGGGTTGGGTTCCCTTCGGGCGACGGTGCGGTCGGGGTGAGCGCTCCAGCCACCATAACCATGTCCCGCCGAGGCGGCGCTACTCCTCCCCGAAGCCCTCGTCGACGACCTGGGCGACGGCGTCGAGGACGTGCTCGGCCTGCGGGCCGCTGGCCCGGACCGTCATCGTCGCCCCGCCCGCGAGCCCGAGCCCGATGAGGGCGAGCACGCTGGCGCCGTCCACGCCGTTGACCTCGACGTGGGCGTCGAAGCCGGCGACGAGGCGGGCGAGCTGCGCGGCAGGACGGGCGTGCAGGCCGAGGCGGTTGCGCAGCTGGAGGACCCGCTCGAGGACCTCCCCGTCCCGTGCCGGGCCGGCGGGGCCGCTGCGCTGGGCGGCGGCGAAGGACAGGGCAGCCTCCTCGGCGGCACGCCGCACCTCCTCCGGGCCGGCGCCGCCCTGCGCGGCGACGGCGGCGGCGACGGTGCCCTCGACGAGCGGGGCGTCGGCGAGCAGCACGCGGTCGTCGTCGACCATCTCGAGGACGGACTCGGCGGTCATCGTCGCCGAGCCGAGGTCGGTGAGGACGACGACGCCGTCACCCCCGTCGGCGGTGAGCTCACCGACCGCGGTGAGGAGCTTGTCGAAGCTCGTGCCGATGCGGCCGTCGTCCGTCCCGCCGGCCGGTCGGAGGAGGACGTCGGGCGCCATCTGCGCCGCCACCTCGCACAGCCCCTGGGCGAGCTGCGCGGAGTGGGAGACGACGACGATCGCCGTCGTCACTGCCCCGTCCCCGCTCCCCCCGCGGCAGCGTCGGCGGCGGCGCGCAGGATGAGGGCGCTGGACTGGGCGCCGGGGTCGCGGTGGCCGGCCGAGCGCTCCCCGAGGTAGCTGGCGCGGCCCTTGCGGGCGACCATCGGCTCGGTGGCCTCCGCGCCCGCGGCGGCGGCGTCGGCGGCGGCCTCGAGGGCGGCCCGGGCGCTGCCCCCCTGCTCGGCGACCGCACCGGCGGCCTCGGCGGCCGGGCGCAGCGCGTCGACCATCGTCTTGTCCCCGGCCTCCGCCCGGCCGCGCGCCGTCACGCCCTCGACGGCGCCGGTGAGCAGCGCCGCGACCCCCGCCGCGTCGACCGGCCCGTCGCCCAGGGCGGTGGCGGCCCGGAGGAACGCGGTGCCGTACAGGGGGCCGGCAGCCCCGCCCACCGTGGACATGAGGGTGGTGGCGATGAGCTTGAGGGCCGCCGTCGGGGAGTCCGGGGAGGCGTCGGCGAGCTTGGCGCTCACGGCGGTGAAGCCGCGGTCGAGGTTGTCGCCGTGGTCGCCGTCGCCGATGGCGCGGTCGAGCTCCATGAGCGCGATCCGGTTCTCGGAGACGGCGTGCTGCGCGAGCTCGGCCCAGCGCAGCACCCAGGAGGTGTCGAGCGTGTCGTCCATGCGGTCCTCACATTCCCTGACGCAGTGCCACGGTGTGGGCAGGAGCGTCCCACAGCGTGATGAGCTCCTCGTCCAGCGGCATGACGCTGATGCTCGCGCCCGCCATGTCGAGGGAGGTGACGTAGCTGCCGACGAGCGAGCGCACGACGCTCGCGCCGCGCTCCTCGAGCAGGCGCCGGGCGGCGCCGTAGAGCACGTACAGCTCGAGGGCGGGAGTGGCGCCCATGCCGTTGACGAGGAGGAGGACCTCGCGCCCGGACACGTCGCCGAGGTCGGCGAGCACGGCGTCGAGGAGCAGCGCGGCAGTCTCGTCGGCCGGCACGGCCTTGACCCGCTTGCGGCCCGGCTCGCCGTGGATCCCGATGCCGAGCTCGACCTCGTCGTCCTCGAGGTCGAAGGACAGGCGGCCGGCGGCCGGCACGGTGGGCGCGTGGAGGGCGATGCCCATCGTCCGCACGGCCGCGGCGGTGCGCTCGGCGACGGCGACGACGGCGTCGAGGTCGTCGCCGCGCTCGGCGGCGGCCCCGGCGATCTTCTCCACGACGAGCGTGCCGGCCACGCCGCGGCGCCCAGCCGTCCACGTCGAGTCCTCCACGGCGACGTCGTCGGCGACGAGGACGCTGCGCACCGTCAGCCCCTCGGCCTCACCGAGCTCGGCCGCGACCTCGAAGTTGAGGACGTCGCCCGTGTAGTTCTTGACGATCTGGATCACCCCCGCACCGCCGTCGGCGGCCTGCATGGCGGCGAGGATCGGCTCCGGGCTCGGGGAGGTGAAGACGGCGCCGGGGACGGCGGCGTCGAGCATGCCGGTCCCGACGAACCCGGCGTGCAGCGGCTCGTGGCCGCTCCCGCCGCCGGAGACGAGCCCGACCTTGCCGCTGACGGCACCGCCGGCGCGGGAGACGAACAGGGGGTCGGTGCTGGCGGTGAGGATGTCGCCGTGCGCGGCCACGAGGCCGGCGACGGACTGGGTGACGACGTCACCCGGGTCGTTGATGAGCTTCTTCACTGCGGTCTCCCTCGTCGTCGTGGGACGGCGCGCACTGCCGCGCCGCACCAGTGGCCTCCTCCCGGCGGGCTGACGCAGGCCGGTGAGGACCCCCGCCTCACCACACGGTACTCGGCCGGTGCGACACGAGCCGCTGGTTCCACGCACGCGCGCAGGGCGGCCGGGGTGCGACCGCCCTGCGCGGCGTAGCTCAGCGGCGCCGCCCGACGAGGAGCAGGTACTCCCAGCCCATGGTGAACCCGCCCGTCTCGCGGCGGCCGAACCGGTCGGCGACGCCGGTCAGCGCGGCGTCGAGACCGGCGACGGCCTCGGCGTCTCCGGCGTGCGCGCGGTAGAGCGCCACGGTCGGGCCGTAGCTCGTGGCGAAGAAGTCCCGGAAGTGCTCGGGCCCGGTGAACCGGTCGACCGTGAGGATGCGGCGCGCGGCGGTGCGGACCTCGACCTCGTCCCCGAGGAGGGCGCGCACGTGCTGCTCGTCGCCCCAGCGGGGCGCCGGCTGGGCGCCCGGGGGCGGGGCCGGGGCGAAGGGCCGCACGGCCGCGAACAGCTGACCGATGAAGCCCTCGGGGGTCCACGCGGTGAGCGCGAGCGTCCCGCCCGGTCGCACGACGCGGACGAGCTCGTCCGCGGCCCGCTGGTGGTGCGGGGCGAACATCACCCCGACGCAGGAGGTGACGACGTCGAAGGAGGCGTCCGGGAAGGGCAGGTCCTCCGCGTCGGCCTCGACCCACTCGACGGTGGCACCGAGCAGCTGGGCCCGTGCCGCGCCCGCCTCGAGGAGCGCGGGCGTGAGGTCGGCGGCGACCACGCGGGCGCCGGTGAGCGCGGCGCGGACGGCGACGTTGCCGGACCCGGCGGCGACGTCGAGGACGGTCTGGCCGGGGCCGGTCCCGGCCTCGGCGACGAGCTCGGCGCCGAGGGCCGGGATGACCTCGTCGGCGACGGCCGGGTAGTCGCCCAGCGCCCACATGGCGCGGTGCCGGGCCTTGAGCTCCCGGTCGGCGGTGGTGGCGGTGGTGGTGGTAGTGGTGGTGACGGTGGACGGTGTCATGGCGAAGCCCCTTTCACGGTGACTGGTGTCCCCAGGGTCCGGCGGCCCGCGAACCGGCTCCAGTGCCAGCTCTGTAGCGTCGGCGGTTCTCGATCTGTACTTGTCGCGGGCAGGCGGGCGGGCGTGTACTGGTCACCGGAGGCTGCGATGACGAGCTACGGCCAGTTCTGTCCTGTTGCCAAGGCGATGGAGATCCTCGACGAGCGCTGGACGCTCCTCGTCGTCCGGGAGATGCTGGCCGGCAGCCGCCACTTCAACGAGCTGCGCCGGGGTGTCCCGCGCATGTCCCCCGCCCTGCTGTCCAAGCGCCTGCGCACTCTCGAACGAGCGGGCCTCGTGCGGCGCGAGAGCGAGCGGGGCAAGCTCGGCTACGCCCTCACCGACGCCGGCCGCGACCTCGAGGGCGTGGTGGGCGCCCTGGGGGTGTGGAGCCTGCGGTGGATCGGCGACCTGGGCGAGGAGGACCTCGACCCCCATCTGCTGTTCTGGGACATGCGCCGGACCATTCCCGTCGAGGCGTGGCCGCGGACCCGCACGGTGCTCGCCTTCCACCTCACCGACCTGCCACCGGGCGCCGCGGCGTGGTGGCTCGTCGTCGCCGGCGACGAGGTCGACGTCTGCGACTACGACCCCGGCTTCGACGTCACGGTCGACGTCGAGACGTCCCTGCGCACGCTCGTCGAGCTGTGGCGCGCCGACACGAGCTGGGAGCGCGCGCTCGGCTCGGGCGCGGTGCGGCTCACCGGCCCGAGCGACGCCCGGCGCGCGGTCCCCGGGTGGCTGGGCCGGATGCGCCTCGCGGACCTCGCCGGCGCGTAGCGGTCAGCTGCCGCGCCGCAGGAGGAACCGCGCCTCCCCGACGAGGACGACCGAGCCGGTGACGAGGACGGCGCCGCCCGGCTCGCCGCCGTACTCGGCCCTGGCCGCCGCGAGGTCGATGGCCTCGTCGATCCTGTCGGTGACGTGGACCCGCTCGGGGTCGAAGATCTCGCGGGCGAGCTCGGCGAGGTCCTCGACGTCGTGCGCCCGGTCGGTCGCCGCCCGGGTGAGGACGATCTCGGTGAGCATCGGCTCGAGGCCGGAAAGGATGCCCTCGGCGTCCTTGTCGGCCATGAGACCGACGACGCCGACCACGCGGCGCAGGTCGAAGGACTCCTCGAGGGCGGCGCGCAGCACCTCGACCCCGGCGGGGTTGTGGGCGGCGTCGACGAGGACGGTCGGGCTCGTGCGGACGAGCTCGAGGCGGCCGGGTGAGTCGACGGAGGCGAGGGCGTGCTCGACGACCTCCCCGCTCAGCGAGCCACCGCCGAAGAACGCCTCGACGGCGGCGACGGCGAGCAGCGCGTTGTGCGCCTGGTGGGCGCCGTGGAGCGGGAGGAAGACGTCGGTGTAGGTGGCGGCCGGAGTGCGCAGGACCAGCATCTGCCCGCCGACGGCGAGCTGGCGGTCGACGACCTCCATGTCCTGCCCGTCGACGACGAGCCGGGCTCCCAGGGCCTGGACGGCGTCCCGGACGACGGGGACGACCTCCTCGTGCTGCTCGGCGCTCACGACCGTGGAGCCGGGCGTGAGGATGCCGACCTTCTCAGCGGCGATCTCCGGCAGCGTGTGCCCGAGCCACTGCTCGTGGTCGCGGGAGATGGGCGTGAGGATCTCCACGACGCCGTCGGCGACGTTCGTCGCGTCCCAGCGCCCGCCCATGCCCGTCTCGACGACGGCGACGTCCACCGGCGCGTCGGCGAAGGCCGCGTAGCCCATGACGACGAAGACCTCGAAGAAGCTCAGCCGCGGCCCGCCCCCGGCGCGGGAGCGCTCGTCGACCATCTCGATGTACGGCGCGACGTCCTCCCACGTGCGGAGGAAGGCCTCGGGGCTGATCGGCTCGCCGTCGAGGGCGATGCGCTCGCGCACCGTCGACAGGTGCGGGGAGGTGAACCGTCCCGTCCGCAGGCCGCGCTCGCGCAGCAGCCGCTCGACGACGCGCGCCGTCGACGTCTTGCCGTTGGTGCCGGCGATGTGGATGACGGGGTAGGCGCGCTGCGGCTCGCCGAGGAGGTCGAGGACCTCCCGGACCCGGTCGAGGCTGGGCTGGACGTCGTGCTCGGGGGCCCGGGTGAGGATCTCGGTGTAGACGCGGTGGACCTCCGTCTCGGCCTGGGCGCGAGCGACCGGGTCGACGACGACGGTGACGTCCGGCGAGGCGAGGACGTCGTCGACGACCGTGGGGTCGGGCCCGCTGAACAGCCCGGAGGAGACGAGCTCCTGGGCGGCGCGGTCGTGCTCGGCCTGGACCTCGCGGGCGGCGAGCTCGGTGCTGTCGGGCGTCGCCGCGCTCGCCGGCGTGGGGCCGCTCGTCGCCGGAGGGGCGGCGTGGTCGCCGGTCCGTCGGGAGAGCATCTCCCGGCGGGCGCGGTCGTCGCTGTCCTCGGGACGCTGGTCATCACGGTTCGTCACGGCTGTGCCACCTCCAGGCGGACGGCGATCTCATCGGTGGGGCTGACGTCGACGGTGAGGGAGACCGCGAGGGTCTCCTCGGTGACGAGGTCGGCGTGGTTCTCGATCCAGCGGGCGTAGCGCCCGGGGACGTCGACGGCGAGGGTGATCCGGTCGGTGACGTGCAGGCCGGCGGCCTTGCGCTCGTCCTGGACCCGGCGCACGACGTCGCGGGCCACGCCCTCGGCGAGGAGCTCGTCGTCCAGGGCGGTGTCGAGGACGACGAAGCCGCCGCCGTCGAGCACGCCCGCGGCGCGCTCGTCCCCGGCACGGTCCTCGACCTCCGTGGTGAGCGTGTACTCCTGCTCCTCCAGGGCGATGCCGTCGACGACGACGCCACCGTCGGTCTGCTCCCACGCCCCCGAGCGGGCGGCCCTGATGACGCGCTGGACGTCCTTGCCGAGCCGGGGGCCGGCGGCGCGGGCGTTGACGGTGAGCCTGGTGTAGACGCCGTACTCCTGGGCGGTGTCGTCGGCGAGCGAGCGCAGCTCGACGGCCTTGACGTTGACCTCGTCGGCGATGAGCCGGGCGAAGGGCTCGAGCGCCGCGGGCTCGTCGGTGACGACCTGCAGGGCACGCAGCGGCTGACGCACGCGCAGCCCGCCGGCCTTGCGCAGGCCGAGGGTGGTGGAGACGACGTCGCGCACGCGGTCCATCGTCGCGACGAGCTCGTCGGCGCCGAAGGCGTCGTCGAGCACCGGCCAGTCGGTGAGGTGGACGCTGCGCCCGCCGGTGAGCCCGCGCCACACCTCCTCGGTGATGAGCGGGGCGAGGGGCGCCATGACCCGCATGAGCACCTCGAGCGCGGTGTGGAGGGTGTTGAAGGCGGCCTCGTCCTCCTCCCAGAACCGGTCCCGGGAGGTACGCACGTACCAGTTGGTGAGGACGTCGAGGTGCTCGCGGATCGCCTGGCAGGCGCCGGGCACGTCGTAGGCCTCGAGCATTGTGCGCACGTCCGCGGCGAGGGTGCGCGTGCGCGCAAGGAGGTAGCGGTCCATCACCGGCAGGCCGGCCGCCTCCTCGGGCGTCACCTCGCGGCCCACGCGGCCCTGCCCGCCGTTGGCGGCGCCCGCGTACAGGGAGAGGAAGTACCAGGTGTTCCACACCGGCAGGAGCACCTGGCGCACGTTCTCCCGGATGCCCTCCTCGGTGACGACGAGGTTGCCGCCGCGCAGGATCGGGGAGGCCATGAGGAACCAGCGCATCGCGTCGGAGCCGTCGCGGTCGAAGACCTCGTTGACGTCGGGGTAGTTGCGCAGCGACTTGCTCATCTTGCGGCCGTCGGAGCCCAGGACGATGCCGTGGGAGACCGAGGTGGTGAAGGCCGGGCGGTCGAAGATCGCCGTCGCCAGGACGTGCAGCGTGTAGAACCAGCCGCGGGTCTGGCCGATGTACTCGACGATGAAGTCGCCCGGGTTGTGGTGCTCGAACCACTCGGCGTTCTCGAAGGGGTAGTGCACCTGGGCGTAGGGCATCGACCCGGAGTCGAACCACACGTCCAGGACGTCGGGGATGCGGCGCATCGTCGACGTGCCGGTCGGGTCGTCCGGGTTCGGGCGGGTGAGCTCGTCGATGAAGGGGCGGTGGAGGTTGGGCTCGCCGTCGCGGCCCACCGGCAGGCGCCCGAAGTCCGCCTCGAGCTCGGCGAAGGAGCCGTAGACGTCGATGCGGGGGTGCTCCGGGTCGTCCGACACCCAGACCGGGATCGGGGTGCCCCAGTAGCGGTTGCGGGAGATCGACCAGTCGCGGGCGCCGGCCAGCCAGTTGCCGAACTGGCCGTCCTTGATGTGGTCCGGGACCCAGGTGATCTGCTGGTTGAGCTCGACCATCCGGTCGCGGAACTCGGTGACGCGGACGAACCAGCTCGTCACCGCCTTGTAGATGAGCGGCTGGCGGCAGCGCCAGCAGTGCGGGTAGGAGTGGTCGTAGGTCTCCTGGCGCACGAGGACCGGCCGCTCGGCCTCCGGCCGGCGGCCGATCGGGCCGGTGGCGTTCTTGAGGTCGGCGATGATCGCGCGGTTCGCCTCGAGCACCTGCGTGCCGGCGTAGTCGGCGACGTCGGAGGTGAAGCGGCCGCCGTCGTCGACGGGGACGACGGTGCCGATGCCGGCGGCGGCGGACACGGCCATGTCGTCCTCACCGAAGGCCGGGGCCTGGTGGACGATGCCGGTGCCGTCCTCGGTGGAGACGTAGTCGGCGGTGAGGACCGTCCACACGTTCTCGCCCAGGTCCTCGCGGCCGACGAAGTAGTCGAAGACGGGCGCGTAGCGGCGCCCGGCGAGCTCGCGGCCCGTCACGGTGGCGACGACCTGCGGCTCCTCGCCGAGCTCGCGGGCGAAGGCGCCGACGCGGGCGGCGGCGAGGAGGACCTTCTCGCCCGCGAGCGCCCCCTCGGAGGGGACGACGGTGACGTACTCGACGTCCGGCCCGACGGCGAGGGACAGGTTGGAGGGCAGGGTCCAGGGCGTCGTCGTCCAGATGAGGGCGAGCTCGCCGCTCTCGAGGCGCAGCCCCACCGTGACCGCCGGGTCCTGACGCATCTGGTAGACGTCGTCGTCCATGCGCAGCTCGTGGTTGGACAGCGGGGTCTGGTCGTTCCAGCAGTAGGGCAGCACCCGGTAGCCCTCGTAGGCCAGGCCCTTGTCGTAGAGCTGCTTGAAGGCCCAGATGACCGACTCCATGTAGGAGGGGTCGAGCGTCTTGTAGTCGTTGTCGAAGTCCACCCAGCGGGCCTGGCGGGTGACGTACTCGCGCCACTCCCCCGTGTAGCGCAGCACCGAGTCCTCGCAGGCCTTGTTGAAGGCCTCGATGCCCATCTCCTCGATCTCGGACTTGTCCGTGATCCCCAGGGTGCGCTCGGCCTCGAGCTCGGCCGGCAGGCCGTGGGTGTCCCAACCGAAGCGGCGCTCCACCCGGCGCCCGAGCTGGGTCTGGAAGCGCCCGACGACGTCCTTGACGTACCCGGTGAGGAGGTGGCCGTAGTGCGGCAGGCCGTTGGCGAACGGCGGGCCGTCGTAGAAGACGAACTCGTTGCTGCCGTCCTCGCCGGCCGGCCGGTTGTCGACCGACGCCTGGAAGGTGCCGTCGGCCGCCCAGTGGGCGAGCACCTGCTGCTCGAGCTCGGGGAACCGCGGGGAGGCCGGGACCTCACCGCTGGTCTGGTGGCGCGGGTAGCGGGGGGTGGTGGCCATGGTGGTGGTGCTCCTCGTCGTCGTTCGCGTCGCTGCGAGGACGACGACGTACCCGCCCTGGCGGGTCCGCTGCCGCGGTACCACCTCGCTTGCCGCCGGGTCCTTGGCCGGAGCCGTGGCCCGGAGCCACTCTCGCGCGGATGTGACGGTCCGCTGCCGGCCGGTTCTACTGGGGGCTCGCGCCCCGTTCTTCCGGCGGCTCACCGGTGATGGCCGGGTCGATGCCTGTGCCCGGAAGTGTAGCCGCTCGCGGCAGCGGCACGGCGACCGGGCGGCACATGGGGAGTTCTCCCTATGCCCACCGCTGTCCATCGCTCGCGGTGCTCGCCATGATGGTCCCCGGCAGGCGTGCACCGGGCACGTCAGCGGCGAGAGAGAGGCGCACACGTGGTCGACCTGTTCATCGACGGCGACGCCCTGGCAGCCACGAGGACGACGCTGGAGAACATCCGCGAGACCCTGTCCGGCGCGGCCGGGGCGATGTCCGCCGTCCCCGGGGACGTCACGGGGCACGACGCCCTGCGGCAGCAGCTCAGCAGCTTCGGCGAGGAGTGGAACCACGGCATCGGGGAGCTCTCCGAGGTCTCCGGCAACGGTGCCGAGGGGCTCGCCGCGATCGCACAGGGCTTCGCCGACCTCGACGCGGCCCTCAAGGCCTCCATCGACGGCACCGGCGGTGAGGGCTGATGGTCGCCAGGTCCTTCCCCTCCCTCGGCTTCGACCCCACGCCGGGCAGCGTCGTCTCCGCCGAGTCGGTCGCCGAGCAGGTCCGCACCACCGCCGCCCGCATCCGCGAGGCCGCGGACGTCCTCGGCGGCACCGGCCAGCAGGACTGGCAGGGCGAGACCGCCACCGCCTTCCACGAGACGATGTCCGGCGAGCTGACGCCCCGGGTCGTCACGGCCGCCGACAGCTTCGAGGCCGCGGCCGCCGCCCTGGAGACGTGGGCGTCCTCGCTGGTCACCTTCCAGCAGCGGGCCGACGACCTTGAGACCCGCGCCGCGACCGCGATCACCAACGTGTCGAACGCCGCCGACGACCTCACCGCCGCCCAGCAGAGCGAGGACCCGGACGTCGACACCGACGGGCCGGCCAACCAGCTCACCGCGGCGACCGGCGAGCTCGACCAGATCCGTCTCGAGGCCCAGGGGCTCGCGGAGACCTACGCGGGTGAGGCGGAGTACGTCGCGTCATGCCTGTCCTGCGCCGCCGGGGACGCCCCGGACTCGAGCATGTGGGACAGCTTCACCGACTGGCTCGGTGACGTCGAGGACTGGTTCCAGGACTACGTCCTGCCGGTGCTCGAGGACATCATCGACATCCTCGCGGTCGTCGTCGCCGTCGCGGCGATCATCGCGCTCATCGTCTCCGGACCGGTCGGCTGGCTCGGCATGGCCGGCCTCGTCCTCGGCGGTGCGGCGGTCGCCGTCGACTTCCTCCAGTTCGCCGGCGGCCGTGAGGACGCCACCGAGATGCTCACCGGCGCGCTCGGCCTGCTCGCCGGCGCGGGCCTCGGCAAGATCGTCCAGGGCCTCGGCACGATGGCGGTGAACTCGGGCGGGATGTCCGGGCTCGTCCCGGCGGTCGCCGGCATCTCCCGGGGCACGGGCGGCGCCGGTGCCACGGCGACGGCGGCTCTGTCCTTCAACCCCGTGGGGCCGATGGCGACGTGGGGCTACGTCACCGGCCGCACGTACGAGGAGAGCAAGAGCGTCTTCGACACGCAGGAGAGTCTCAACGACGTCGGCAACCCGCTGGGTCGGACGTTCGAGCGCTTCGGCAACCTCTTCGGCGGGCACGGCTTCGTCACCGACGAGCAGCAGCGCGACATCGCCGATCGGAACGACTGATGACCGTGGCCACCGCCCCGAAGCAGTTCTGGGTCCCCACCCCGCCCGGCTGGGTGGAGATTGCCGCCTTCGACACCGACGCCCGCGCCGAGGCGCACTGGCGCGACATGATCGAGCCCGCCCGGGAGCACCTCGGGGATGGTCCCACCGACCACCTCTACGTCGGTCTGCGCGAGGCCCGGGCAGCGGTCGCCGGCACCGGTGTCACCTCCGCGGGCGTCGTTCTGACGGAGGTCGACGACAAGCCGGCCGTGTGGACCTTCTCGACGACGATGGAGCACGTGCCGAGCGGGGAGGTCAACCCCGTCGCGCTCGTCGAGCGCGCCGTCGGGACCGCGGGCACCGTCGAGCGCGTCGAGGACATCACGCTCGTCGACGGGCGCACGGCGGTCCAGGCCTTCCTCACCCTCACCCCGCAGACCCGGCTCGGACGGGCGCACGGGTCCGCGGCGCCGCGGCCGGCCACGGGCACCCCGCCCGTGGAGCGGCTCGGCTGCTGCGTCGTCGCCGTCGCCCTCCCGGGGCGTCCGCACGACCTCGTCCTCGTCACGGGCAGCTCCCCCGACACCGAGCACCGTCCGCTGCTCGCGCACGTCGTCAGCGCGATCGCGGCCGGGGTGCACGTCGGGACGGAGCCGCCGGAGGGGGTCGCCAAGGCCAGCGGTGTGCTGCCGGTCAACGGACCGACGCAGTCGTGAGGTACCTGCCGGCGACGGTCGAGCCCTACGTCGTCGCCGCGGAGCGTGGAGAGACCGGGGGCGGGCGCCGGCCGGCCGTCCACGCCCTCGTCCGGGAGTACACCGGTGCCCCTCGTATCCTCACCGGTGTGGGCCTGTGGCTTGGCGTCGTCGCGGCACTCGCGCTCGCCGTCGTCGGCTGCGTCGCCGTCCTCGACCTCGTCGTCGGCACCGGGAGTGCAGCGGCCGCTGCCGCTGGTGCCGTCGCCGTGCTCGCCGCCCTCGCCGGCGGATCCCTCGCCGCTGCCCGCGCCCGCGACCTGCTCCGCGCGGGTGCCCGCCTGTCCCGCGCCGCCGAGGCGTGGATGACGAGCAGCCCGGCGCGGCAGTCGGGTCTCGCGCACCGTGCCCACGGCCTCCTCTCCGCCCTCCGCCCCGAGCTCTTCCCGCGGGTCGTCCTCGGCAGTCTCGGCGCACTGGCCGCGGTGCTGTCCGCGTGCGCGGTCGGCTACTCCCTCTGGCAGCTGGCCGAGGGCACGCCCGACGGCGCGCTCCACGCGCTCCTGGCCGCCGCGTGCGCCGTTGTCGCCGTCGTCTGCGCCGTCCCTGCCGTCGCGCTGTGGCGCGGGTCCCGGCGAGTCCAGCGCGGCCTCGTCCACGACCCCGCGGCGACGGCGTAGGTGGGGGCTTCAGCCCTTCTCGACCAGCACGGCCGGTCAGAGCACCGATCGCTCCGGTGGTCGGACAGGGCCAGTCCGTCCCGGACACCGCTGGCTGCCATCGTCCGATCGCCAGGAACGGTGTCCCACCGGTAGGTCACCGGGCGGGGTCTACCGGGGAAGGCCGGACTTGAGCCCCGACATCGGCGCTGGTCAACGCCGAACTTGCCCCTCCCCGGACTGAGGAAGTCGGAGCTCCGCTAAAGGCCCCTGATGGGTGGCGGGCTCGGATGTCAGTGGTCGGTCATAGCCTTGGAGCAGGACGGCAGAGCAGTCGAGAACCCGCAGAGGGGGTGGGGTCGGTGAGCACCATCGATGACTTCGACCCGCACGCGGCTTGGCTCGAGGACCCGAGCACTCACGAGCAGGTCGGCGAGCACTCCGCGCGCCGTCTGGAGGAGCTGTGGGCCCAGGAGGAGGACGCGGCCGACGTGTACCTCGACGGCGGGGACACGCCGCCGCCGTCGATGGTCACCACCGAGCAGCTGAGCTTCGAGCCGGTCCAGCCGGTGTCGGCCCAGGCCCTGGCGGGCATGGCCCCCGACGGTCAGCTCCTCGCCGAGCTCGAGGACATCGACCCCCGCGAGGTGGACGAGTACTACCTGGTGGAGATGGCCGCCGGCTACCAGCGCATCGCCGCGTGGGCCACCGCCAAGCTCACCCGGGTGGCCGGTGAGCTCTCCCGGCGGCCGCTCATGACCGGCAGCGGGGCCCTGCCCTCACACGTCAAGGCCGGGAACATGGCCGCCGACGAGCTCGCTCCGCGGCTGGGGCTGAGCCGCTTCGCCGCGCAGCGGATCGTGAGCAACGCCCGCGCCTTCGAGAACGTCTTCGCCCTCACCGGTCAGGCACTGGCCGTGGGACACCTCGACGCCCGCAAGGCCACGACGATCGTCTCGATGCTCGAGGACTACCCCGTCGAGATCGCGGTCCTGGTCCAGGACTGCGTCATCGACGACGCCGGGACCCAGACCCACAGCCAGCTCGTCGAGGCCATCAAAAAGGCCGTCATCGCCGTCAGCCACGACGACGCCGACCTCTTCCACGCCAAGGCCCGCGCCAAGCGACGGGTCGAGCACCCCCGCCCGCTGCCCGACGGCATGGCCTGCATCCGCGCGGTCCTGCCGGCCACCGACGCCGCGGCCATCGACCTCGCGCTCGAGGCAGCCGCCCGCTCCGCCCAGGCCGGCGGCGATGACCGCACCCTCGACCAGCTCCGCGCGGACATCCTCTCTCTCATGGGCCACACCGCGCTCGAGCTCGGGTACGTCGGACTGCCACCAGGCCCCACCGTGGCCGGCGAACAGCCGGCACCCCGGCCGGCGCCCGACCGGCCGGCCGCACCCCAGCCAGCGCCCGGCCGGCCAGGGGTACCTGAGCGCGACCCGTCGCCGGCACAGACCGGCCGCTCAGACGACACGACGGCGCCGAGCAGCCCAACGGTCGAGGAGGCCCCCGCCACCGACGCCCCTGTGGCGCTCCCAGGCCCATCCGCACCGGCCCCCGACCAGGGTGCCGCAGACCGGCTCACGCCGCCGGGCACCACGGGCCCCGATCCGACTGCTCCCGACCCACCAAGCCACCGGTCTGAGGGGACAGGTGCGCCCAGAGTCGACTCCTCCACCACCGCAGCACCACCCGAGCCACCCGAGCCGCCCGAGCCGCCCGAGCCACCCGCGGATGCTCCGCCGCCCGGCAGCGCCGGGACCGTCCCCCGCCGCTGGCACATGCCGGTGGGCCGCATCGGCGGGCAGCGCGCCCAGATCCGCGTCCTCGTCCCGCTCTCGGTCCTGCTCCCACCCGACATCGCCAGACAGCTCGGCCTACCGGCATCGAAGCCCGCCGACAGCACCGGCGCGGAGCTCGCCCCGCTGCCCGACGCGGACGCCATGCTCGCCCTCCTCGACCGCGAGCCCGCCGAGGTCGCCGTCCTTGAGGGCTACGGCCCCATCTCCCCCGCCGTCGCCCGCGCCGCGGCACTCGGCGGGACATGGCGCCGGATCGTCACCGACCCGCTCAGCGGCACGGTCCTGGACCACGGACGCACCCGCTACCGGCCACCCGCCGAGCTCGCCGAGCTCATCCGGCTACGGGACGGCACCTGCGTCCGCGCCGGCTGCACCCACTCCGCTCGCCGCTGCCAGCTGGACCACATCGTCCCGTGGACCGCAGGAGGGACCACCTCCATGCTCGGCCTGGAGGACCTCTGCACCCACGACCACATCCTCAAGACCAGCGGCCAGTTCCAGCTCCGCCGCCTGGGCAGCGGCGCCTGCGAGTGGGTAACCCCCAGCGGCCACGTCTACCGCCGCCACCCCGGCGGCCGGGTCACCCGCGAGCGCCGCCGCAGACAGGCCATGCCGGACACCCCGACCTTCTAGGCCGCCACGGCCGGCCGCGTCAGCCGGAGTCGCGGGACCCCTGGATCGCGTCGGCAGCGCGGATGAGGCCGAGGTGGCTGAAGGCCCGACCGGTACGTGCGCAACGCCGCGACAGGAAGTGCAGCCCTCGGTGCTCGGTAGCCGGCCGGCTACCGCTCACGCGCCACGACGGTGTTCGACGCCTGCGCCCGGGGCCGGAGCACCATGAGGTCGACGTTGACGTGGTGCGGGCGGCTCAGCGTCCACGCGATCGCATCCGCGACGTCCTCGGCGACGAGCGGCTCGGCGACGCCCTCGTAGACCTTCGCCGCGGCCTCCTCGTCACCGAGCCGGTTGAGGGCGAACTCCTCGGTGCGCACCATGCCCGGCGCGATCTCGATGACACGCACCGGCTGGCCGACGAGCTCCAGGCGCAGCGTCGTCGCGATGACCCGCTCGGCGTGCTTGGCGGCCACGTAGCCGCCGCCGCCCGGGTAGGTGTCCAGCGCCGCCGTCGACGTCATCACGAGGACGTCCCCGGCCCCGGATGCCCGCAGGTCCGGGAGCAGCGCCTGCGTGAGCCGCAGCGTGGACAGGACGTTCATCTCGTACATCGCCCGCCAGTCCTCGACGCTGCCCGTCTCGACCTGGTCCGCACCGCGAGCGCCACCGGCGTTGTTGACGAGCGCGTGGAGCGGACCACCAGAGCGCACCGCCGCGACGAGGGCGGCGACGTCGTCCTCGTTCGTGAGGTCGGCGGGGACGGCGACGGCGCCGGTCTCCTCGGCGAGCGCGGCGAGCCGGTCCGCACGGCGGGCCGTCGCGACGACGTCCCACCCCTCGGCGCGCAGGCGCCGCACGGTCGCGGCACCGATCCCGCTCGAGGCACCGGTGACGAGGGCGCGGCGGACAGGGGTGGGCTGCGTGGTGTCCATGCCCTTATGGTGCCTGGCCGCGCGGACGGGGCGGCGTGGATACTGGGGTGCGTTCGCAGACGGCAGCGGGAGGCAGCATGACCATCGGGTTCATCGGGGCAGGCACCATGGCCGGCGCCATCGTGCGCGGCGTGACCGCGGCGGGCGTGGTCCCGGGCGGGGACGTGCTCCTCTACGACGTCAACGAGTCCGCGGCCCAGCGCCTCGCCGACGACGTCGGAGCCACCGTGGCGGACTCGGCGGAGGCGGTCGTCGCGGGCAGCGACGTCGTCGTCCTCGCCGTCAAGCCCCAGGTGCTGCCCGCCGTCCTGGGCGACCTGGCGTCCGCCGTCGTCGAGCGTCGCCCGGTGCTCGTGTCCATCGCCGCCGGGATCACGCTCGCAGCCCTCGACACACTGCTGCCCGGCGGTGACGTGCCGGTCGTGCGCGTCATGCCCAACGTCAACGCGATGATCGGCGCCGGCATGGCGGCCCTGTGCGGCAACGAGGCCGCCGGCGAGGCCGACGTCGCACGCGTCGAGGAGATCTTCGCGGCCGTCGGCGGCACCGTCGTCCTCGCGGAGAAGGACTTCGCCACGTACACGGCGATCGCCGGCTCCTCCCCCGCCTTCGTCTTCACCTTCATCGACGCCCTCGCCCGCGGCGCCGTCCGCGACGGGATGCCCAAGGCCCTCGCCACACGCATCGCCGCGCAGGCCGTGCTCGGCAGCGCCCGGATGGTGCTCGAGCGGGCGGACGACGGCGTGAGCCCCGCCGACCTCGTCGACATGGTGTGCTCCCCCGGCGGGACGACAATCGCCGGGATCGTCGCGATGGAGGAGGCCGGCTTCACCCCCGCCGTCGTGCGCGGGGTACGGGCCGTCGTCGACCGGGACCGCGCGCTCGGCGACTGACCCAGCCCCTCGCCGTCGGGTCGTCCTCCTGCCGTCCCCGGTGGGGCGGTCTCAGGTGGCCAACCTGACGTTCCGGGCGATGGTGTCGTCCTGGTCGAGGGCGATCGCGACCGCCTCCCCGCGGTTGTGCACCCCGAGACGCTCGTAGGCGTTCTCCAGGTGCTTGCGCACCGTCCCCTCGGAGATCCCCAGCGCGCGTGCGACGAGCCGGTTCGGCATGCCGAATCTCACCAGGCGCAGGATCTCCAGCTGCCGCGGGGTGAGGGCCGAGGCTGCAACCGTGCGCTCGCTCGCCGCGGCCACGAGCAGCGGCTGCAGGTGCGGATGGAGCAACCGCATGAGGACGAGCTCACGCTCTGTGAACGGGCTGCCCGAGGTCCTGGGGGCGATGATCCGCAAGGACCGGAACGGCCCGACGGGGTGCCCCGCGATGAGCTCGTCCACGTAGTGCAGGATCTCGCGGTTCAGCGGGTCCTCGGCAAGCTCCCGCTCCGTGTACCAGCTGCGGTCGGAGGTGACCACCGCGGCGCCGGTGCGCTCGATGAGGCTGCAGGTGCCGCTCCACCAGGAGCGCTCCCAGAGGTCCGTCGTCGGATCGTCCTCGGGCACTGCAAGGTCCTCGAGCCCGTACAGGGCTCCCTCACCATCCACCATGTCCTGCTGGTGCCACAGGGCCAGCGTCACGGAGTCCATCGCCTGGAACGACACGCCGTCGCAGCCCAGGAGGGGCTCCAGCAGGCGGAGCACCTGGAACGTCGCGTCGACGGGTGACAGGTCGGGGCGCGGCCGGGCGAGGTCGAGGATGTCCCGCAGCGTGGCGATGTCACCCGTGGTGATGTTGCCGTTGACCATCGAGGCCTCCCCGGGCCGAGGCGTTGTCTCACGCTACTCCCCGGGTGGGTGCCAGCGACATACGCGCAACGTCGTATTCCGTCGGCCCCCGCGCGCGCCGGACAGTTGAGGGGTCGACCCGCGACGCCTGGCGTTCGGCAGGCGCACGGCACACCCGAGGAGGTCCTCATGTTCCGCATACGCAGCAAGCGCCACCACATGGTCACAGCGGTTTCCACCACCCTGCTGCTCAGCAGCTGGGGCGCGCTGGAGGCTCCGAGCCCGGCCGGCGACCCCCCGGAGGCGGCGGCCGTGGCCACCTGCGAGGTGACGCCCGAGTCCGGACCGGGCGCGTCGACCGACGACCGCTCCTGGCGCAGCATCACGCCTGGCCTGCTCCTCCACTGGGCCGAGTGACACAGGCCCCGCCCTGCCCGCGGGTGCGGACGCGCGTCGGCTGGTCCCGGCGGGCGTCCGCACCATCTCGCGGGCGGGGTGGAGCGTGGCCCACCGTCTCCACGCGCCGAGTGGCCGTTTCGGCGCTAGCGTCCCCGTGACCGGACGGCGCGACGAGGAGAGGCCATGAGCGACAGCGGCAGCACGATGAACGGACGCATCCTCGGCATCAGCCTGGCAGCGGCCATGGGCGGGTTCCTCTTCGGCTTCGACACGGCCGTCATCAACGGCGCGATCGACGCGATGAGCGAGCAGTTCGGCATCAGCGGCTTCCTCCAGGGCTTCGCGGTCTCCTCTGCACTGCTCGGTTGCGTGGTGGGAGCGTGGCTCGCCGGGCCGATGGCGTCCCGCCAGGGACGCGTGCGCGTGATGATCATCGCCGCCATCCTCTTCCTCGCCTCGGCGATCGGCTCCGGCCTCGCCTTCGGCACCTGGGACCTCATCGCGTGGCGCGCCCTGGGCGGTCTCGGTGTCGGTGCCGCCTCCGTCATCGCCCCGGCCTACATCGCCGAGGTCTCCCCCGCGGACGTCCGCGGCCGGCTCGGCTCCCTCCAGCAGCTGGCGATCGTCCTCGGCATCTTCGCCGCGCTCCTCTCGGATGCCTTCCTCGCCGACGTCGCCGGCGGCGCCGCCCAGGAGCTGTGGCTCGGCCAGGAGGCGTGGCGCTGGATGTTCCTGGCCGAGGCCGTCCCGGCCGCCATCTACGGCCTCCTCGCCCTCACGATCCCCGAGTCCCCGCGCTACCTCGTCGACCAGCACCGCGAGGACGAGGCCGCCGAGGTGCTGCGGAAGTACACCGGCGTCAAGGACACGGCCGCGAAGATCAAGGAGATCCACAACTCCCTCAAGCGGGAGGCCAAGGAGAGCCTGGGCGACCTGCGGGGCGCCTCGATGGGGCTCAAGCCGATCGTCTGGGTCGGCATCGCGCTCGCCGTGTTCCAGCAGTTCGTCGGGATCAACGTCATCTTCTACTACTCCACGTCGCTGTGGCGCTCGGTCGGCTTCGACGAGAGCCAGGCGCTGACGACGTCGGTCATCACCTCGGTGACGAACGTCCTCGTCACCATCGTCGCGATCCTCCTCGTCGACAAGGTGGGCCGCCGCCCGCTCCTCATCGGCGGCTCCATCGGCATGGCCGTGACCCTCGGGACCCTCGCCGTCGCCTTCTCCCAGGCCCAGGGCAGCGGCGAGGACGTCAGCCTGCCCCAGCCCTGGGGCACCGTCGCACTCATCGCCGCGAACCTCTTCGTCGTGTCCTTCGGCGCGACGTGGGGCCCGATCATGTGGGTGATGCTCGGGGAGATGTTCCCCAACAAGATCCGCGCGACCGCGGTCTCGGTCGCCTCCGCGGCGAACTGGCTGGCGAACTTCGCCGTCTCCACCACCTTCCCGACCCTGTCGGAGATCAGCCTCAGCCTCGCCTACGGGCTCTACGCCACCTTCGCCCTCCTCTCCCTGCTCTTCGTCCTGTGGAAGGTGCCCGAGACGAAGGGCCGGGAGCTGGAGGACATGACCGACGACGTCCGGCAGAGCAAGGCACGGACCTAGCTGCGCGCGCCCGGAGGCCCGAGGCGTAGGCTGGTCCGCGGACCCCGGGCCACGCCCGGTGGCGGGCCTCGACCTTGGGCCCACGGTCCGCGCGCGGCGCTGTGACTGCGCAGAGCTCATCCCGTCCTGCTCTGGAGTCACGCGTGCCCCTGCCCCGCCGTGCCGCCGTCCTTGGCGCGCTCGCCCTCGTCCTCACCGCCTGCTCGGCGGCGCCCGCCGACGACGCCACGAACGCCGACGACGGCGGGAGCGCTGCGCCGTCGTCGTCCGCGGCCGGGTTCCCGGTGACCGTGACGAGCTGCGGGACCGAGACGACCCTGGACGCGCCACCCGAACGGATCGTCACG
Source organism: Georgenia sp. Marseille-Q6866 (assembly GCF_965111665.1). NCBI lineage: Bacteria > Bacillati > Actinomycetota > Actinomycetes > Allobogoriellales > Allobogoriellaceae > Georgenia > Georgenia sp. Marseille-Q6866. The sequence goes on along the minus strand of NZ_CBCOOR010000009.1, from coordinate 79,403 downwards.
ATCAAGTCCTCGGCCACCGAGATGGTCATCGCGCTCGGCGCCGGTGACCGGCTCGTCGGCACGGCCTTCTCCGACGGTCCCCTTCCCGACGGCGTGACGCCGCCGCCCGTCCTCGCCGAGCGCAACCCCTCCCGCGAGTCGGTGCTCGACCTGTCCCCCGACCTCGTCTACGCCGGGTGGGAGTCCAACCTGTCCGACGACGGCGCGGGCGAGCGCGCGGGCTACGAGGAGCTCGGGGTCTCCACCTTCGTCTCCCCCTCCGCCTGCCAGGACCCGGCCCACCAGCCGAACCCGCTGAGCTTCGAGGACGTCTTCGCGGAGGTCGAGGAGGTCGGGCGGATGCTGGGCGCGCCCGAGGAGGCGCAGGCCCTGGTCGCCGAGCAGCGCGCCGCCCTGGAGGCCGTGACACCGACCGGTGAGGGGCTCAGCGCCCTGTGGTACTCCTCCGGCTCCGACACCCCCTTCGTCGGCGCCGGCATCGGGGCGCCGCAGATGATCATGGCGGCGGCCGGGCTGACGAACGTCGCCGACGACGTCGAGGACACGTGGACCTCGCTGTCGTGGGAGGTCGTGGCCGACCGTGACCCGGACGTCCTCGTCCTCGTCGACTCCGCCTGGAACACCGCCGAGAACAAGATCGAGGTGCTCGAGTCCAACCCCGTCACCGCCGCCATGCCCGCCGTCCAGGAGGGCCGCTACCTCACCGTGCCCTTCGCGGCGACGGAGGCCGGGGTGCGCAACGTCTCCGCCGTCGCCGACCTCACGCGGCAGATCGAGGCGCTCGCGCCGTGACGGACCTCGACCGCCGCGCCCCGGCCACCGGCGCACCCGCCCCGGGTGCCGGCCGGCCGCGCCGCCTCGCCCTGGCCGGCGGTCTCCTCGCGCTGCTCGCGCTGCTCGTCCTCACGATGAGCTGGGCGGTGACCGTGGGCCCGGCCTCCATCACGGTGGGGCAGGTGTGGGGGTCGGCGTGGCACCACGTGTGCTCGGCCCTCGCGCCGGGCGCCGTGAGCTGCGCGGGTGATCCGCTCACCGCGATCCAGGACGCCATCGTGTGGCAGGGGCGTGGGGCGCGGGTGGTCGCGGCGGCGAGCGTCGGCGCCGGGCTCGCCGTTGCTGGCACGGTCATGCAGGCGGTCGTGCGCAACCCGCTGGCCGACCCCTACCTCCTCGGGGTCTCCTCCGGCGCCTCCCTCGGGGCCGTCGCCGTGCTCGTCCTCGGGATGACCGTGCTGCTGCCGGTGGCCGCCTTCGTCGGCGCCGTCGGTGCGCTGGTCCTCACCCTTCTCCTGGCCACGGCCCGCGGCGGTGGCCTGCCTCCGGTCCGGACCGTGCTCGCCGGCGTGGCGGTCGGGCAGGCGTGCTCGGCCCTCGTCAGCTTCGTCATCTTCTGGTCCGCGACGGGCGACTCCTACCGGGAGATCCTGTCGTGGCTGCTCGGCTCCTTCGGCGGCATCACGTGGCCCGAGGCGACGCTCGCCGCCGGCGGCACGATCGTCCTCGGCGGTCTGCTCGCCTCACGCTCGCGGGTGCTGGACGCCTTCGCCTTCGGAGACGTGTCCGCCTCGTCCCTGGGCGTCGACGTGCGGCGGGAGCGGTGGCTGCTGCTCGTCGTCGTCACGCTCCTCACCGCCGTCCTCGTGTCGGTGTGCGGGTCGATCGGCTTCGTCGGTCTCGTCGTCCCGCACGCCGTCCGGCTCGTCCTGGGCTCGCGCAACCACCGGGTCATGCCGGTCGCCGCGCTCGTCGGCGCGCTGTTCCTCCTCCTCGCCGACACCGCGGCCCGCACGGTCTTCGAGCCGCGGGAGCTGCCGGTCGGGATCCTCACCGCCGCCATCGGGGCGCCGGTCTTCGCGGTCCTCCTGCGCCGGAGCCGGCTGTGAGCGGGCCGGCGCGCACCGGGGCGCGCACCGACGCCGTCACCCTCACGGTGGGTGGGCTCGGGCTGCGGCTGGGCGGGACGCCGGTGCTGCGGAACATCGCCGCCCAGCTCCCCCCGGGGGCGGTGAGCGCCGTCGTCGGGCCCAACGGGTCGGGGAAGTCGACGCTGCTGCGGCTGCTCGTCGGGGCCCTGGAGCCGGACCACGGCACGGTCCTCCTCGACGGCCGCGAGCTCGCCGAGCTGTCCCGCCGGGCCCGCGCCCGCGAGCTGGCGCTGGTGGAGCAGGACTCGAGCGCGCCCGTGTCCCTCGACGTCCTGGACGTCGTCCTCCTCGGCCGCACTCCGCACCGGCCGACGTGGTCCGCGGACTCGAGCGACGACGTCGCCCTCGCCCGCGAGGCGCTCGGGCGCACGGGGGCCGCGCACCTCGAGGGCCGCGACGTCGCCACGCTCTCCGGCGGCGAGCGCCAGCGCGTCCACCTGGCGCGGGCCCTCGCGCAGACGCCGCGGCTGCTCCTGCTCGACGAGCCGACCAACCACCTGGACGTCGCTGCCCAGCTCGACGTGCTCCACCTCGCCGGTGAGCTCGCGGCCACGGGCGTCACGGTGCTGACCGCGCTGCACGACCTCAACCACGCGCTGCAGCACTGCGCCCACGTCGTCGTCCTCGACACCGGACGCGTCGTGGCCGCCGGCCCGCCCACCGAGGTCCTCACCGAGGAGCTCGTCTCGCGCGTCTACGGCGTCCGCGCCGAGCGGGTGACGGTGCGCGGCCGCGACCTCCTCCTCTACACCCGCCCCTAGCCCAAGGCCCCCCTCGCGCCGAGCGCTGAGTTATTACCCAAGGCCCCCCTCGCGCCGAGCGCTGAGTTATTACCCAAGGCCCCCCTCGCGCCGAGCGCTGAGTTATTACCGTCTGGTTCGCGCGGGCAACGGGTCACAGCTGTCCCTCACCGCAGGTCTCCCGGCGAGTGTTGGCTCCCATGGGGTGGGGAGAGCCCGTAACAACTCGACAGGGACGACCCGTAACAACTCAGCGCTCGGCGCGGAGAACGCCGAGCAAGACTCAGCCCTGGGCGTCGGAGAGGCCGCGGGCGTAGGCCTCGGCGGAGCCCTCACGGAAGAGGTCCTCGGTGGCGGACCGGGCGAGGACGCGAGCGCCGTCGCCGTCCTCGGTCGTCACGAGGTGGGCCAGGCCGCGCACGACGGCCACCGGGCGGCCGTCGGCCTTGCCCTTGACGAGCTCGGCGGCCGCGGCGATCTCGTCGGCGGCGGCGATCGTCGTCATCCGCAGCTCGCGGCCGTACCCGTCGCGCCGGCCGCGGTGGTCCTGCAGGACGACGACGCCGGCCGCGCCGATCGCGATGTCCGCGACGCCCTCGCGCCACGGCCGGCCCACGGTGTCGGTGACGACGACGCCCGGCCGCACGCCCAGACGGGCGTCGAGCCCGCGGCGCAGCCGGCGCGCCGACTCGTCGGGGTCCTCCGGCAGGAGCAGCGCGGTCCCCAGCGGCACGTCGGAGGAGTCGACACCCGCGGCGGCCATGACCAGCCCCTGCGGGGTCTCGACGATCCGCAGCGTCGACCCGTCGGGCCGCGAGCGCGAAGCCACGACGCGCACCGTCTGGGAGGCGATGGCCGCCTCGAGCTCCTCGCGGGTCCGGGCGGCGACGAGCCGTCGCTCGGCCTTGGCCACGACCTTGCTCGCGACGACGACGACGTCGCCCTCGGCGACACCGGTGCTCCCGTCGGGCCACACCAGCTCCCGGAGCGCGGGCGCGACGACGGCGGCGAGGTCGTCCCCGCCGGTGACCGGGGGCAGGCCCTCGACGGCCTGGGCGAGCAGCATCAGCGGGCGAGCTTGGGCAGGACGTCGCGGCCGAAGACCTCGACCCACTCACGCTGGTTGCGCCCGACGTTGTGGAGGTAGATCCGGTCGAAGCCGAGGTCGACGTACTTCTGGATCTCCGCGCGGTGGACGTCGGGGTCGGCGGAGATGACCATCCGCCCCTCGAAGTCCTCCGGGCGCACGAGCTTGGCCATGGCGGCGAAGTCGAAGGGCGAGCGAATGTCGGCCTTGGGGAACTTCATCCCGCCGTTGGGCCACTGGTCCAGGGCGTTCGCGAGCGCCTCCTCGTCCGTCTCGGCCCACGACATGTGGAGCTGGAGGATCTTGGGCATGGTCTCGGGGTCCTTGCCCACCTCGCGCGCGCCGGAGGCGAACTTGTCGAAGAGTCCGGAGATCTTCTCCAGCGGCGCCCCCACGGTGATGAGGCCGTCGGCGTGCTTGCCGGCGCGGCGCGCGGTCACCGGTCCTCCGGTGGCGACGTAGATGGGCGGCGCCTCCTCGGGCATCGTCCACAGCCGGGTCGACTCGAGCTTGTAGAAGGTGCCCGAGTGCTTGGCGTCCTTGCCGGCCAGCGAGGCCGTGAAGAGCTTGCGGATGATCTCGATGGCCTCGAACATCCGGTTGATCCGCTCGGGCGCCTCCGGCCAGTAGTTGGCGGTGACGTGCTCGTTGAGCGCCTCCCCCGAGCCCAGGCCCAGCCAGTGCCGCCCCGGGTACATCGCCGCGAGGGTGGCCGAGGCCTGCGCGACCATCGCCGGGTGCCAGCGGAAGGTCGGGGCTGTCACACCGGGGCCGATGTCCCCGCGGGTGCGCTCACCCAGCGCCGAGAGGACGTTCCACACGAAGGCGGCCTGCCCCTGCGAGGGCGTCCAGGGCTGGAAGTGGTCGGCGGCCATGACGCCGGAGAAGCCGTGCTCCTCGGCCAGCGCACTGATCTCCACCACCTCGGTGGGGTGGAACTGCTCCAGCGCGGCCGCGTACCCGATCGTGAGGTCCATGGGACCAGTCTGTCAGGTGTGACTGGCCCCTCGCCCGCCTGCACCGGCACGGACGGATGAGCCCGCCGCCTCGGGAGCGTGGAACAATCTGGTCCCATGACCGACGCGCACGACCCCACCCCCGCCGCCCCGCTGTCCACCTCGTCCGTCCCGGACAAGGTCAGCCTCGACGGCCTGGAGGAGAGGTGGGACGAGCGCTGGGCCGAGCAGGGCACCTACGCCTTCGACCGCACCGCCACCCGCGAGCAGGTCTACTCGATCGACACCCCGCCCCCCACGGTCTCCGGCTCCCTCCACGTGGGCCACGTGTTCTCCTACACGCACACCGACGTCGTGGCCCGCTACAAGCGGATGACCGGCAAGAGCGTCTTCTACCCGATGGGCTGGGACGACAACGGCCTGCCCACCGAGCGCCGCGTGCAGAACTACTACGGCGTGCGCGTGGACCCCACGCTCCCTTACGTGCCGGACTTCGTGCCCCCGCACGACGGCGGTGAGGGCAAGAGCGTCAAGGCCGCCGACCAGCAGCCCATCTCCCGTCGCAACTTCGTCGAGCTGTGCGAGCGCCTCACCCAGGAGGACGAGAAGCAGTTCGAGGCGCTGTGGCGCCACCTCGGTCTGAGCGTGGACTGGTCGCTGCACTACCAGACCATCGGGCGCGAGTCCCAGCTCGTCGCGCAGGCCGCGTTCCTGCGCAACCTCGCCCGCGGCGAGGCCTACCAGGCCGCCGCGCCGGGCCTGTGGGACGTCACGTTCCAGACCGCCGTCGCCCAGGCCGAGCTCGAGGCGCGCGACTACCCGGGCCACTACCACCGGGTCGCCTTCCACCTCACCGACCCAGCCGCCGGCGCGGGCCTGGAGCAGGTGACGGACGGCAAGGTCCACATCGAGACGACGCGCCCGGAGCTGCTGCCCGCCGTCGTCGCCCTCATCGCCCACCCCGACGACGAGCGCTACCAGCCGCTGTTCGGCACCACGGTCCGCTCCCCCCTCTTCGGGGTCGAGGTCCCGGTGCTCGCCCACCCGGCCGCCGAGATGGACAAGGGCGCGGGCATCGCGATGTGCTGCACCTTCGGTGACCTCACCGACGTCCAGTGGTGGCGCGAGCTCGACCTGCCCACCCGCCCGGTCATCCGCCGCGACGGCCGCCTCCTGGCCGAGGCGCCGGAGTGGGTCGAGCAGCCCGCCGCGGTCGAGCTGTGGGAGCAGTCCCTGGCCGGGAAGACGACTTTCACCGCCCGCAAGGAGATCGTCGACGCGCTGCGCACCAGCGGCGACCTCGACGGCGAGCCGGTCGCCACCCAGCGCAAGACGAACTTCTTCGAGAAGGGCGACAAGCCGCTCGAGATCGTCACCTCCCGCCAGTGGTACATCCGTAACAGCGGACGGCCAGGCACCGACTCCCAGGGCCGCGACCTGCGCGAGGGTCTCCTCGAGCGCGGCCGCGAGCTGAAGTTCCACCCCGACTTCATGCGGGTGCGCTACACCAACTGGGTCGAGGGCCTCAACAGCGACTGGCTCATCTCCCGCCAGCGCTTCTTCGGCGTCCCGATCCCGGTCTGGTACGCCGTCGACGAGAACGGTGACGTCGACCACGAGCGCGTGCTCACGCCGTCGGAGGACCTGCTCCCGGTCGACCCGAGCATCGACGTGCCCGCCGGCTACACCGAGGACCAGCGCGGCACGCCCGGCGGCTTCGTCGGCGAGGTCGACATCATGGACACCTGGGCCACCTCCTCGCTCACCCCGCAGATCGCCGGCGGCTGGCTCCGCGACGAGGACCTCTTCTCCCGGGTCTTCCCCATGGACCTGCGCCCCCAGGGCCAGGACATCATCCGCACGTGGCTGTTCTCCACGATGGTCCGCGCGCACCTGGAGTTCGACTCCCTGCCGTGGCGCGACACCGCGATCTCCGGCTGGATCCTGGACCCGGACCGCAAGAAGATGTCCAAGTCCAAGGGCAACGTCGTCACCCCGCTCGGCCTGCTCCAGGAGCACGGCGCCGACGCCGTCCGCTACTGGGCGGCCTCGGCCCGGCTGGGCACGGACGCGGCCTTCGACACCGGTCAGATGAAGATCGGCCGCCGCCTGGCCATCAAGGTCCTCAACGCCTCGAAGTTCGCGCTCACCATGGGTGGGGACACCCCGGCGAGCCTCGACGTCGCCGCGGTCACCGAGCCGCTGGACCTCTCGCTCCTCGCGGGGCTGGCCGACGTCGTCGAGAGCGCGACGACGGCGCTGGAGCGCTACGACCACACCCGCGCCCTGGAGCTGACCGAGACCTTCTTCTGGACCTTCTGCGACGACTACCTCGAGCTCGTCAAGGACCGTGCCTACGGCTCCACCGCGGCCGGGTACACGCCCACCGAGGTCGCCTCGGCCCGGACGGCGCTGGCGGTCACCACCGACGTCGTCCTGCGGCTGCTCGCCCCGTTCCTGCCCTTCGCGACCGAGGAGGTGTGGAGCTGGTGGCGCAGCGGGTCGGTGCACGCGGCTCCGTGGCCCTCGGCCGCGCCGCTGCGCCGGGCCGTGACCGACGCGGACCCCGCGCTCCTCCATGCCACCGGCAAGGCCCTCGCGGCCCTGCGCAAGGTGAAGTCCGAGGCCAAGGTGTCCCAGCGGACGACCTTCGCCCGGGTGCGCCTGGAGCTGCCCTCCTCCGACGTCGACCGCATCGGCCACGCACTCGCCGACCTGCGCGCCGCGGGCCGGGTGCGCGGTGACCTCGAGGTCATGGGCCGCACCGACCTCGAGGATGCCGTCGTCGGCGCCCACGAGCTGGACGAGCCCCCGGCCAAGACGCGCTGACCAGGCCTGTGACGCCCGCCCCGCGCGAGCGCCGCCGCACGACCGAGCACCCGGGAGCCACTCCCGGCGAGAGGATCGACCGATGAACGAGCAGCGTCCCGAGGCGAGCACGCCCGGGGTCGGGCGGCTCGAGCCGCACATGTCCCTGCCCTGGGTGCTGGCCGACCGGCTGGCCCGCGACCCCGCCGGGGTCATCTTCGAGCGCAAGTCCTCCCTGGGCACGAAGTTCGTCCCGGTGAGCGTGCAGACCTTCGCCGAGGAGGTCACCGCCGTCGCCAAGGGCCTCATCGGCCTGGGCGTGGAGGTCGGGGACCGCGTGGCGATCATGGCGCACACGAGCTACGAGTGGTCGCTGCTCGACTTCGCCGCCTGGTCCGCCGGCGCCGTGCCCGTGCCGATCTACGAGACCTCCTCCGCCGAGCAGGCCGAGTGGATCGTGTCGAACTCCGGTGCGCGCGTCGTCTTCGCCGAGACCCGCGGGATGGCGGCCATGCTCCAGCCCATGGTGGAGCGGCTCGAGCACCTCGAGCGGGTGCTCGTGCTGGACGAGAACGCCGTCGAGACGACCATCGGCCACGGCACCGACGTCCCTGCCGAACGGGTCACCGAGCGCGCCGAGGCCGCCGACATGTCGAGCCTCGCGACGATCATCTACACCTCCGGCACCACCGGACGGCCCAAGGGCGTCGAGCTCACCCACGGGAACTTCGTCAGCCTCGTCGTCAACGGCAGCGACGACCCGAACTTCTCCGGCGTCGTCCGCGGCACGGACAAGCGGACCCTGCTGTTCATGCCGATCGCGCACGTCTTCGCACGCTTCGTCCAGATCCTGTGCGTCTACTCCGGCGCGACGATGGGCCACGTGCCGGACGCGAAGAACCTCGTCGCGGACCTCGACGCCTTCAAGCCAACCTTCCTCCTCGCCGTCCCCCGCGTCTTCGAGAAGGTGTACAACTCGGCCGACGCCAAGGCGGGCGCCGGTGCGAAGCAGCGCATCTTCCGGTGGGGCGCGAAGGTCGCGATCACCTACTCGCGCGCCCTGGAGTCCAACGGCGGACCGTCGGCCGCGCTCAAGGCGCAGCGTGCCGTGGCCGACCGGCTCGTCTACGCCAAGATCCGTGGCGCGATGGGCGGGAACCTCGACTGGGCGATCTCCGGTGGCGGCCCCCTGGGTGAGCGCCTCGGGCACTTCTTCCGCGGCATCGGCGTCGGGGTCCTCGAGGGCTACGGCCTCACCGAGGTGGGCGCCCCCACGACCGTCAACCGCCCCGGCCTCACGAAGATCGGCACCGTGGGTCCGCCCTACCCCGGCACCCGCGTGGCGATCGCCGAGGACGGGCAGGTGCTCGTCAAGGGCGACCATGTCTTCCGCGGCTACCACGACAACCCCGAGGCGACGGCGGAGGCTTTCACCGAGGACGGCTGGTTCGTCACCGGCGACCTCGGGCAGCTCGACTCCGACGGCTACCTGCGCATCACCGGCCGCAAGAAGGAGATCATCGTGACGGCCGGCGGCAAGAACGTCGCGCCCGCGGTGCTCGAGGACCGCCTGCGTGGCCACCCGCTGGTCTCCCAGGTCGTCGTCGTCGGCGACGGGCGCCCCTTCATCGGCGCGCTCGTGACGCTCGACGAGGACATGCTGCCGGGCTGGCTCGCCAACCACGACCTGCCCCCGATGAACGTCGAGCAGGCCGCCACGGACGAGCGGGTGCTCGCCGCCCTCGACCGCGCGGTCACGCGCGCCAACGAGGCCGTCTCCCGGGCCGAGTCGATCCGCAAGATCACCGTCCTCACGGCCGACTTCACCATGGAGAACGGCTACCTCACCCCGAGCCAGAAGGTGAAGCGCGCCAAGGTCCTGCAGGACTTCGACCGCGAGATCGACGCGATCTACGGCACCTGAGCCCCCACCCCCGCCAGCACCTCCCGCATATGCGCGAATATCGCGGCCGTTGCGAAGCGGCGGCCGCGATATTCGCGCATATGCGGCAGTGGGGGGCTACTCGGACTGGCGGGACTCCGCCGTCGCGACGTGGTGGCGGATGACTTCCTCGACGATGAAGGACAGGAACTTCTCGGCGAAGACCGGGTCGAGCCCGGCGACCTCGGCGAGGGCGCGCAGGCGCCGGATCTGGTCGGCCTCACGGTCGGGGTCCGACGCCGGCAGGCCGAGGTCGGCCTTGATGTGCCCCACCCGCTGGGTGCACTTGAAGCGCTCGGCGAGGAGGTGGATGAGGGCGGCGTCGATGTTGTCGATCGTGCCGCGGGCGCTTGCCAGCTCGGCCGGGATGGTCTCGCTCATGGGCCGATCCTAGGGGCAACGTCCCCCGCGACGGCTGCGTGGCCGCGCCGTGGACGCCGAGCGGCTGCACCCTGCCCTCACAGGCGGTGTCACCCGTCAGGGCCGGGGACGACGCCTGTCTCGTAGGCGTAGATCACCGCCTGCACCCGGTCGCGCAGCGCGAGCTTCATGAGCACCCGGCCGACGTGTGTCTTCACCGTGGTCTCCGACACGAACATCTCGGCGGCCATCTCCGCGTTCGTCAGGCCTCGCGCCAGCATCCGCAGGGTCTCGTGCTCGCGGGCGGTGAGGGTCGCGAGGTTCGCCCGGGCCTCGACGTCGACCGGCCGCGGCCGCTGGAGGAACAGCTCGATCATGCGTCGCGTCACGGTCGGTGCCAGCAGCGACTCACCGGCACGCACCGCACGGATGCCGGAGACGAGCAGCTCGGGTTGCACGTCCTTGAGGAGGAACCCGCTCGCGCCGGCCCGCAGAGCGGCGAAGACGTACTCGTCCATGTCGAAGGTCGTGAGCATGACCACCCGCGCCCCGCTGCCCAAGGCGACGATCTGGCGGGTGGCGGCGATCCCGTCGACCACCGGCATGCGCACGTCCATGAGGACCACGTCCGGCCTCAAGGCGGCGGCCTGGGACACGGCCTGCGCCCCGTCCGCTGCCTCACCGACCACCGTGATGTCCGGCTCGATCTCCAGAATGAGGCGGAAGCCCGCTCGCACGAGGGCCTGGTCGTCGACGACCAGGACCTTGATCGGGTCGGACGGCGGGACCGCGGTCGGGGAGCTCACGTCGGTCCCGTCGGCAGTGTCGCGACGAGCGCGAACCCGCCGGGTGCGCACGGCCCGCTGACGAGCGAGCCACCGTAGAGCTCCACGCGCTCGCGCATGCCGACCAGGCCGATGCCCGGCTCGGCGGCCTGCTCCGACGTCACCCGGCCGTCGTCACGGACGGCAACCTCGACATGGTCCGCCCCGTAGCGGATCGACACGTCGGCGCCGTGGGCGTCCCGGGCGTGGCGCAGGGTGTTCGTCAGGCCCTCCTGCACGAGACGGTAGGCGGTGAGGTCCAGCCCCGGCGCCAGCGCTCGCGGGGTGCCGGTCACCGACACCGAGACCTCCAGGCCCGCGGCTCGGACCTGCTCGACCAGGTCGTCGAGCCGGGCGAGGCCGGGAGCCGGCATGAGGTCGGTGCCGTCGTCGCTGTCGCGCAGGACGCCGACCAGCCGGCGCATCTCGGCCATCGCCGCCCGCCCGGTGACCTCCACGGCCTCCAGCGCCTCCCGTTCCACGGCCTGGTCCGGCGTGAGCCGACGGCGGACCGCCGACGCCTGGACCGTCATGACGCTGACGCTGTGCCCGACGACGTCGTGCAGCTCTCGCGCGATCCGGTTGCGCTCCTGCGCGACGGCCTGCGCCTCCCGCTGCAGCACGCCTGCCCGGCGCTGCTCCCGGTTGACCGTCGAGAGCCGCAGCAGGACCCCGACCAGCCACGCGATGACGATCGGGGAGAGCCACACGACGGTACCCAGCCGCTCGGCGACCGAGGCACCCTCGTTCAGCGGATCGAGACCGGACCACGCCGCCCAGTACGCGGCGGCCAGGGCCAGGCTCCACCACGCCCGGCGGGTCTCCACCAGCCTGCCGACCGTGTAGGCGGCGATCGCGGACGGCAGGGCGACCGCGTTCCCCTCCGGCGCCCCGTAGGCGAGGAACACGGCGACGCTCACCGCGAGGATCGCCGCCTGGCACCCGAGCGGACTCACCCGGCGGACGACGAGCAGCGCCGCGCTGACGCCGTACAGGAGGGCCTGCGCCCACAGCGGCCCCTGCCGGTGCGTCGCACCCACACCCCACCACGCCTCGAGCTGGCCGGCCACGCCGACGACCACCGCGAGTGCGATGTCGAAGGCCCAGCTCCTGCGCGCCACATCGCGACGGTACCGCCGCCCGGGCGACGCATCGTCCTCCTCGAGGAGGACGCGGGGCGCTGGCCCCGTCCTGCCGGCAGCGGCAGCTCGTCCTCCGTGACGACGACGGCCCTCGCGGCTGTTCCTACGGTCGGTAGTGGCGATCATGTCGACGCCGGCGTCCGGCCAGAGGAGCAGTCATGGACATCAGCCCCACCACCGCACGGAGGATCAACCGCGCCGCCTGGACGATGGCGGTCCTGGGAACCGTCGTCGGTCAGCTGCACGCGCTCGCCCGTTTCCAGGTGCACCCGGACGACCTCGCGGCATCCCCCCTCGCTCGCGCCTGGGCCGAGCCGGCTACCCGGATCCTGCGGCCGCTGCTCGACTGGGCCGACGGGTGGACCGTCTACGTCACCTACGGGAAGGTCTGGACCCCCGTCTGCCTCGCCCTCGTCGCAGCCGCCTACCTCGTGTACCGGCGCCGGCGCCCCGGCGGCACCGAGCGGACGCTGTGGCTGGTCACGCTGGCCGGCTACGTGATGATGACGGTGTCCGTCGTCGGCGAGTACTTCACCCCGTGGACCGACCAGATGTTCCTCGTCGGCATCGCCGCTGCCCTGGTCATCGCCGGCAGTGGGATCGCCCTCGGGAGCCTCCTGCTGCGTCGCGGGTTCCGGCCGCGGACGACCGCGGTTCTCCTCGTGCTCTTCCTCCCCCTCATGGTCACCATCACGACCGTGACGTCCCTGGGAAGCGCGCTGCTGCCGCTCGTGTGGGGATGGGCCCTCGCCACTCGCGCGGCCGTGCGCGGCGAGCAGCCGGATCGGCCCGGCCCTGGCCCGCACACCGAGCCGGCTGTCCGTCGGACCTGACGAGAACGTCACGAGACACGCCGACGGCGCCGCCCCTGTGGGACGGCGCCGCCGGTCCGGGTCAGGAGCGGGCGTTGTCCCCGCTCACCTTGTAGGCGTGCTCGCTCGGGGTCGAGGCGTCCCGCCACCGGAGCAGCGCACCGACGCCGTCGACGAGCTCGGCGGCCGCCTCGTCGACGATCGTCACCCCTGCCGCCTGCTCCGCGGCGGCCCGGCCGATCGCGAGGTCGGCACGCACCTCCCGCGGCTCGCTGACGCCGAGGTCGGCGACGAGGGCAGGTGTCGTGGCGATCTCGAGGGCCCCGTTCCCGGCCCAGAGGCTGCGCAGCCGCAGCTGGGAGTTGCGCCCCGTGGTGTCCTCCCGCAGGAGCAGCTCGGCGACCTGGCCGCGGGAGAGCGCCGCGACGACGTCGTCGACGCTCTGCGTCGCCGTCCCGTCCCGGCCCTCCTCCTGACGGAAGCGGTCGAGCACCTCCTCGCGGCGACGTGCCCGGAAGATCTCCAGTGCCTCGTGCAGCTTGCGCTCGAAGGCCTGCTCGTTGACGCCGGCAGCGCGCGAGCCGCCCTCGAGCACCGTGGCGATGGCCCCTGCCTCCGCGCCCAGCCGCTCGCGCACGAGCGCGACGGCCCGGACGTCGCCGGTGAGGAGCAGGAGCTCGGGCCGGCGCTCCGTGACGATCCGGTCGAGCTCGGAGGCGACGGTCTCCGCGTTGCGCTCCCACGAGTCCTCGGCGCGGGCCTGCAGGCGTCGGGTCGCCATGCCGGCGCGGCGCACCTTGTTGATGACGTCCTGGTCGCCCTCGACGCTGCCCAGCTCGTCGCCCCCCGCCTCGTACTCGAAGGCGGCGTGCCTCTGCAGGGTGAGATCGGCCCCCGTGCGGTCGATCTCGGCCAGCAGGTAGGCGACGGTGCCGTCCGCGACCTTGGCCAGCGACACGACGTCGAGGCCCACGACCCCGGTGTCGTCGGACGGCGGTTCGGGCAGCACCCGGTCGATGACAACGCCCTCCGGCCCCGCCACGATCGTGCGACCGTGCTTGCCGGGGACGTGGGTGGGAACGCGCACCTGTTCGTCGACGTGGTCGAGGGTACGGGCGCTCACGCCTCGGCCCTCCAGCGTGCGGCGCAGGTCGCGCCATCGGGTGAGCACGGCTTGGTAGCCGTTCTCCGACTCGCGCGTCGCGTCGAAGGTGACGGTGACGACGTCGTCGCCACTAGGAACCAGGCTCGTGAGCCAGTCGATCTGCATGTGACAGCACCTCACTCGTCTCGCGTGCAGTGCTGTCTACTGTGGTCCACGAAACGCGGGCCCGCACCTCATCGCAGGTGCGTCAGGCGCTCTTCTCACGAGGCGGACGGCGCTTCTTCTCGCGCGGCACGAGCGTGGGGTTGACGTTCTGCTTGACGACCTCGGCCGTGATGACGACCTTCTCGACGTCGTCCCGGCTGGGGACGTCGAACATCGTCTCGCGGAGGATCTCCTCCATGATGGCGCGCAGGCCGCGGGCGCCGGTCCCGCGCAGGAGGGCGAGGTCGGCGATCGCCTCGAGGGCGTCCTCGGTGAACTCCAGCTCCACGCCGTCGATCTCGAACATCCGCTGGTACTGGCGCACGAGCGCGTTGCGCGGCTCGGTGAGGATCTTGATGAGCGCGCCGCGGTCGAGCGGGGAGACGGTCGTGACGATCGGCAGGCGGCCGACGAACTCGGGGATGAGCCCGAACTTGTGGAGGTCGGCGGGCCGCACCTCGGCGAAGGGGTCCACGTCCACCTCGGTGGAGCGCAGGGTGGCACCGAAGCCGATCCCGCTGCGACCGACGCGCGAGGTGATGATGTCCTCGAGCCCGGCGAAGGCGCCGGCCACGATGAACAGCACGTTCGACGTGTCGATCTGGAGGAACTCCTGGTGTGGGTGCTTGCGCCCGCCCTGCGGCGGCACCGACGCCTGGGTGCCCTCAATGATCTTGAGCAGCGCCTGCTGCACGCCCTCACCGGACACGTCGCGCGTGATCGACGGGTTCTCGCTCTTGCGAGCGATCTTGTCGATCTCGTCGATGTAGATGATGCCCTTCTCGGCCTTCTTGACGTCGAAGTCGGCGGCCTGGATGAGCTTGAGGAGGATGTTCTCGACGTCCTCACCGACGTACCCGGCCTCGGTGAGCGCCGTCGCGTCGGCGATCGCGAAGGGCACGTTGAGCATCTTCGCCAGCGTCTGGGCGAGGTAGGTCTTGCCCGTGCCGGTGGGGCCGATGAGCAGGATGTTGGACTTGGCCAGCTCGACGACGTCGTCGGCGGCGGGGGTCTTCTCGGCGGCCTGGACCCGCTTGTAGTGGTTGTAGACGGCGACGGCGAGGGAGCGCTTGGCAGGCTCCTGGCCGACGACGTACTGCTCGAGAAAGTCGAAGATAGCGCGCGGCTTGGGCAGGTCGACCAGGCCGAGCTCGCTGGCCTCGGCGAACTCCTCGTCGATGATCTCGTTGCACAGGTCGATGCACTCGTCGCAGATGTACACCCCCGGCCCGGCGATGAGCTTCTTCACCTGCTTCTGGCTCTTGCCACAGAAGGAGCACTTGAGCAGGTCAGTACCCTCAGCACTCCGTGCCATGCTCACTCCTCTTCGCCGGTGGGGTCACCGCCCATTGGACACCATGACGGGCCCGCGTGTCTTGTCACCGGGCCGTGGTGTGTCGAGCGATACGCGGACGTCGCCCGGACACGGGTCCGCCGACCGGGCAGGTGCCCGGCCGGCGGGGGTGGCTCACGCGGTGATCGCGGGAGCCTGTGCCTTGCGGGACTCGAGGACCTGGTCGACCAGGCCGTACTCGAGGGCCTCGGCGGCCGTGAGGATCTTGTCGCGCTCGACGTCCTCGCGCACCTGCTCGACCGGCGTGCCGGAGTGGAAGGCGATGGTCTCCTCGAGCCACTCGCGCATCCGCAGGATCTCGCGGGCCTGGATCTCGATGTCCGAGGCCTGGCCGTAGCCGCCGCCCTGGACCGCCGGCTGGTGGATCATGACGCGCGAGTTCGGCAGCGCCAGCCGCTTGCCGGGCGAGCCGGCCGCGAGCAGCACGGCCGCGGCGGAGGCCGCCTGGCCAAGGCAGACCGTCTGGATCTGCGGCTTGATGAACTGCATCGTGTCGTAGATCGCGGTGAGCGCCGTGAAGGAGCCACCGGGCGAGTTGATGTACAGCGTGATGAGGCCGTCGGGGTCCGCGCTCTCGAGGACGAGGAGCTGGGCCATGACGTCGTCGGCCGACGCGTCGTCGATCTGCACCCCGAGGAAGATGATGCGGTCCTCGAAGAGCTTGGTGTACGGGTCCTGGCGCTTGTACCCGTAGGCGGTGCGCTCCTCGTACTGGGGCAGCACGTACCGCGCGGACGGCGCGGCCGGTGCGAGACCTCCGGCGAGGGCGGAGCCGTCAAGGCGTCCGGCGCGGGCCATGAACTGGGATTCGATGCTCACTGATGCTCCTGGGTGGTCGTCGTGGTCCGCTACTTGCCGGTCGTCCCGCCGCCACCGGAGACGGAGGCAGCGGACTCGACGACGTGGTCGACGAAGCCGTACTCCATCGCCTCGGGCGCGGTGAACCAGCGGTCGCGGTCGGCGTCCCGGTTGATCTGCTCGACCGTCTTGCCGGTCTGCTCGGCGGTGATCTCGGCCAGCACGCGCTTCATGTGGAGGATGAGCTCGGCGTTGATCCGGATGTCGGTGGCGGTGCCGCCGATGCCGCCGGAGGGCTGGTGCATCATGACGCGGGCGTGGGGCGTGGCGTAGCGCTTGCCCTTGGCACCGGAGGAGAGGAGGAACTGCCCCATCGACGCGGCCATGCCCATGCCGACGGTCGCGACGTCCGGCTGGACGTACTGCATGGTGTCGTAGATGGCCATGCCGGCCGTCACCGAGCCACCCGGGGAGTTGATGTAGAGGAAGATGTCGCGCTCGGGGTCCTCCGCCGCGAGCAGGAGCATCTGGGCGCAGATGGCGTTGGCGTTGTCGTCACGCACCTCCGTGCCGAGCCAGATGATGCGCTCCCTGAGGAGACGCTGGTAGATCGAGTCGCTGAGGCCGAGGCTGTTGCCCTCGTGGGCACCTCGAGGCTGGTGGCTCACGTACACGCTCCCATTGGTCGTCCGGGGCACCGGCGGTCGTGGGGACCCGCCGTGCGGCGATGTTCTTAGGACACTAACCCCGCCTGCGGCTCATCTCTGCCGCCTCACGGGTGTTTTCGCTGTTGGCGCACCCGGCTGGTCCGGGTACGCCGCAGGGCGGCGCCGTGTCGGCACCGCCCTGCGGATGGTCGAGTCAGTCGGCGCTGGGCGCGGACTCCGCGCTGTCGGCCGAGTCGGCCGAGTCACCGCTGTCGGCCGAGTCGGCGCTGTCGCCGGAGTCGGCGCTGTCCGCGCTCTCCCCGGACTCGGCGCTCTCGGCGGCCGGCTCGGCGGCGTCCGCGACGGCGGCGGCCTCGGCGAGGGCCGCCGCGGCGTCGTCGTCGTCGGAGCCGATGAAGTCGCTGAGGTCGACGTCCTTGCCCTCGCCGTCGACGACCTTGATTTTGCGCAGCGCGACGGCCAGCGCCTTGTTGCGCGCGAGCTCACCGGCGAAGATCGGGATCTGGCCCGCCTGGCCGGCGGACTGGATGAACTCGTTGGGGTCCATGCCGTACTGGCGGGAGGTGGACAGGAGGAACTCGAGGAGCTCGTTCTGCCCGACCTGCACCTCCAGCGCCTGGGCCAGCTCGTCGAGGATGAACTGGTCGCGCATGGCCTTCTCGGTGTCCTCGCGGACCTCCTCGCCGTGCGGGTCGTCCTCGGGCTTGCCCTCGGCCTCGAGGTGCGCCTTGATCTCGGCGTCGACGGCGTTCTTCGGCAGCGGGAACTCGATCTCGCCGCGCAGGCGCTCGAGGAGCTGGTCGCGGGCGGCGACGGCGCGGTTGGAGTTCTGGTCCTTGCCGACCTGCTCGCGCAGGTCCGCACGCAGCTCGTCGATCGTGTCGAACTCGGAGGCGAGCTCGGCGAACTCGTCGTCGGCGGCGGGGAGCTCGCGCTCCTTGACGCTGTTGACGGTGACGGTGACCTCGGCCTCCTCACCGGCGCGCTCGCCACCCACGAGGGTGGTGGTGAAGGTGGTGCTCTCGCCGGCGGACAGGCCGGTGATGGCCTCGTCCATGCCCTCGAGCATCGTGCCGGCGCCGACCTGGTAGGACGTCCCGGTGACGGAGTCGACCTCCTCCTCGCCCACGGTCGCCTTGAGGTCGATGGAGACGAAGTCGCCGTCGGCGGCCGCGCGGTCCACGCCCACGAGGGTGCCGAAGCGCTCGCGCAGGGACTCTAGACGCTGCTCGACGTCCTCGTCGGTCACCTCGACGGAGTCGACGGTGATCTCGTAGGTGGACAGGTCGGGGAGGGCGATCTCGGGGCGCACGTCCACCTCGGCCGTGAAGGTGAGCTGGCCACCGACCGCGCCGGTGAGGTTGGGGACCTCGGTGACGTCGACCTCGGGCTGGCCGAGCGGCTTGATGCCGGTCTCGGCGACCGCGTCGCGGTACAGGCCCGGCAGCGCGTCGTTGACGGCGTGCTCGATGACGGCCGCACGGCCGACACGCTGGTCGATGATGCGGGCGGGGACCTTGCCCTTGCGGAACCCGGGCACGTTCACCT
The DNA here is from genome assembly GCF_965111665.1 of Georgenia sp. Marseille-Q6866. Lineage (NCBI taxonomy): Bacteria > Bacillati > Actinomycetota > Actinomycetes > Allobogoriellales > Allobogoriellaceae > Georgenia > Georgenia sp. Marseille-Q6866. The sequence continues at coordinate 61,130 of NZ_CBCOOR010000009.1, read as the reverse complement.
GCTCGGCGATGTGCGAGTAGGCGTGGTCGATGCTCGGCTTGAGCTCCTCGTACGACACCTCGACGGTGAGCTTGGCCCGGGTGGGCTCAAGGGTCTCGACGGCGCTCTTCACTGCGATGCTCTCCACTCTTCGGTTCCATGGGACGCCCCCGCGCGGGGGAAGTGCGGGTGCTGTGCGTGCGCGAACCGAGGCAGACGGACGTGCGCACAGGCGCGTTCCATCGTAGAGCACGGCTGCGGGGGCCCGCGACGGCGCAGGAGCCCGGCAGCGGTGACGTCCGCCGCACGCAGGGGTCGGGATGACAGGATTCGAACCTGCGACCTTCCGCTCCCAAAGCGGATGCGCTACCAAGCTGCGCTACATCCCGGTCGGCCGGTGGCCGCGAGCCGATTGTAGGGGACCCCGCTCGGCGCGTTACACTCGGGGCTGCACGCCGGGAGACCGGCGCGCTGCGGGTGTAGCTCAATGGTAGAGCCTCTGCCTTCCAAGCAGATGGTGCCAGTTCGATTCTGGTCACCCGCTCCACGCACCAGCGCAGGTGCGCCCCTCCAGGAGGTGGCCCGTGACCGCTCGCAGGCAGCTCGCAGTGGGCGCCGTCCTGGCCGCCGTCGCCGGCGGCGTCATCGCCGCGGCACGCCCGAGCAGTCCGCCGCTCCCCCGCCGCACCGGCACGTCGGCCGGCGGGATGGAGTTCCTCGTCCTGGGTGACGGCCCGCGGTCCCTGCTCAGCATCCCCGGCGGCCCCGGGAGCGACCTGCCCGAGGGCCTCATGGGCCGGCTCAACGAGCGCGAGCTGCGGCCCTACGTCGACGCCGGGTTCACCGTCTGGACCGTGACCCGGCCCAGGCACATGCCCCCGGGCCACACGGTCGCCGACATGGCCACCGACCACGCCCGCTTCGTCCGCGAGGAGATGGGCGGCACGGCCGACGTCGTGCTCGGGCAGTCCTACGGCGGCCTGGTCGCGCTGCACCTCGCCGCCGACCACGCCGACGTCGTGGGTGCGGTCGTCCTCGTCGGGGCGGCGGCCCGGGTCGAGGAGTGGGGCGCGGAGGTGGACGCCCGGTGGGCACGCCTGCGTGCCGAGGGCCGCGACGCGGAGGCCGGGGCGGTCTTCCTCGAGTACGTCCTGCCCGATCAGCGGCGCGCGCGGCTGCGCCGGGTCGCCGGCCACCTCACGGGCAGGCTCGTCACCGGGTCGGCCACGCCGCCGGGCGACCTGCTCGTCGAGGCCGACGCCGAGCGCACCTTCGACGGGTGGGAGGCCCTCGCACGGATCACCGCGCCGGTCCTGCTCCTCGCCGGCGAGGAGGACCGGTTCTTCTCCCTCGACACCGTCCGGGAGACCGCGGCGGGGATCGCCGGCAGCACCCTCGTCACATATCCGGGACGCGGCCACGTGGCGACGATCTCGAGCAGCGACGTGCCCCGCGACGTCCTCGTCTGGCTCGAGCAGCACGGGGCGGGAACGCGAGACGGCCGCCACCCCGAGGGGTGACGGCCGTCCACGCGTGAGTCGCGATCAGTCTGCGAACTCCAGGCCCTTCTGGTAGGCCTTCGCCAGGCGCCGGGGCACCTGGATCTCGCGGCCCTGGACGCGGACGGTCTGGAGCGTGGTGGGCTCCGCCTTCCACTGGGACCGGCGAGAGCGGGTGTTGCTACGGGACATCTTGCGCTTCGGAACTGCCATCTGCCCTGCCGCTCCTTTCGTGGTCGAGACGATTGCCGTCGTATAGCGTGCCACGGCGCAGGCGTCCGGGTCCAATGCCGGACGCTGCGGCCGGGTGTGACATTGCCCCCTCCGGGGCGTCCACAATGGCCACACCATGGATGTTCGCACCCTGACCGGCGGCGTGACCACCGCGACCGAGCTGGAGGTCCGCCGCTCGCGCTTCATCACGTGGCTGCGCCGCGCCGACGACGAGGCCGCGGCGCGCGCGCTGGTCGACGACGCGCGGCACGCCTTCCCCGACGCCCGGCACCACTGCTCCGCCTTCGTCGTCCGGGTTCCTGGGACGAACCTCGTCGAGCGGTCATCCGACGACGGCGAGCCGGCCGGCACCGCCGGCATGCCGATGCTCGAGGTGCTGCGCGGGAGCGGGCTGGTCGACCTCGCCGCCGTCGTGGTCCGCTACTTCGGCGGGGTCAAGCTCGGCACGGGCGGACTGGTACGTGCGTACTCCGACGCCGTCCGCTCGGCGCTCGAGGAGGCACCGGTGGTGGTGCAGCGCGAGAGCCGCCTCCACGCGGTCTCGCTCCCCCACGCCGACGCCGGCCGCGTGGAGTCCGAGCTGCGAGCGCTCGGCTTCGCCGTCGACGACGTCGCCTACGCCGAGCAGGTGACCCTCGTCCTGGCGACGAACGACGACGGCGCCCTCACCTCCGCGGTCGCGGGCCTCACCGGCGGCGTCGCCAAGGTGAGGCCGGCAGGGACGCGCGTGGTCGAGCTCCCGCATAGCCCTCCCGCCCCACCCATCGCGCCGAGCGGTGGGTTGTTCCCGGAACAACTCAGCGCTCGACGTGGAGGGGTCGGAGAGTTGTTCTAGTTGGGGTAGAGCAAGTAAGGTTGTGCCATGCTCATTCGGATCGACCCGTCCTCGGCGCTGCCGCTGTTCGAGCAGCTCGCCGGCCAGGTGCGCACCGCCGTCCTGCGCGGCGAGGTGGCCAGCGGCGAGCGGCTGCCGTCGGCGCGGGACCTCGCCGAGTCGCTCGACGTCAACCAGCACACGGTGCTCCACGCCTACCAGCTGCTCCGCGACGAGGGCCTCGTCGAGCTGCGCCGCGGGCGCGGCGCCGTCGTCACCGCCCACGCCGTCGAGCACTACGCGCCGCTGCTCGAGGCCGTGGCCACCGTCCGCCGCGAGGCGGGCCGTCTCGGCCTGCCGATGTCCGCCGTCGCCGCCCTGCTCAGCTCCACGGAGGAGACCTCATGACCCACCCCCTGCCCCACCGCCGCCGCGCCTGGGTGCTCGGCGTCCTCGTGCCGGCGCTCGTCACGGCGGCCGCCTGGCTCGTCGTCGTCCGCCTGCTCCCCCGCCTGCCCGACACCGTCGCGGTCCACTGGGGCCCCACGGGCGCGGTCGACCGCACCGGCTCGGTCGCCGAGCTCCTCGTGCCGATGGCCGTCATCAGCGGCCTGTCGCTGCTCGTCATGGCCGCCCTCTCCGTCCTCGCGGGCCGCCAGGCGATCACGCGCCGCCTCACGCTCGGCCTGGCTGTCGGGCTCTCGGTGCTGTTCGCCGGCATGACGCTGGCGAGCGTCGCCGCTCAGGTCGACGTCGCCTCGGCGACCGCTGCGGCCTCCCCCGACGGCTGGCTCGTCGCCAGCATCCTCGCTGCCCTGCTCCTCGGGGCGGTGGCGGGCGCGTCGGCCGGCGCCGACCCGGCCCTGCCCGCGACCGGTTCACTCGCCGAGGGCGCCCCCACCGCGGACCTGCCCGAGGGGCAGCGCGCCGTGTGGGTCCGCGGCGTCGCGGGCCTGGGCACCACGGTCACCTGGGTGGTTGTCGCCGTCGGCGCGGTGGGCGGCGTGGCCCTGTGGCTCCTCGGGGACACGCTGGTCCCCCTCGTCGTCGCGGTCCCGCTGCTCGTCCTCGTCCTCACCATGACGACGTGGCAGGTCCAGGTCGACGCGCGCGGGCTCACCGCCCGCGGCACCTTCGGCTGGCCCCGGATCCACGTCCCAGCCGGTGAGGTGGAGCGCGCCGACGTCACCACGGTGCGGCCCTTCCCCGAGTTCGGCGGCTGGGGACTGCGCACGAACGTGTCGGGGACGGTCGGCGTCGTCATCCGCTCCGGTGAGGCGGTCGCCGTCGAGCGTTCCGGCGGGCGGCGGCTCGTCGTCACCGTCGACGACGCCGCGTCGGGTGCCGCACTCCTCAACACCTACGCCGCCCGCGCCCGCCGGCAGGCCCCCGCCCGCGATACGACCACCGATTGATCGGCCCGATGGCCTGGTTTAGGGTTCAAGGAACGCAGGCCGGCACGTCGACCGGCCCGGCAGCAGTGAGAGGAGATGCCGCAGCCGTGCTCGTGCTCGCCGCCCCCGCCTCCTCCCGCTGCCAGCGCTGTCCGTAGAGCGCCCGGCTCCAACCGTGCGGCCTGCCGCATGCCCGGCGCTCCCCAGCCACCAGAGTCGGTGGCGCCCCTGCCCCGAACCTCCCGAAGTGAAGGAAGTCCCATGGCACGTATCTACGACGACGTCACCGCCCTCATCGGCCGCACCCCGCTCGTGCGCCTCAACCGCGTCACCGAGGGCCTGGGCGCCACCGTCCTGGCCAAGCTCGAGTTCTACAACCCCGCCAGCTCCGTCAAGGACCGCATCGGCGTCTCGATCGTCAACGCCGCCGAGCAGTCCGGTGCGCTGCCCCCCGGCGGCACGATCGTCGAGGCGACCTCGGGCAACACCGGCATCGCCCTGGCGATGGTCGGCGCCGCCCGTGGCTACAACGTCGTCCTCGCCATGCCCGAGACGATGAGCCGCGAGCGCCGCGCGCTGCTGCGCGCCTTCGGTGCCGAGCTCGTCCTCACCCCCGGCTCCGAGGGCATGAAGGGCGCCGTCAGCAAGGCCGAGGAGATCGCCGCGGAGCGCAAGGGCGCCGTCCTCGCCCGCCAGTTCGCCAACGAGGCCAACCCCGCCATCCACCGCCAGACCACCGCCGAGGAGGTCTGGAACGACACCGACGGCGAGGTCGACTACTTCGTCGCGGGCATCGGCACCGGCGGGACCATCACCGGCGTGGGCCAGGTCCTCAAGGAGCGCAAGCCCGGGGTCAAGATCATCGCCGTCGAGCCGGCCGAGTCGCCGATCCTCAACGGCGGGCAGCCCGGCCCGCACAAGATCCAGGGCATCGGCGCGAACTTCGTCCCCGAGATCCTCGACACCTCCGTCTACGACGAGGTCATCGACGTCAACGCCGAGCAGTCCGTGGAGATGGCCCGCCGGCTCACGGCCGAGGAGGGCATCTTCGTCGGCATCTCCTCCGGCGCCGCCGTGACCGCCGCGCTCGAGATCGCCGCCCGCCCGGAGGCCGAGGGCAAGACGATCGTCGTCGTCATCCCGAGCTTCGGCGAGCGCTACCTCTCGACGCCGCTCTACAGCGAGTTCGCCGACTGACGTGCACAACTCCCACATCCGCTTCTGGGTCCTCCTCCGGGAGGACCTCGAGGCTGCGCGCCGCGGTGACCCCGCGGCGCGCAGCCTCGCAGAGGTGGCGCTCGGCTACCCGGGGGTCCACGCACTGTGGGCCCACCGGGTCTGCCACCGGATGTGGCACGCCGGTCCCCTCGGCAAGCTGCCGGCGCGCCTGCTGTCCCAGCTCGTGCGCGCCCTCACCGGCGTCGAGATCCACCCGGCGGCCGTCCTCGGCCGCCGCCTGTTCATCGACCACGGGATGGGCGTCGTCATCGGCGAGACCTCCCGGGTGGGCGACGACGTCGTCCTCTTCCACGGCACCACCCTCGGTGGCCGCTCGATGACGCGCGGCAAGCGGCACCCCACGATCGGCAACCGCGTCGTCATCGGCGCCGGCGCGAAGGTGCTCGGCCCGATCAGCGTGGGCGACGACGCCCAGATCGGCGCCAACGCCGTCGTTGTCAAGGACGTGCCGGCGGGTGCGGTCGCGGTCGGAGTGCCCGGCCGCGTCCGCGAGAACCCCCCGGAGATCGACCCCTACGCCGATCCCGCGCTGTTCATCTGAGCCGACTCCCGCCGCACCGCGCCCAGGGTCCGGCAATGGCCCGGCTGAAGGCCGCCTCGGAGCGGTAGCCGAGCTCAGCGGCGAGCGCGGTGGGCTAGCCGGGCGTCAGTACGGCGTCCGGTCCGCCCGGCCCTCCCAGGCGAGGAAGGGCCGGGTAGCCGCGGGCACCGACTGCCGCACCACGGGCAGCAGCTCCCGGTGCGCCGGGTCGGTGAAGTAGTCGTGGAAGGCGGCGTCGTCGAAGCCGGCGCGCGCGGCGTCGTGGCGGTCGGCGGCGTAGTAGACCGCGTCGACGCGTGCCCACAGGGCCACCGCGACACACATGGGGCAGGGTTCGCAGCTCGCGTAGACGACCGCGCCGTCAAGCGCGACCGAACGCGTCGCGGCGCACGCGCGTCGGACGGCGACGACCTCCGCGTGGGCCGTCGGGTCACTGGTCGGCACCACGCGGTTGACCCCCTCGAAGCGCCGGCCGTCGGGCAGGACGACGACGGCGGCGAAGGGCCCGCCGTCGTGGGCGACGTTGCGCTCGGCCCGCGCCACGACGGCGGTCAGCTCGGTGGTGACAGTCTCCTCGTCCATGCCCCCGATGCTGCCCCCGGTCGCGCGCCCGCCGCGAGTGTTTTCGTCAGGCGGCGGCCGAGGGCCGGCGCTGCTCCCGCGGGCACCAGAAGACCCGCCGACCGGCCATCTCGTCCTCGGCGACCTTGCTCCCACACCGCAGGCAGGGGCGCCCCTCACGGTGGTAGACGTACCAGCGGTCCTCGTCCACCTCGCGGTCCTCCGGCTCGGTCGTGACGATCCGGCCGGTGGCCACGCCGTCGGACATGAGCGTGACCAGGTCGGCCCACATCTCCCGCAGCCGCGGCGCGGCGACGGTCCGGCCGAGCTTGCGAGGGTGCAGCCGGGCCCGGTAGAGCGCCTCGGCGCGGTAGATGTTGCCGACGCCGGCGATGACGGACTGGTCCATGAGCAGCTCGCCCACCGGCCGCGCCCGGCGGCGCACGTTGGCGACGAACTGCTCGACGTCCCCGTCCGCCCGCAGCGGGTCGGGACCCAGCCGGGCGTGCACGGCGTCCTTCTCCTGCGGCGTCACCACCTCGCAGGCGGTCGGGCCGGTGAGGTCGGCGACGCCGTGCTCCCCCAGCAGCCGCACCCGCACGGCGCCCCGCGGCTCGGGCACCGTCCACTCCGCCGGCGACAGCGCCTGGGCGCCGCCGTCCCCCACGGGTGTCTCCTCCTCCGCGACCCGCCGCCGGGGCGCGCCGATGGCGTGCGGTGCGTGGAAGGTGGTGTCGCCGGCGAAGGTCCACGAGCCGTACAGCCCCAGGTGCACCCGCAGCCAGCGGAAGTCCTCGGGCGCCTCACCGTCCTGCGCGAAGCCGAGGAAGAGGTGCTTGCCGTGGGCGTCGGTCGCCGCCAGGCGCCGTCCGTCGAGCAGCTCGGCGCCCGCGGCGAAGCGCCCCTGCGGTGAGGTGACCTCCAGGCGCTCGCCGTGGAGCAGCTCGTCGAAGGCGAGCGCGAGGCGGTGGATCGAGTGGCCTTCAGGCATGGGGGTCCTCCACGGGGTCCCACAGGGCGCGGGTGAGGTCGACGGAGCCGCCGGGTCGCCGTGGTGTCCCCTCGCTGCGGTAGTGCTCGGCGGCGCGGGCGCTGAGCTGCTCGGGCAGGGAGCCGTCGGCGCGGACCACCCGCCACCAGGCGACGGAGCTGCCCTCGCGGGACATGACGGCGCCGACCGACCGCGCCGAGCCTCGGCCGGTGCGGGCGCGGGCGGCCTCCGCGACGAGGCCGTACGTCGTGGCACGGCCGGGCGGGACGTCGTCGGCGATGTCGAGGACGAGCTCGCTCCAGTCGGTCACGCCGGTCATTGTCCCAAAATCCGCTCGCGACGCCGTCCGGGCCGCTGACATGCTCTGCCCGTGACCTTCACCGACCCGCCCGAGACCCCGCTGCCGTCCGGATACCGCCTGGCCGAGCTCGACGACGTCGCCGACCGCGAGGCCATGCGCGAGATCGACCGCTGGGCCTTCGCCTTCGACCTCAACCCCGAGGACGAGCCCGCCGACGTGTGGAACCTCGAGCCCGGCCGGAGCGTCGGCGTGTGGCACGACGGGCCGCGCGGCACCACGCTCGCGGCGATGCACTCCTCCTTCGCCTTCCGGGTCCAGGTGCCGGGCGGCAAGCGCCTACCGGCCGCCGGCCTCACGTGGGTCGGTGTGCACCCCGGCCACCGCCGGCGGGGACTGAGCCGGGCGATGCTCCACGCGCACCTGCGTCGCTCCCGCGAGCGCGGGGAGGTCCTCTCCGTGCTCAACGCCGCCGAGAGCGGCATCTACGGGCGCTACGGCTACGGGATCGCCTCCCACCGCGTGTCCCTCTCGCTGTCCCGCGGCGCCGGCCTCCGGGCGGTGGCGGGCGCCGACGCGCTCGTCGTCGAGCTCGAGAACCTCGACCCCGCGTACCACGGCCCCGAGGTCGTCGAGCGTGTCCACGGTGCCGTCGTGCGGCCCGGGTGGATCACCCGGGACACCCCGGAGCTGCGGGCCGCGCACCTCGTCGACTGGCCCTCCGCGCGCCGCGGCGCCGAGCGCAAGCGCATCGCCGTCGTCCGGGACCCCTCGGGCGAGCCGCGCGGCTACGCCGTCCTGCGTCGCAAGGAGAGCTGGGGCGAGGAGAACCTGCCCACGGGCACCGTCAGCGTCCACGACGCCCTCGCCCTCGACCCCGCCGCCTCCCGGGCGCTGTGGTCCACGCTCCTCGACCTCGACCTCATGGGGCAGGTCAAGGCCCACAACCTCGCCCCCGACGACGCCCTCCTCGGGCTGCTCACCGAGCTGCGCGGCATCGAGCGTCGGGTCCACGACGACGTCTGGGTCCGCATCCTCGACGTGCCGGCGGCGCTGGAGGCACGGGCCTACCCGGCCGCCGTCGACGTCGTCCTCGAGGTCGACGACCCGCTCGTGCCCGACAACGCCGGCCGCTGGCACGTGCGCGGCGGCCCCGACGGCGCCGAGGTCACCCGGACCGACGAGCCGGCCGAGCTCGCGCTCGGCATCGCCGACCTCGGGGCGGTGTACCTCGGGGCGACGTCGATCGCCGCCCTCGCCGCGGCGGGCCGGGCCACCGAGCTCGTGCCCGGCACCCTCGTGCCCGCGGCGACGGCGTTCGCGTGGCCCGTCGCCGCGTCGACCGGCTGGGGCTTCTAGGAGGAGGGGGCCCGCCTCAGCGCTGCTCGTACTCCGCGAGCTGGTCGATGCGGCGCTGGTGGCGGGCCTCGCCGGAGAAGGGCTCGGCGACGAAGGCCTCGACCATGGCGACGGCGTCGTCGACCGAGTGCTTGCGAGCGCCGAGGGACAGGACGTTGGCGTCGTTGTGGGTGCGCGCGAGCGTCGCGGTGTCCAGGTCCCACGCGAGCGCGGCGCGCACGCCGCGGACCTTGTTCGCGGCGATCTGCTCGCCGTTCCCGGAGCCGCCCAGCACGATCCCCAGGCTGCCCGGCTCGGCGACGACGGCCTCCCCGGCCGCGAAGCAGAACGACGGGTAGTCGTCCTGGGCGTCGTAGGTGTGGGCCCCGTGGTCGACGACGTCGTGGCCCCCGGCGGTGAGGTGCTCGACGAGGGCGACCTTGAGCTCGAACCCGGCGTGGTCGGCGGCGATGTGGATGCGCATGGTCCCTATCTTGCCGTGTCCCGCGACCGCTGCGGACGACGATCTCAGCCCGCGCCGGCTGCGGCCCCTCCCGTATCGTCGGACCATGACGACTGACGAGACCACCACGTCGATGTCGTTCGAGCAGGCCATGGACACGACCGTGCGGCCGCAGGACGACCTCTACCGCCACATCAACGGGACCTACCTCCGCGAGCACGAGATCCCGGCCGACCGCGCTCGCGACGGCGCCTTCATGGTGCTGCGCGACCTGTCCGAGCAGCGGGTGCGCGAGATCATCGCCGACGCGGCCGCCGCGGAGGACGCGACGGGCGAGGCCAAGCAGGTCGGCGACCTGTTCGCCTCGTTCATGGCCGAGGAGCGCATCGAGGCGCTCGGGACGGGGCCGCTCCAGCCGGACCTCGAGCTGTTCACCGCCGCCCGCGACAAGGAGTCGCTCGCCCGCGCGATGGGCACGCTCGCCTCCACGGGGGTGGGCGGCGCCGTCGCGCTCTTCGTCGACACCGACTTCAACGACCCCGACAGCTACCGCGTCTTCCTGTGGCAGAGCGGGCTGGGCCTGCCCGACGAGTCCTACTACCGCGAGGACGCCCACGCCGAGACCCGCGCCGCCTACCTCGCGCACGTCGCCGCGATGCTCGAGCTCTCCGGGCTCGTCACCGCCGACGAGGCGATGGGCGCGGCGCAGCGCGTCATGGACGTCGAGACCCGCCTGGCCGCCGGCCACTGGGACAAGGTCCGCTCCCGCGAGGCGGACCAGATCAACAACCCCCGCACGTGGGCCGAGGTCCTCGACTCCGCTCCCGGCTTCCCCTGGGACCTGTGGCGCGAGTCGCTCAACCTGCCCGCGGGCGCCGTCGACTCCACCATCGTCGGGATGCCCTCCTTCCTCACCCACTTCGCCGCGGCGTGGGAGGAGCTGGACGTCGACTCGCTGCGGATGTGGCTGCTGTGGCACGTCGTCTCCGCCCGCTCGCCGTACCTGCCGGCCGCCTTCGTCGAGGAGCACTTCGACTTCTACGGCCGCACCCTCACCGGCGCGCCGGAGATGCGCGAGCGCTGGAAGCGGGGCGTCGCGCTCGTCGAGGGCGCCCTGGGCGAGGCCGTGGGCAAGATCTACGTCGAGCGCCACTTCCCGCCCGAGCACAAGGCCCGGATGCAAAAGCTCGTCGACAACCTCATCGAGGCCTACCGGCAGTCGATCACCGAGCTGGACTGGATGGGCGAGGAGACCAAGGAGCGCGCGCTGGAGAAGCTCGCCGCCTTCACGCCGAAGATCGGCTACCCCGACAAGTGGCGCGACTACTCCACCCTCGAGACGGACCCGACCGACCTGCTCGGCAACGTCCGTCGCGCCGAGCTCTTCGAGACCGCGCGCAACCTCGCCAAGCTCGGTGAGCCCATGGACCGCGACGAGTGGTTCATGCCGCCGCAGATGGTCAACGCCTACTACAACCCGACGATGAACGAGATCGTCTTCCCGGCCGCCATCCTGCAGCCCCCGTTCTTCGACGTCGACGCCGACGACGCGTGGAACTACGGCGGCATCGGCTCGGTCATCGGGCATGAGATTGGCCACGGCTTCGACGACCAGGGCAGCAAGTACGACGGCACTGGCCGCCTGCACGACTGGTGGACCGAGCAGGACCGCACCGAGTTCGAGGCCCGCACCACGGCCCTCATCGCCCAGTACGACGCCTTCTCCCCCGCCCAGCTGGACGGCTCGCACCACGTCAACGGCGCCCTGACGATCGGGGAGAACATCGGCGACCTCGGCGGGCTGTCGATCGCGATCAAGGCCTACGAGATCGCGCTGCGCAAGCAGGGCCTGTCCGGCCTGGAGGATGCTCCGGTGGTGGACGGGCTCACCGGCCTGCAGCGAATCTTCTTCTCGTGGGGCCGCATCTGGCAGCAGAAGGCGCGCGACGCCGAGGTGGTCCGGCTGCTGTCGATCGACCCGCACTCCCCCAACGAGTTCCGCTGCAACGGGGTGGTGCGCAACCTCGACGCCTTCGTCGAGGCCTTCGACGTCGAGCGCACCGACGCGCTGTACCTCCCGCCCGAGGAGCGCGTGCGCATCTGGTGACTCGCTGAGGACGAGGGCCGCCCGGGACATCCCGGGCGGCCCTCGTCGCGTCAGAACAGCTCGTAGGACGCCCGAGCCACCGCGAAGCCGTAGCCGGAGTCGTCGTGGCGGCAGGTGACCCCGGACTCGGCGCTCTCGCAGGTGAAGCCGTGCGCCGTCGTCGTCTCCCCGTAGTCCAGGGCCGGCACGTCGCCGGCGACGACGAGCGGCTCGCAGGGCATCGACGCCCCGGCCGCCTCCACGCGCAGGTGCCCGCCGGCACCCTCCTCCTCGCAGTCGGCGTCCTCGGGCTCGTACTGGAAGTTCGAGATGACGCAGTCGGCGCTGTCAGGGGTGAGCGCGCAGACAATGTTTCCCGACGGCGAGGCGAAGTACTCCGCCTCGGGCTCCGGCGTCGGCGTGACGTCGTCGGTCGTGTCGTCGGTCGTGTCGCCGGACGGGGCGGTGGTGGCCGTCGACGCGTCCGCACCCGGCTCGCCCCCGCCGCTCGTGAGACGGCCGGCGAGGAGGATGACGAAGAGCAGCACGAGGATGCTGACAACGACGATGAGGAGCAGCTGCGCCGGCGTCAGCCGGCGGCCGGTGTCGGACATGGACCTTCCCGTCTCTCAAGAACCCCGACACGGTACGTGACGATCCCCCGTGGAGGACAACTTAGCCGGTGGGACGGGCTCCGAAGACGGCGGTCCCGACCCGGACCATCGTTGCGCCGGCGGCGACGGCGAGCTCGAGATCCGTGCTCATCCCCATCGACAGCTCGCGCGCGTCGGCGGTCCCCGGCGCACCGCTCGCCACGACGTCGTCCCGCAGCGCGGCGAGCCGCTCGTAGGAGGCGCGGACGACGTCGACGTCCTCGGACCGGGCGCCGATCGTCATGAGCCCGCGGAGCCGCAGGTGCGGCAGGGCGGCGACGGCCAGGGCGTGCGCGAGCGCGTCCTGCGGCGCCGCCCCGGCCTTGGTGTCCTCACCGGAGGTGTTGACCTGGGCGAAGACGTCCAGGCGGCGTCCCTCGCGGGCGGCGAGGCGGTCGAGCCGCTCGGCGAGGGCGAGGCTGTCGACGCTCTGGACGCAGCTGACGAGCGGCACGACCTTGCCTGCCTTGTTCGACTGCAGCCGCCCGATGAAGTGCATCTCGTGCGGGAGGCCGGCGAGGTCGGGGGCGGTGGCGACGAGCTCCTGCGCCCGGTTGTGCCCGAGGAGGTGGGCGCCGGCGTCGATCGCCCCCCGGACGCGGTCGGCGGGCAGGGTCTTGACCGCCAGGAGGAGCTGGACCTCCGCGGGGCCACGGCCGACGACACGGGCGGCGGCGGCCACCCGCTCCCGCACCTGCGCCAGGCGCTCGGCCACCTCACTGCTCACGCCGTCGACCATATCGCGGCCGCGTACCGGCCCCGCCGTGGGACCGGGCGTGGTTCCACCATCGCGCCGAGAGCTGGATCCTGCCCCGCGCACGATCCAGGTGGCGGCGAGAGAGGAGCGCTCAGGGAACGCGGTAGGTCCAGGCGTCGTCGAGGAACTTGTGCTGGACGAGCTGCTCGGCGCGGGCCAGCTCGTCGGAGGTGTAGTCCGAGCGCACGGTGTCGTAGCGGCCCTCGAAGTGGGCGATGAAGGCGTCGATGATGGCCGCGCGGCTCATACCGGTCTGCGAGCGCATCGGGTCGACCCGCTTGTTCGCACTCGCCGTGCCCTTGTCCGACATCTTCTCCCGGCCGATGCGCAGCACCTGGAGCATCTTGTCCGCGTCGATGTCGTAGCTCATCGTCACGTGGTGCAGGACGACGCCGCTGGCGAAGCGCTTCTGCGCGGCCCCGCCGATCTTCCCGGCGTCGGAGGCGATGTCGTTGAGGGGAACGTACCGCGCGTTGACCCCCACCTCCTTGAGGGCGCCGAGCACCCAGTCGTCGAGGAAGGCGTAGGAGCGCTCGAAGCTCAGCCCCTCGACGAGCGAGGTCGGCACGACGAGGGAGTAGGTGATGCAGTTGCCCGGCTCCATGAACATCGCCCCGCCGCCGGAGACGCGGCGCACGACCGTCATCCCGTGCCGGGCCAGGCCCTCGGGGTCGATCTCGTTGCGCACCGACTGGAAGGAGCCGATGACCACGAGCGGGGCGTCCCAGTCCCAGATCCGCATGAGCGGGCCGCGGCGGCCTGCGGCGACCTCCCCGGGCAGGACCTCGTCCAGGGCCACGTGCAGCGCGGGCGGCAGCACGCGGGGGCCGATGACCTCGAAGGTGTGGTCGGCCCAGCTGGTCGCGTGGCCGAGCGCGCGGCGCACCGCGATCCCGACGGCGTCGGCGCTGAAGCCGACGAGCGCCACCTGCGGGTCCAGCGCCCGGGTCACCGCCTGCGCGAGCTCCTCGGCGCCCGCCGTCGCGGGCATGCCCTCGAGGGCCGCGTTGATGTCCTCCAGCGCGGAGTCGGGCTCGAGGAAGAAGTCCCCCGAGACACTGACGTGGCGCAGCCGGTCCTCGACGACGTCGAGGTCGACGGCGACCAGCTTGCCCTGGGGAACCTTGTACTCGCCTCGCACGCCTGCAGGCTACCGCGCACCGCCCCTGCCGCGGCTGTCGCGGTCAGCGCGGGTGGACGTCGCGGTGGAGCAGCCCGTAGACGACCGAGTCGACCAGGGCCTCCCAGCTCGCCTCGATGATGTCGGGGCCCACGCCCACCGTGCTCCACGAGCGGGCGCCGTCGGAGGTCTCGATGAGCACGCGCGTGGTGGCGTCGGTGCCGGACTGGGTGTCGAGGATGCGCACCTTGAAGTCGATGAGCTCGAAGTCCTCGAGCTCGGGGTACACGTCCACCAGGGCCTGGCGCAGGGCGTGGTCCAGGGCGTTGACCGGGCCGTTCCCCTCCCCCGTGCACACGACGCGGCCGCGGCCGGTGTGGAGCTTGACGGTGGCCTCGGCGAGGGTGAGGGAGATGTCCTCGCTCAGGGTCTGCACCATGGCCCGCCAGCTCTCGACGGTGAAGTAGCGGGGGCGGGCGCCGTCGAGCTCCTCGCGGAGCAGGAGCTCGAAGGACGCGTCGGCGGCGTCGAAGGTGTAGCCCTGCGCCTCGGCGGCCTTGACGCGCTCGGTGACGCGCGAGAGGACGTCTGCGCGGCCGGACAGATCGATGCCGAGCTCGCGGCCCTTGAGCTCGATGCTCGCGCGGCCCGCCATCTCTGAGACGAGCATGCGCATGTCGTTGCCGACGGCGACGGGGTCGATGTGCTGGTAGAGGTCGGGGTCCACGCGGATCGCCGAGGCGTGCAGGCCGGCCTTGTGGGCGAAGGCGCTGGAGCCCACGTAGGGCTGGCGGGCGTAGGGGCTGATGTTGGTGATCTCGCTGATCGCGTGGGACAGGCGGCTGGACTCCCGCAGGCCGTCACCGGCGAGGGTGTCGACGCCGTGCTTGAGCTCGAGGTTGGCGACGACGGTGACGAGGTCGGCGTTGCCCGTGCGCTCCCCGTAGCCGTTGACGGTGCCCTGGACGTGCCGCACGCCGGCCTCGACGGCGGCGAGGGAGTTGGCGACGGCGCAGCCGGTGTCGTTGTGGGCGTGGATGCCCAGGACCCCGTCCACCCGGGAGCGGACAGCGGTGACGATCTCGCCGACCCAGCCGGGCAGCATGCCGCCGTTGGTGTCGCACAGGACGGCGACGTGCGCGCCGGCGTCCAGGCCCGCCCTGATCGCGGCGACGGCGTACTCGGCGTCGTAGCGGTAGCCGTCGAAGAAGTGCTCGGCGTCGAGGATGACCTCGCGGTCCTGCTCGCGCAGGTAGCGGACGGTGTCCGCGATCATCCGGAGGTTCTCCTCCCCCGTCGTGCGCAGCGCCCGCTCGACGTGCCGGATGTCGCTCTTCGCGACGATCGTGATGACCGGCGCCTCGGAGTCGACGAGGGCGCGGACCTGCGGGTCGTCGTGGGGCCGCGTGCCGGCCTTGCACGTGGACCCGAAGGCGGCCAGACGCGCGTGGCGCAGGTCCAGCTCCTTGGCGGCACGCGCGAAGAACTCGGTGTCCTTGGGGATCGCGCCGGGCCACCCGCCCTCGATGTACCCGACCCCGAGCTCGTCGAGGAGCGGGGCGATGGCGAGCTTGTCCGCGAAGGAGAGGTTCATTCCCTCCTGCTGCGCGCCGTCGCGCAGGGTCGTGTCGTAGACGTCGATGGTGAGCTCAGCCTGCGAGGCGGGGCGCGTCGTCGTGCTCATGGTGTCGGTCTCCCTGTGTCAGCCGTCGCAGTCCTGCTCCCCGGCGGGGGTGGTGCCGGGTCTCGGTCGCCGCGGGCAGGTGGCCCCGGCAACAAAAAAACCTCCCGGGGTACGGGAGGTTGCGCACGTGGCGGGTGGTGCCGCGTGCGCTAGCCGATAATGAGCCGGAACTGCATGGGGTCATGATGCCACACGCGGAGGGTGACCCGTACCACCCGTCCACGCGTTCCCTCAGACGAGGGGCTGCATCCAGCCGTGCGGGTCGGGCGCGTGGCCGAACTGGATGTCGGTGAGCTGGGTGAACAGGCGCTCGGTGACCGGGCCCGCCGCGCCGTCGGCGACGGTGACGTCGAAGGACTCCCCCGCCAGGCGCCCGATCGGGGTGATGACGGCGGCGGTGCCGCAGGCGAAGACCTCGCTGACCGAGCCGTCGCGGATGCCGGCGAGCAGCCCCTTGAGCGGGATGTCGCACTCCTCGACCGGGGTGCCCTGGTCGGCGAGCAGCGTGAGGATCGACGAGCGCGTGACGCCCTCGAGGATGGTGCCGGTGAGGGCGGGCGTGCGCACGACGCCGTCGGCGCCGACGACGAAGACGTTCATGCCCCCGAGCTCCTCGAGGTTGGTGCCCGTGCTGGCGTCGAGGAAGCACACCTGGTCGAAGCCGCGCGCGTAGGCGGTCTGCTGCGGCAGCAGGCTCGCGGCGTAGTTCCCGCCGAACTTCGCGTTGCCGGTCCCACCGGGGCCGGCGCGGTGGTAGTCCTCGGCCACCCAGATCGAGACCGGCTGGAAGCCGTTGACGAAGTAAGGACCCACCGGCGAGGCGATGACGAGGTACTCGTAGCGGTGGGAGGGCCGCACCCCGAGGAAGGGCTCGGTCGCGATCATGAAGGGGCGCAGGTAGAGGCTGGCGCCAGCGGCCGCCGGCACCCACTCGAGGTCGGTCTCCACGAGCGCCCGGATGGAGGCGAGGAAGTCCTCGACCGGCAGCTCGGGCATCGCCAGGCGCCGCGCGGAGGCCTGGAAGCGCCGGGCGTTGGCCTCGGGGCGGAAGGCCCAGGCCGAGCCGTCGGCGTGCCGGTAGGCCTTGAGGCCCTCGAAGATCTCCTGGCCGTAGTGGAGGACCGAGGCCGCCGGGGAGAGCTCGAGCGGGGCGAAGCCCTCGACCCGGTGGCCGTGCCACCCGCCGTCGACCGTCCACGTCGCCCGTGCCATGTGGTCGGTGAACTCCACACCGAAGCTCAGCCGGTCCAGGGCGGCCGCGCGCTCGGCCGTCGTCCGCGGCCGCGAGCTGGGCACGATCGCGAACTCGGCAGGTGCAGTGGTCATGGCGGGCCTCCAGCGGTCCTTCGGTCATCCGCCCCACGGCGGGTGCTGGTGCGTGCAGTGGTACTCGAGGGTAGCGCCGGGGAGCGCGTCGCCGGGAACCGGGATACCGGTTCCCGGCGCTGACGGCCGTCAGGAGACGGGCTGAGCCTCGGCGACGGCGGCCGCGAGCGCGTCGCCGACCTCGCTCGTCGTGCGGGGGGTCGTCCCCCGGGCGGCGATGTCGGCAGCGACGGCGCGCTCGACACGGGCCGCGGCGTCGCCGTGGCCGAGGTGCTCGAGCAGGAGGGCGACCGAGAGCACGGTGGCGGTCGGGTCGGCCTTGCCCTGGCCCGCGATGTCCGGCGCGGACCCGTGGACCGGCTCGAACATGCTCGGTGCGGTGCCGTCGGGGTTGACGTTGCCCGACGCGGCCAGGCCGATCCCGCCGGTGACGGCGGCGGCGAGGTCGGTGACGATGTCACCGAAGAGGTTGTCGGTGACGATGACGTCGAAGCGCGCGGGGTCGGTGACGAGGAAGATCATCGCCGCGTCGACGTGGAGGTAGTCCACGGTGACGTCGGGGAACTCGGCGTTGACGCGCTCGACCGTCCGCCGCCACAGGTGGCCGGCGTGGACGAGGACGTTGTGCTTGTGGACGAGCGTCAGCTTCTTGCGGGGTCGCGCTGCGGCGCGGGCGAAGGCGTCGCGCACGACGCGCTCGACGCCGAAGGCGGTGTTGACGCTCACCTCGTTGGCCACCTCGTGCGGCGTGCCGACACGGATGGCGCCGCCGTTGCCGACGTAGGGCCCCTCCGTGCCCTCGCGGACGACGACGAAGTCGATCTCGCCGGGCTCCGCCAGGGGCGTGGACACACCGGGGAAGAGCTTCGAGGGGCGCAGGTTGACGTAGTGGTCGAGCTCGAAGCGCAGGCGCAGCAGCAGCCCGCGCTCGAGGACACCGCTGGGGACGCCCGGGTCCCCCACGGCGCCGAGGAGGATGGCGTCGTGCTGGCGGATGGCCGCGAGGTCCTCGTCGGTGAGGGTCTCGCCGGTGCGGTGCCAGCGGGCGGCGCCGAGGTCGTAAGGGGTCGTGCGGACGGTGACGTCCGTCAGCGCCGCGTCGAGGACCTTGAGCCCCTCGGCGACGACTTCCTGACCGATCCCGTCCCCGGCGATCACTGCAAGGTCGATGGTGCGCGTCATGCGGTCATCGTAGAGAGCCGTCCACGTGTCGGGACGCGCGTCTCATCAGTTGAGCGGCTCATCCGGTCCACCTCGCGGAGTTCCGATCTCCTACTTTCGTATAGTTCGAGCATCCTACTTTCGACGCGCACACCCGGACTCCCGGGGGTACCATTCGATCTGGCGACGCACCGGACAGCGCTGTCCGGTCTTTCGACCTCCACACCGACTCGAAAGCAGGGCCTTCCATGCAGCACGGCTTGAGACAACGACCCGCGAACGCGGTGGTGCGGTGGCTCGCACTGGGCGCCGCAGCACTCGTGGCACTGATGACGGTGGCACCGGGCGCGGCGTACGCGGACACGGCCGAGGCCGACTTCTCCATCGGTCGCAGTGACCAGGCGCAGCCGGGCGAGAGCGCCGCGCGCCTGTTCCCCGTCTTCACCAGCGAGGAGAGCCGAGCCTCCGGGGAGCCGGACCTGTGGGCGTACTGCATCGAGAACAGCGTCCCCGCGCGCTTCGACACCGACGCCGAGTCCGCCGGGTGGGGCGAGTTCGCCGGTGACAACAGCTTCAGCACGTCCCAGGTGGTCCGGGAGAAGGTCGCCTGGATCATCACGAACAGCTACCCGGCGCTCACCCTGGAGCAGCTGGGCGAGAGCATCGGGGTTCCGAACCTCTCCGCAAGGGAGGCCGTCGCGGGCACGCAGTACGCAATCTGGAAGCTGACGGACGACGTCGACGCCACCCTGAGCCCCAACGCGCAGACCCTGCGCAATTACCTTCTCGGTGAGGCGAACGTCGGCCTCGCCGAGAGCGACGTCCGCACCGAGGTGACCCTCACCGTCCCGACCGGGCCGCAGCTCTCCGGGACACTGGTGGGACCGGTGACGGTCACGACCAACCAGCGCTCGGTGGCGGTCACGACCGACTCGACCGTTCCCGTCGTCGACGCGAACGGCGCCCACCTCGACCTCAGTGCCGTGTCGGACGGTCAGGAGCTCTACGTCGACGCGCGCCAGGAGACCACGGCCGGCTCGGTCACCTTCCGGGCGACCGCCACGGCGTCGCAGGTCACCGGTTCCATCCTCAAGGTCCCGGCCGCCGAGGGCAGCGCCGGCAGCCACGCCCAGACCCTCATCCTCGTCGAGACCGGGGACGTCTCCGACGTCGCAGCCGCGACCCTGTCGTGGGACGAGACCGTCGCGCCCGTGATGCCCGAGGTCACGCAGGCCGTCTGCACCGAGGAGGGCGACACGACCACCCCGTCGATCAGCCCGGCCACCACCGAGGGCATTGACTACTCCTACGACGAGGACGAGGTCCGGGCCGGTCACACCGTCCAGGTCACCGCCACCGCCCAGGAGGGCTACAGCCTGACCGGGGCCGAGGGCTGGACCCTCAGCGACGACGGCACCAGCGCGACGACCACCGTCGAGCTCACCGAGCCCGACTGCACGGTCGTGCCGCCGCCCGCCACCGAAGTGGCTGCCGTGGCACCCGAGGTGACGCAGGCCGTCTGCACCGAGGAGGGCGACACGACCACCCCGTCGATCACCCCGGCCACCACCGAGGGCATCGACTACTCCTACGACGAGGACGAGGTCCGGGCCGGCCGCACCGTCCAGGTCACCGCCACCGCCCGCGAGGGCTACAGCCTGACCGGGGCCGAGGGCTGGACCCTCAGCGACGACGGCACCCGCGCGACGACCACCGTCGAGCTCACCGAGCCCGACTGCGCCGTCGCCGGCGAGGAGACCCCCGGGGCTCCGCCCGCGGAGCGGCTGCCCAGCACCGGCGCGAACGCGATCATGCCGCTCGCCGTGGCGGGCGCGCTTGTCCTCGGTGGAGCCGCCGCGGTGATCCGTCGCCGCTCACTCTCCCTGTAGGCACGGAGCAGGACACGCAGGGTGCCCGGCCGCCGGCCGGGCACCCTGCGGCGTTCTCGGGGCGAGTGCGGTTGCCTCAGGTGAGCACCGGCTCCCGCTCGTCAGCCCCCTGTGTGTGTCGTTTCGGGTCGAGGAGCCGGAAGCGCTCGAGGACGACCTCGCTGTCGTCGTCGAAGGCCAGGCCCACCTCCCCGAGCTCCGCGGCGAAGAAGGGCGCGTGGACGGCCTGCCAGTGCTCGAGGGACAGGTCCCCCTCCCCCTCGGCCGCCGCGTGCGCGGCGTCGACCGCGGAGTACGGGACGACCTCGATCGCCGTCGTGACGATGAGCGCCCGTGGGCGACCCGAACCGTCGAGGATGATCGAGAGGTCACCCGGCCGGGGCACCGACTCGCCGCGTACGGCGTAGGGCTGGGCCGCGCTCGAGGTCGCGGTCTTCCGGCCGCTGAGCACCAGGCCGAGCAGGGAGTCGGCCTCGCGGGGGTCGGAGCCGAAGGACCACGCGGGCGGCTGCACCGCTCCGATCGCCTGCTGGCCGACGACGACGTCGAGCCGGTTGAGACCGGCCCTCTTGCGGGCCGTGGCCCAGTAGGCGGCGACGGCGGCGTCCCGCGCCTCCGCCGTCCCCGGCTCGTGCTCGGTGCTGCCGTCGGTGTCCTCGCTCCACGTCATGGGGGCGAGTGTGCCAGGCAGTGAGGACAGCGGCACCGGCGCGCCCGTACGCTGGGCCCGAGCACGCCGTGCCGACGAAGGAGCACCATGTCCACCACGCCTCCGGACGACTTCCGCGACCAGAGCCAGCCGCCGCCCTCCGGTGGACAGCCGTGGCAGGGCGCCGGGTACCCGCCGCAGGGACAGCCCTACGGCCAGCAGCCCTACGGGGACCCGCAGTACGGCTACCAGGCCCCCGGGCAGCAGCCCTACGGCTACCCGCCCTACGGGCAGCAGCCCTACGCCTCGAGCGACGACCGCACGATCGCCGTCCTGGCCCACCTCTCCCCGCTCATCGGTCTCGTCCTCACCGCCACGCTGCTCAGCTTCCTCGCCCCGCTCGTCGTGTGGTTCATCTGGCGCGACCGTGGACCCCTGGTGCGTAACGCGGCTGCGAGCGCCTTCAACTTCAACGTCACCGTGTGGGTCGCCAACATCGCGGCGATCATCTGCGCCTTCACGTTCTTCCTCCTGCCGGTCGCGATCTTCCTGTGGGTGGGCGCGTTCGTCGCCCAGCTCGTCCTCTCGATCAAGGGCGCGATCGCCGCCAACCGCGGCGAGGTCTACCGCTACCCGTTCCAGGTGCCGATCCTGCACTGAGCGCCGGAGGGTGACGGAGGGTGCTTCGCGGAAATCCCCCCTCGTCACCCTGTCCGCCACTCGATACGCGGGCATAGCCTCGCGCTGTCCCGGCGGAGGCGGGAGGGCGAGGCGGGCCCAGGAAGCCCGTCGCCGCGCACCCGGGTACCGGTCGTCCCAGCCAGGGACGACCGTCCTCCCTCACGCCTGGAGAAGCCCATGCGCAAGAAATCCACCCTGGCAGCCGGAGCGGGCGTCCTCGCCCTGGCCGCCTCCCTCGTCACGGTCCCGGCCCAGGCCGACGACCACACCCCCGAGCCGGAGGTGGTCACGGGCGGCCTCATCGGCCCGCTCACGGTCGCCGCCGGCGACAGCGGTGACGTCTACGTCACCCAGACCTTCGCCAACACGCTGTCGAACGTCGGCCAGGACGGCACGGTGACCAACCTCCACACCCTCGAGGGCAGCCCGGAGACCGCCGAGCTCGTCGGCGTCACCTACAGCGGCGGCGCCACGTACCACATCGAGAGCGACTTCAGCGGCGAGGCGCCCACCACCTACATCGTCAGGACGAAGGACGGTGAGCGCACCGTCGTCAGCGACGACCTGTGGGCCTACGAGATCGCCAACAATCCGGACCGGTCCCAGCGGTACGGCGTGACCAACGCGCGCGGCACGTGCCTCGACCAGCTCACCGCCTTCGAGGAGACGGCCGGCTTCCCGGTCGTCAACTACCGGGGCATCGTCGAGTCGCACGGCTACCAGCTCGAGGTGCACGACGGCACCATCTACGTCGCCGACGCGGCCGCCAACGCGGTCCTCAAGGTCGACGAGAGCACGGGAGACATCTCGACGGTGAGTGTCCTGCCCGGGAAGACGATCAAGTTCACGGCCGGGCTCGAGGCCGCGATGGAGGGGCAGCTCGGGCTCGACATCCCGGACTGCATCGTCGGCAAGCGGTTCATCGCCGAGTCGGTGCCGACGGACGTCCAGGTGGGCTGGCTCGGCGGGCTGTACGTCAGCACGCTGGGCGGGAGCGCCGGGGAGGTCCTGCCGCTGAGCAGCGTCTACTGGATCAGCCCGGACGCCGAGTACACCTTCGAGGTCGCCGGTGACATGCGCGGCGCGACGGGTCTCGACGTGACGGCGGACGGCACCGTCATCGTCGCGGAGATGTTCGGTGGGAGGGTCTCGGCCATCCCCCACGGCCACAACCAGGCGACCACGCTCTTCGAGGCGGACTCGCCCGCGGACGTCGCCGTCGCCGGCCACACGGTGTACGCCACCACCGGCACCTTCGGTGAGGGCTCGCTGGTGAAGTACGCCTACGGCGACTGACCGGTCGTCCACGCACGAGGCGCCGGCCGGGATCTCTCCCGGCCGGCGCCTCATGTCACTGGGGTCAGCGCGCCGCGCTGCCCTCGGTGTAGTCGGAGTCCTTGGACTCCACCCAGCTGAAGAGCTTGCGCAGCTCACGGCCGGTCGTCTCGATCGGGTGCTGCTCGCCCTTGGCGCGCAGCTCCTTGAACTCCGGCGCGCCGGCGTCCTGGTCGGCGATGAAGCGGTCCGCGAAGGCGCCGGACTGGATGTCGGCGAGGACGCCCTTCATGTTCTCCTTGACGTCCGGGGAGATGACCCGGGGGCCGGAGACGTAGTCGCCGTACTCGGCGGTGTCGGAGATGCTCCACCGCTGCTTGGCGATGCCGCCCTCCCACATGAGGTCGACGATGAGCTTGAGCTCGTGGAGCACCTCGAAGTAGGCGACCTCGGGCTGGTAGCCGGCCTCGGTGAGGACCTCGAAGCCGTACTGGACGAGCTGGGAGGTGCCACCGCACAGGACGGCCTGCTCGCCGAAGAGGTCGGTCTCGGTCTCCTCGGTGAAGGTCGTCTTGATGCCGCCGGCGCGCAGGCCACCGACGGCCTTGGCGTAGGACAGCGCGGTGTCCCAGGCCGCGCCGGTGGCGTCCTGCTCGACGGCGACGATGACGGGCACGCCGCGGCCGGACTCGTACTCGCGGCGCACGAGGTGGCCCGGGCCCTTGGGGGCGACCATGACGACGTCGTGGCCCGCGGCCGGCTTGATGTAGCCGAAGCGGATGTTGAAGCCGTGGGCGAAGAGCAGCGTGGCGTCGGCCTTGAGGTTGGGCTCGATGTCCTGCGCGTAGAGGGTGCGCTGCACCTGGTCCGGGGCGAGGATGACGACGACGTCGGCAGCGGAGACGGCGTCGGCGATGCTCGCGACCTGCAGCCCCTGGTCCTTGGCCTTGGCGGCCGACGAGCTGCCCTCACGCAGGCCGACGGTGACGTCGACGCCGGAGTCGCGCAGGTTCAGCGCGTGGGCGTGCCCCTGGCTGCCGTAGCCGATGACGGCGACCTTCTTCCCGGCGATGACGGACAGGTCGGCGTCGTCGTCGTAGTACAGCTCAGCCACAGTGTTCTCCCTGGTGTTTGGTGTGGTGGCCCCGCGGGGGCCGGTGCTTCGTTGGTCAGTATGGGGGTCAGGCGGTCCGGACCCGCTCGAGGGCGCGGTCGGTCATCGAGCGGGAGCCGCGGCCGATGGCCACGGTGCCGGACTGGACGATCTCGCGGACGCCGTGCGCCTCGAGCGCCGTGAGCAGCGCCTGGAGCTTGGAGTGCGAGCCGGTCGCCTCGATCGTCACGGCGTCCGGTGCGACGTCGACGACGTGGGCCCGGAACAGCTCGACGACCTGGAGGACGGCGGTGCGCGAGGCGTCGTCGGCGCGGACCTTGACGAGCAGGAGCTCGCGCTGGACGGAGGACTCCGGCTCCAGCTCGACGATCTTGATGACGTTGATGAGCTTGTTCAGCTGCTTGGTCACCTGCTCGAGGGGCAGCTCCGCGGCGTCGACGACGACCGTGATCCGGGAGATGTCCGGGTGCTCGGTCGGGCCGACGGCGAGGGAGTGGATGTTGAAGGCACGGCGGGCGAACAGCGCGGAGACGCGGGTGAGCACGCCAGGCTTGTTCTCCACCAGCACCGAGAGGGTGTGACGGGTACTCATCGCTTTCCTCGCTTCACTCGTCGCGGTCCCACGAGGGGGTGATCCCCCGCGCGTACTGGATGTCGTCGTTGCTCACTCCGGCGGCGACCATCGGCCACACCATCGCGTCACGGCTGACGACGAAGTCGACGACGACGGGACGGTCGTCGATCTCCATCGCCCGCTTGATCGTGTCGTCCACCTCGCCGACGGACTCGGCGCGCAGGCCGACGCAGCCGTAGGCCTCGGCGAGCTTGACGAAGTCGGGGATGCGGGCGGTCTGGTGGCCGGTGTTGAGGTCGGTGTTGGAGTAGCGGCCGTCGTAGAAGAGGGTCTGCCACTGCCGGACCATGCCGAGGGAGGAGTTGTTGATGACGGCCACCTTGATCGGGATGCCCTCGAGCGCGCAGGTGGCGAGCTCCTGGTTGGTCATCTGGAAGCAGCCGTCGCCGTCGATGGCCCACACGGTGCGGTCCGGCATGCCGACCTTCGCGCCCATGGCGGCGGGCACGGCGTAGCCCATGGTGCCCAGGCCACCGGAGTTGAGCCAGGTGCGCGGGTGCTCGTAGCGGATAAACTGCGCGGCCCACATCTGGTGCTGGCCCACGCCGGAGGCGTAGATCGACTCCGGGCCCGAGATCTCCCCGATGCGGCTGATGACGTGCTGCGGCGCGACGTGCCCGTCCGCCGTCGGCGTCCAGCCGAGGGGGTAGGTCTCGCGCAGCTCGTCCAGACGCTGCCACCACGCCTCGATGTCGGGCTTGCCGAACTGCTCGTGGGCAGCGGCGAGCTCGGTGACGAGGTCGGGGATGGTGTCGCCGAGGTCCCCGACGATCGGGACGTCCGCGTGGCGGTTCTTGGAGATCTCGGCCGGGTCGATGTCGGCGTGGACGATCGTCGCCTTGGGCGCGAAGGAGGGCAGGTGGCCGGTGACGCGGTCGTCGAAGCGGGCACCCAGCGTGACGATGAGGTCGGCCTGCTGGAGCGCGGCCACCGCGGCGACGGACCCGTGCATGCCGGGCATGCCCAGGTGCTGGGGGTGGGAGTCGGGCAGGGCGCCGCGGGCCATGAGGGTGGTGACGACGGGCGCGCCGGACAGGTCGGTGAGCCGGCGCAGCGACTCGGAGGCCTGGGCGCGGATGACACCGCCGCCGACGTAGAGCACCGCACGCCGCGAGGTCGCCAGCAGGCGCGCCGCCTCGCGCACCTGGCGCGAGTGGGGCTTGACGGCCGGACGGTAGCCGGGCAGGTCGAGCTGCTGGGGCCACGCGAAGGTGGTCCGGGCCTGCTGGGCGCTCTTGGCGATGTCGACGAGCACCGGGCCGGGACGGCCCGTCGAGGCGATGTGGAAGGCCTCGGCGATGCGCGCGGGGATCTCGTCGGGGTCGGTGACGAGGAAGGAGTGCTTCGTCAGCGGCATCGTGGCGCCGACGATGTCGGCCTCCTGGAACGCGTCGGTGCCGATCGCGCTCGCCCCGACCTGGCCGGTGATGGCGACAAGGGGCACGGAGTCCATGTTGGCGTCGGCCAGCGCGGTGATGAGGTTCGTCGCGCCGGGGCCGGACGTCGCCATGCACACGCCCACCTTGCCGGTGGCTGCGGCGTACCCGGTCGCGGCGTGGCCGGCGCCCTGCTCGTGGCGCACGAGGATGTGGCGCAGCCGCTTCGAGTCGAAGAGCGGGTCGTAGGTGGGCAGGATCGCCCCGCCGGGGATGCCGAAGATGACCTCCGCACCGACCTCCTCGAGGGAGCGGACGATGCTCGTGGCGCCGTTGACCTCCTCGCGGATCTGCCCGACGGGCGCGGACGACGCCGGGACGACGCTCGGCGCCGACGGCTGCGGCGTGGTGCGGGGCGGCGCGGGGACTGGTCCCTTGGCCATGATGACCCTCCTGGTACCTCGGTGGTGGTGCGGCAGAGCGGCAAACAAAAAACCCCTCGACCCGAGGCGGGTGCGAAGGGATGCGCGCAGCGGGACCGGCTCAGCGGTCGGCGGCTGCGCGCCTGTGAAGTACGACGTCCTGCTGCATGCCGAAACTGTAACCCCGACCACCCGACCCACCCAAACCGTCTCACATGCTGGCTCCCCGTCCCGCCATCTGACACGGCCGCCGACACCGAGCTCCGGCGGCCCACCGCCGACAGCCGGATCCCTCCACGGCGTCAGCGAGCGTCTGCAGGACCTGGCGGCGCCGTCGTGCTCAGGCGTCCCCCTCACGGCGGAGCGGCCACGGGTGCCACGGGCCACCGATCCGCCGCAGCACCCGACGCGCTGCCCGCAAGCGCTCGGGCGGCACGCGCCACGCCCGCCCACCCCCTGAGGCGACCGAGCCCTGCTCGTCGGTGAACGCGTGGTGCACCCAGGGCCGGGCGACGCCGGTCACCCGCTCGCCGAAGCGCCCCGCGACCACGGCGAGGACCAGCTCCTCCAGGTCCTCCGCCTGGGTCTGCCACGTCTCGTCGCACGCGTCGCAGCCGCAGCCGGGGAAGGGCGCGTCGTGGAGGAGACCGGCGTGCAGCAGGACGCCCGGGTCGTCGGTGATGGCAAAGGTCAGCGGCGCCGCCGTGGCGAGCCTGGGAGTCAGACGTACTACCGCCCTCGCCTCCCGGGGCGGGCTCACGAAGTCGGCCAGCACGTCCACGTGCTCGACGACGTCGACGTCGTAGGTCACGCGCAGGTGGGCGATGAGCGCCTCCGCCACTGTCGTCACGGGCTCGAAGCGCTCGGGGTGGGTGATGACGGAGTACGTGTTCTCCGGTGGGGAACCACCGCCCCAGCGGTGGCCGTACTCGATGACGGCCCCGGGCTCGTCCCGGAAGACACGGTCCGGCACCGCCGGCCGGACATAGCTCGCCACGACCACGAACCTACCGGCACTCCCGGTAGGGGAACCAGGTATACATGGACCATGCGCGCCGTCCACGCCACCGAGGCCGGGGGCCCCGAGGTCCTCACCGTCGTCGACCTGCCCGATGAGCCGCCCGGTCCGGGTGAGGTCCGCGTCGAGGTGGCCGCCGCCGGGGTGAACTTCATCGACACCTACCGCCGCGGCGGGGTGTACCGGATGGAGTTCCCGCACGTCGTCGGCTCCGAGGGCGCCGGCACCGTCGTCGAGCTGGGTGACGGCGTCACGGAGTTCTCGGTCGGTGACCACGTCGCCTGGGCGGCCGCGCCGGGCAGCTACGCCGAGCGGGCCAACGTCCCGGTGCAGGAGGCCATCCCGGTGCCGGCGGGGATCGACCTCCACACGGCGGCCGCACTCCCCCTCCAGGGGATGACCGCCCACTACCTCAGCGCCTCGACCTTCCCGGTGTCACCCGGCGACGTCGCGCTCGTCCACGCCGGCGCCGGTGGGGTCGGGCTCCTGCTCACCCAGCTCGTCGTCCGGCGGGGCGGCCGCGTCATCTCCACCGTGTCGACCGAGGAGAAGGAGCTTCTCTCCCGCGAGGCGGGCGCGGAGCAGGTCATCCGCTACACCGAGCTCGACGACCTCACGGCCGAGCTGCCGCAGATCGTTCGCGAGCTCACCGACGGCCGCGGCGTCGACGTCGTGTACGACGGCGTGGGCAAGGCGACCTTCGACGCCTCGCTGGGCAGCCTGCGCCCGCGGGGCATGCTCGTCCTGTTCGGCGGGTCCAGCGGGCAGGTGCCGCCCTTCGACCTCCAGCGGCTCAACGGCGCCGGCTCGCTCTTCGTCACGCGGCCGACGCTTGCGCACTACACCGCCGACCGCGCCGAGCTGCTGTGGCGGGCCGCAGACCTCTTCCACGCCGTCGCCGACGGGCTGGACGTCCGCATCGGGCAGGAGTTCCCGCTCACCGAGGCCGCCGCCGCGCACGCCCCCTCGAGGGCCGGCAGACGACCGGCAAGGTCCTCCTCGTCCCCTGACGCGCCCCGTCCTCCCTCCCCTCCAACGCCGAGAGCCGGATTCCTCCACGAGGAATCCGGCTCTCGGCGTCAGGCCCGCTCGCTCAGGCGAGGATGGCGCCCGTGCTCGCGGACTGCACGAGCTTGGTGTACTTGCCCAGCACGCCCTTGGTGAACTGCGGGGCGAGCGGCGCCCAACCCTCGCGGCGCCGGGCCAGTTCGTCCTCGTCGACCAGGAGGTCGAGGGTCTTGCCGGCGACGTCGAGGCGGATCTTGTCGCCGTCGCGGACGAAGGCGATGGGTCCGGCGTCGACGGCCTCGGGGGCGACGTGACCGACGCACAGGCCGGTCGTGCCGCCCGAGAAGCGGCCGTCGGTGAGGAGGAGGACGTCCTTGCCGAGCCCGGCGCCCTTGATCGCGCCGGTGATGGCGAGCATCTCGCGCATGCCCGGGCCGCCCTTGGGGCCCTCGTAGCGGATGACGACGACATCGCCGGCCTGGATGGTGCCGTCCTCGAGAGCGTCCATCGCGGCCCGCTCACGCTCGAAGACGCGCGCGGTGCCCTCGAAGACGTCGGAGTCGAAGCCCGCGGACTTCACGACCGCACCCTCCGGGGCGAGGGAGCCACCGAGGATGGTGATGCCACCGGTCGCGTGGATCGGGTTGTCCAGCGCGCGCAGGATCTTGCCGTCCGGGTCCGGCGGGTTGATGCCCGCGAGGTTCTCCGCGACGGTCTTGCCGGTGACAGTGAGGCAGTCCCCGTGGAGGAGACCGGCGTCGAGCAGCGCCTTCATGACGACGGGCACGCCGCCGATGCGGTCGATGTCGTTCATGACGTAGCGGCCGAAGGGCTTGAGGTCCCCCAGGTGCGGCACGCGCTCGGCGATGCGGCTGAAGTCGTCGAGCGTGAGGTCGACCTCGGCCTCGTTGGCGATCGCGAGGAGGTGGAGCACGGCGTTCGT
This sequence comes from Georgenia sp. Marseille-Q6866, assembly GCF_965111665.1. Classification (NCBI taxonomy): domain Bacteria; kingdom Bacillati; phylum Actinomycetota; class Actinomycetes; order Allobogoriellales; family Allobogoriellaceae; genus Georgenia; species Georgenia sp. Marseille-Q6866. Next base: position 31,983 of record NZ_CBCOOR010000009.1, on the reverse strand, counting down.
CGAGCCACCGAAGGCCATGACGACGGCGATCGCGTTCTCCAGCGACTTCTTCGTGATGATGTCGCGCGCGGTGATGCCCTGGCGCAGCATCTCCACGACGGCCTCACCGCTGCGGTGGGCGAACATGTCGCGGCGACGGTCGGCCGACGGCGGGGCGGCGGAGCCGGGCAGGGACATGCCCATGGCCTCGGCCACGGACGCCATGGTGTTGGCGGTGTACATGCCACCGCACGCGCCCTCTCCGGGGCAGATCGCGCGCTCGATGCGGTCGAGGTCACCCTTGCTCATGAGTCCGCGCGAGCACGCGCCGACGGCCTCGAAGGCGTCGATGAGGGTGACGTCCTTCTCGGTGCCGTCCTCGAGCTTCACCCAGCCCGGCATGATCGTGCCGGCGTAGAGGAAGACGGCGGCGAGGTCGAGGCGGGCCGCGGCCATGAGCATGCCGGGCAGCGACTTGTCGCAGCCGGCGAGGAGTACGGAGCCGTCGAGGCGCTCGGCCTGCATGACGGTCTCGACCGAGTCGGCGATGATGTCGCGCGAGACGAGCGAGTAGTGCATGCCCTCGTGGCCCATCGAGATGCCATCGGACACGGAGATGGTGCCGAACTGGAGGGGGTAGCCACCGCCGGCGTGGACGCCCTCCTTCGCTCCCTGGGCCAGACGGTCCAGGGAGAGGTTGCAGGGCGTGATCTCGTTCCACGAGCTCGCGATGCCGATCTGGGGCTTGGCGAAGTCGTCGTCCCCCATGCCGACGGCGCGAAGCATGCCTCGCGACGCCGTCGCCTCGATGCCGTCGGTCACCTGACGGCTGCGCGGCTTTATGTCAGTGGCTTCGGTGGTCATGTCCCGAGTCTAAGACTCCGCACCGACACTCTCGGCGCACGTTCGAGCGGCAAGACATGACAGCGGGGCGGCACCCCGGTCGGAGGTGCCGCCCCGCAGGGTCAGGCCGGTGTCAGTCCGTCAGGCGACGGCGGGCGACGAGCGCCGCGCCGCCACCGGCGAGCAGCACCGTGAGCACGCCGAGCGCCCAGACGTCGGCACCGGTGGTGGGCAGGCGCCCGCTCCCCGGGCCGTCGGTCGGGGCAGCCGTCGGGGCGACCGTCGGCTCCTCGGAGGTCGGGGCCGTCGTCGGCTCCTCGGTCGGCTCGGAGGTGGTCGGCTCCTCGGTCGGCTCGGGAGTCGTCGGCTCCTCCGTCGGCTCCTCGACGGGCGGCTCGACGAGCGCCCCCTCGGGACCCGCCCAGTAGAGCGCGGCCGCGACGTCGTCGAACATCCCGCGCGGGTGGGTGCGGAAGAACGGGTCGGTGCCGAAGACGAGAGCCCGGGAGCCGTCGTCGGTCACCGCGGAGATGACCGAGGGCTGGCCTGCGGCCTGCTCGGGCCCACCGGTCCCGTCCTCGTTCGGCAGCCAGTGACCGCTGAGCAGCGGCTCGGCGGTGAAGGTCTGCTCGACCGTCACCTCCTCCCCGAGCTCGGTGAAGTACGCCGGCCCGTAGGTGAACGCGGCCTCCTCGGCCTGGGCGCCGATGACGCCGTCGGCCGTGTCGACGAGCACGACGCCGTTGGCGCGGCCGGGACCGCTCACCGCCGTCGCCTCGAAGAGCTCGAAGGTGTCGGCCGCCCACGTACCGGCCTGCGCGGAAGCGACGACGCCCCTGCCCGACTCGAAGTACTCGTCCAGCTCGAGCGCTGCCCGCGCGGCGGCGTCGTCCGTGCCCAGCCGAAGCGGCGCGCCCAGCCACAGCACGTCGATCTCGTCGAGGTCGACGCTGCCGTCGGCGAGGCCGGCCGGCGTCACGCGGACCGGGTCGACGAAGCCCAGGCCGGTGAGGACGAGCTCGTCCTCACCACCGGCCACCGCGGAGGACGTGGTGTAGCCGACGCGGAGCGCGGACAGGCCGCGGACGTCGTCGTCGGCGAGCTGGCGGCCGTCGGTCGCCGTGAAGGCGACGCCGAGCAGCTCGCTCACCACCTCCGCCTCCTCCAGGCCGTCAGGGCCGACGACGACGGTGCCGTCACCGATGTCGGCGACGGCCACCCCGCCCGCGAGCAGGAGGTTGACCGCCTGCACCGCCGCGACGCCGTCGAGCGCGAGGCTCACGTACTCGGCGTCGGCCGGGAAGGCGCCGGTCGGCGGCGCGACGACGAGCGGCGTCGCCGTGACCGGCAGCGCCGGGTCGGTCGTGTCCCCGACGCGGTCGACCTCGGCGCCCCACAGGCGGCCCAGGCTCCAGGCGGAGATGTCGTACATGCTCGGGACGCGGTCGGAGATGTCGGACCCGTCGGAGAGCAGGACGTTGGCCAGACCGCGCAGCGGCTGGTGCATGTCGACGACGAAGGTTCCGGCCGGGTAGTCCTGGCCGCCGGCGCTGAACGCAGAGTCGGCGGTGCCGACCTCGACGCCGTGGGCGAGGAGGTGGTCGACGAGGGTCGCGGCGTCGGTCGTGCCGGCGGGGATGACGTAGGCGCGCGGGAAGTCGGTGCCGGTGACGTCGGGCTCGTCCCACTCCTCGGTCCACTCGTCCGGACCGGGGTAGTTCTCCGGGTCCGGGTTGGCCGGGATGTCGCGGAGCGGCTCGCCCGCCTCACCGCGGCGGAAGATCTCCATCTGGTTGCCGAGGATGGCGTCGCGGTTCTCGTCGACGTAGGCGACCGTCGACTCGATGACCTGGTGGCCGACCGCGCGGTTGGTCGCCAGCCGTCGGGCGCTCTCCTCGGGGTCGTTCGTCCGGCCGGGGCCGAGCTCGACGGTGTAGGCGATCGAGCCCTGGAACTGGACGTACTGCGGGGTGAAGATCGGCGGCCAGCCGTCCCAGCCGTCCGGGATGTCGCGGAACGGGATGATGATCCCGCCGTCCTCGGTCAGCGGGTTGCCCTCGATGTCAGCGTCGACGACGTCCTGCTCGATACGCAGCGCGGCGGCGTAGGAGTAGGGCATGAGGAGGTCGTGCTCGTAGTTCTCGCCCTGCGGCGGGCCGGTCGGCTCGACCTGGAGGCTGCCGGTGTACCCGTGCAGGTCGATGAAGAAGACCGGCTGCAGGTCCCCGGTGAGGTCACGGATCGCGCGGGTCTCCGGCGTCGTGTTGGTGATGAAGTCACGGTTCGCGTCGAGGTTGAGCGCGGTGGCGCGGGTGCCGGCCACACGGCCGTCGGGGTTGTTGCTCACCGTGAAGTACAGGCGGTAGTCCTCGGCGAGGGCCACGGCGTCCTCGTCACCCGCCTCGAGCGCCTCGACGAGCTCGGTGATGTAGGAGAGGGAGGCGTCGGTGCCGTCCCACTCGTTGCCGTGGATGTTGTTGTTGAACCAGATCGGCGGCTTGTAGCCGGCCATCAGCTCGGCGTCGTCCTGAGCGGCGTCGGCGTCCTGCTTGATCCGGTCGCGCCACTCATCCTGCTGGGCGCTCTCCTCAGCCGTCTCCGGAGCCGTGATCGTCACGAGGTACAGGTCGCGCCCCGCGGTCGACTGGCCGACGACCTCGGTGGAGACGTACTCGTTGCCCTCGGCAAGCTCGTTGAGCAGCGGCGCGATCTCGTGGAAGGGGATGGCCCCGCGGCCGTAGGACTGGTCGTCCTCGTTGACCGGCGGCTCGGTGAGCGGCTCCTGCCGCGGGTAGGGCACGCCGTCGTCCTCTGGCGCGGCGCTCACCGTCGGGGGCGTGACCACCGCGGTCACCGGTCCGGTGCCCGCCGCGGGCACCGTCACCGCCCCCAGCAGCACGGCGGAGACCGCCGCGCCGCACCAGACTCGTCGTCGAACCTGCATCGTGTTCCTCTCGTCAACCATGCGATGAAGCGAATGTTGCGGAGGTGCGCCAGCAGCGGGGGTGGGAGCGGCTAGAGCACCTTCGACAGGAACGCCTGGGTGCGGGCGTGCTGGGGGGAGGCGAGGACCTCGGCGGGTACGCCCTCCTCGACGATGAGACCGTCGTCCATGAAGACGAGCCGGTCCCCCACCTCGCGCGCGAAGCCCATCTCGTGGGTGACGACCATCATCGTCATGCCTTCGGCGGCAAGGAGCTTCATCACGTCGAGGACCTCACCGACGAGCTCGGGGTCGAGCGCGGAGGTCGGCTCGTCGAAGAGCATCATGTCGGGGTTCATCGACAGGGCGCGGGCGATGGCCACGCGCTGCTGCTGGCCACCGGAGAGCTGCGCCGGGTAGGCGTCGCCACGGTCGGCGAGGCCGACGCGCTCGAGCATCGCGCGGGCCACCTCGGTGGCCTCCTGCTTGCCGCGCTTGAGGACGCGGCGCTGGGCGATGGTGAGGTTGCCCATGACGTTGAGGTGCGGGAAGAGGTTGAACTGCTGGAACACCATCCCGATGCGGGTGCGCACGGCGTCGATGTCGCAGTCCGGGTCGAGGATGTCCTCGCCCTCGATACGCAGAGAGCCGCCGCTCGGTTCCTCGAGCCTGTTCACCGTGCGCAGCAGCGTGGACTTCCCCGAGCCGGAGGGGCCGATGACGCAGACGACCTCGCCCTTGTGGACCGACAGGTCGATGCCCTTGAGGACCTCGTTGTCGCCGAAGCTCTTGCGCAGTCCCGTGATCTCGATCGCGGGGGTGGTGCCCGTCATCGTCCCCTCGCCATCCGTCGTTCGAGCACTGCCACGAGCCGGGTGAGCGGGATCGTGATCACCAGGTAGAGCAGGGCGCCCATGACGAGCGGGGTGCCGTTGCCCGTCGTCGTCTGGCCGTCCCGCGCGAAGGTCGTGAGCTCCTTGGTGAGGACCGTGGAGCCCGCGATGAACAGCAGCGAGGTGTCCTTGAGGAGGAGCACGAACTCGTTGGTCAGGGGCGGGATGATGATGCGGAAGCCCTGCGGCAAGATGATCCTCACCATCGTCTCCGCCGGCGACATGCCGAGCGAACGAGCCGCCTCGCTCTGCCCCTTGGGCACGGCCTGGATGCCGGATCGGATCACCTCGGCCATGTAGGCGGAGGCGACGAAGATGAGCCCGACGAGGCCGGCCCCGACGTTCCCGCCGGGGATCCGGAAGCCGAAGGCGATCGGCACGACGTACGCCATCACGAAGATCGTCAGCAGCGCCGGCAGTCCCCGGAACAGCTCGATCCAGACGGTGGCGAACCACCGGTAGGGACCGACGCTCGACAGCTTCATGAGGGCGAAGACGATCCCGAGCACCAGGCCACCGGCGAAGGAGATCAGCGTGAAGAGGAGCGTGTTCTTCAGCGCGATCGTGACGATCTCGGGGAACTGGTCGCGGGCGATGTCGAGGCGGAAGAACTGGTTGGTGATCCGCTCCCAGTCGGCCAGCAGGGCGACGGCCGCGAGGGCGGCGAAGAACAGGACGTACATCCCCGCTCGGGTCAGCCGCCGGCGTGTGGTGAGGCGCATGGTCTAGCGGCGCTCGACGGCGAAGTAGGAGTCGTAGATCTCCTGGTAGGTGCCGTCGTCACGCAGGCCCTGGAGCGAGGAGTTGATCGCGTCGACGAGCTCGGTGGAGGCGTCCTTGGCCATGGCGTAGCCGTACTGCTCGTCGGTCGAGTACTCCTCGACGATGACGTAGCTCGGGTCCGCCTCGGCGTTCTCGATGTTGACCGGCAGGTCCTGGAGGATCGCGTCGATCTGGCCGGCCTGGATCGCCGACCACAGCTCGGCATTCCCCGGGTACTCCACGAGCGTGGCGCCCTCGGCGTTCTCCTCGGCGTAGGACAGGCCGGTCGTCCCGGCCTGGACGCCGACGTTCTTGCCCCCGAGGTCGGCGATGGACTCGATGCCGGAGTCCGGCGCCACGAGCAGCGACTGGAGGGAGTCGTAGTACGGCTCGGAGAACGTGAGGTTCTCCTGGCGCTCCTCCGTGATGGTGATCGCGGAGGCACCGACGTCGCACTGCCCGGAGACGAAGGTGGTGCCGGACTGGAGAGCCTCGAAGCTGACGTTCTCGACGGCGAGGTCGAGCTCGAGGTCGTCGGCGATGGCCTGGAGGAGGTCGATGTCGAAACCGCTGTACCCGCTCGGCGCCTCGGCGTCCTCGAACTCGAAGGGCGGGTAGGGGACGTTGGAGCAGGCGGTGAGCGTGCCCTCGTTGACCAGCCCGAGGCCGGCGCTCTCACCGCTCTCGCCCTCGTCGCCACCGCAGGCGGACACGAGCAGGAGCGCCGCGGCTGCCGTCGCAGCGAGCGCGGAGCGTCGGGCCAGAGGAGAAGAGTTCATTGTCCGTTGTCCTTCTGCTGGGTGAGAGACGGCTGGCGTCATGCTACGCGGTCCCACGTTACCGGCGTGTCACATGGCAGCCTCGCTGGGACCGTCTTAAAACGCGGACTTCTCGCGGTTCTCCTGCCTACCATCGTGATGGATCGCACCGAGGCGAGGAGGCGTCGATGAGCACCGCGGAGACCATCGCAGCCGAGGCGTCCGTGCTCGCCCAGACCTATGCACCGCTGCCGGTCGTGCTGAGCGAGGGACGCGGCGTGTGGGTACGGGACGTCGAGGGCCGCGAGTACCTCGACGCTCTCGCGGGGTACTCCGCCCTCAACTTCGGCCACTCCCACCCGGCCCTGCTCGCGGCGGCCGAGGAACAGCTGCACCGCCTCACCCTCACCAGCCGCGCCTTCCACAACGACCGCCTGGCCGGCTTCGCCACGCGTCTGGCACGGCTGTGCGGCAAGGAGCGGATCCTTCCGATGAACACGGGGGCCGAGGCGGTGGAGACCGCCATCAAGGTGGCGCGGAAGTGGGCGTACACGAGGCGCGGGGTGCCGGACGGGCGAGCGCGGATCATCGTCGCCGAGGGAAACTTCCACGGCCGGACGACGACGATCGTCGGCTTCTCCAGCGACCCGGCCGCGCGCGCGGGCTTCGGACCGTACGACGGCGGCTTCGACCTCGTCCCCTTCGGCGACGCTGCCGCGCTGGAGGCGGCCGTGACACCGACGACGACAGCGGTCCTCCTCGAACCCATCCAGGGCGAGGCCGGTGTCCTCCTGCCACCGCGCGGGTACCTCGCCGCGGTGCGGGAGATCTGTGACCGCCACGACCTCCTCCTGCTCGCCGACGAGGTGCAGAGCGGGCTGGGCCGCACGGGCCACACCTTCGCCTGCGAGTCCGAGGGGGTAGTCCCCGACGTCTACATCCTGGGGAAGGCGCTCGGCGGCGGGGTCCTCCCCGTCTCCGCCGTCGTTGCCGACCACGCCATCCTCGGCGTCCTCGGTGTCGGGGAGCACGGTTCCACCTTTGGGGGCAACCCGCTCGCCTGCGCCGTCGGGGAAGCCGTGGTCGAGCTCCTCGAGCCGGGCGACGTCCAGGAGCACGTCCGCAGCCTCGAGCCTGCCCTCGAGGAGGGCCTGGCCCGGCTCCACGCCCTCGGGATCGTGCGCCACCGCGTCCGCGGACTGTGGGCCGGCATCGACCTCGATCCGCGCGTGGCCAGCGGGAGACGGCTGTGCGAGGAGCTGCAGCACCACGGTGTCCTCGCCAAGGACACGCACGGCGCAACGATCCGGTTGGCTCCTCCGATGGTCGTGACTGAGGAGGAGCTCGTGTGGATGATCGAGCGCTTGGAGGCGGCGTTGATGGTGGTGCAGGGTTAGCGGTTTGGCTGGTGAAACACGTAAGGGCCGCACCAGTGGTGCGGCCCTTACGGGAATGGGTGTTCGGCGGTGTCCTACTCTCCCACGTAGTCTCCCACGCAGTACCATCGGCGCTGAGGGGCTTAGCTTCCGGGTTCGGAATGGGACCGGGCGTTTCCCCCTCGCTATGACCGCCGTAACTCTGTGGAGTTGTCCAGCCGCTCCACACACGCGTGGTGTGTGGGGTGGGTGGCTCCAGAACCGTACAGTGGACGCGTCAACAATTGATCTTTGTGTTGTGGTGAAGTTGTTGGCCAATTAGTACCGGTCAGCTCCACGGGTCTTTAGTCCCCGCTTCCACGTCCGGCCTATCAACCCAGTGTTCTGCTGGGGGCCTTCCCACCTCGAGGGTGGTGGAAACCTCATCTTGAAGCAGGCTTCCCGCTTAGATGCTTTCAGCGGTTATCCCTTCCGAACGTAGCCAACCAGCCGTGCTCCTGGCGGAACAACTGGCACACCAGAGGTTCGTCCGTCCCGGTCCTCTCGTACTAGGGACAGGCCTTCTCAAGTTTCCTGCGCGCGCAGCGGATAGGGACCGAACTGTCTCACGACGTTCTAAACCCAGCTCGCGTACCGCTTTAATGGGCGAACAGCCCAACCCTTGGGACCTACTCCAGCCCCAGGATGCGACGAGCCGACATCGAGGTGCCAAACCATGCCGTCGATATGGACTCTTGGGCAAGATCAGCCTGTTATCCCCGGGGTACCTTTTATCCGTTGAGCGACGGCGCTTCCACAAGCCACCGCCGGATCACTAGTTCCGACTTTCGTCCCTGCTCGACCTGTCAGTCTCACAGTCAAGCTCCCTTGTGCACTTACACTCGCCACCTGATTGCCAACCAGGCTGAGGGAACCTTTGAGCGCCTCCGTTACATTTTGGGAGGCAACCGCCCCAGTTAAACTACCCACCAGGCACTGTCCCTGATCCGGATTACGGACCGAGGTTAGATGTTCAGAACGACCAGAGTGGTATTTCAACGATGACTCCACAACCACTGGCGTGGCTGCTTCACAGTCTCCCACCTATCCTACACAAGCCGTCCCGAACACCAATACCAAGCTATAGTAAAGGTCCCGGGGTCTTTCCGTCCTGCTGCGCGTAACGAGCATCTTTACTCGTAATGCAATTTCGCCGAGTTCACGGTTGAGACAGCGGAGAAGTCGTTACGCCATTCGTGCAGGTCGGAACTTACCCGACAAGGAATTTCGCTACCTTAGGATGGTTATAGTTACCACCGCCGTTTACTGGGGCTTAAATTCTGAGCTTCGCCCAACCGAAGTTGAGCTGACCCGTCCTCTTAACCTTCCAGCACCGGGCAGGCGTCAGTCCGTATACATCGTCTTGCGACTTCGCACGGACCTGTGTTTTTAGTAAACAGTCGCTTCTCCCTGGTCTCTGCGGCCCTCAAAGGCTAGCCAGCAAGTGGCTTCACCCCTCAGGCCCCCCTTCTCCCGAAGTTACGGGGGCATTTTGCCGAGTTCCTTAACCATGATTATCTCGATCGCCTTGGTATACTCTACCTGACCACCTGAGTCGGTTTAGGGTACGGGCGGCTAACACCTCGCGTCGAGGCTTTTCTTGGCAGCATAGGATCACCCTGCTTCCCGCGTTCGCGGTCACCATCGGGTCTGAGGCTTGTGTGAGGCCCGGATTTGCCTGGACCTCGCCCTGCTCCCTTGGACGTGCATAGCCATTAAGCACGCGGAGGCTACCTGTCTGCGTCACCCCTGTTAATACGCTTACCTACTACCGGTTCGGGTTCCGCGCGCGGCCCACACGCACCCCGAAGGGTGACGAGTGGGCGTTGGGCGGTTAGCATCACCGGGCTCGGTATGGGCGGTGTTTCGCCGGTACGGGAATATCAACCCGTTGTCCATCGACTACGCCTGTCGGCCTCGCCTTAGGTCCCGACTTACCCAGGGCGGATTAACCTGGCCCTGGAACCCTTGGTCATTCGGCGGACGGGTTTCTCACCCGTCTTTCGCTACTCATGCCTGCATTCTCACTCGTGTGGGATCCACCACTGGGTCACCCCGCAGCTTCACCTCCCACACGACGCTCCCCTACCCATCAACACCCCTGAACACACTCCACGAGGGAGGCGCTGGGGACATGTGCTGATGCCACGGCTTCGGCGGTGTGCTTGAGCCCCGCTGAATTGTCGGCGCAGAATCACTTGACCAGTGAGCTATTACGCACTCTTTCAAGGGTGGCTGCTTCTAAGCCAACCTCCTGGTTGTCTGTGCAACTCCACATCCTTTCCCACTTAGCACACGCTTAGGGGCCTTAGCCGGTGGTCTGGGCTGTTTCCCTCTCGACTACGAAGCTTATCCCCCGCAGTCTCACTGCTGCGCTTACACTTACCGGCATTCGGAGTTTGGCTGACGTCAGTAACCTGTTGGGGCCCATCGGCCATCCAGTAGCTCTACCTCCGGCAAGAAACACGCAACGCTGCACCTAAATGCATTTCGGGGAGAACCAGCTATCACGAAGTTTGATTGGCCTTTCACCCCTACCCACAGGTCATCCCCTCAGTTTTCAACCTAAGTGGGTTCGGTCCTCCACGCGGTCTTACCCGCGCTTCAACCTGCCCATGGGTAGATCACTTCGCTTCGGGTCTAGAGCACGCGACTGAATCGCCCTATTCGGACTCGCTTTCGCTACGGCTTCCCCACACGGGTTAACCTCGCCACGTACCACTAACTCGCAGGCTCATTCTTCAAAAGGCACGCCGTCACCCCAGCTAAGGAGGCTCCGACGGGTTGTAAGCATCCGGTTTCAGGTACTATTTCACTCCCCTCCCGGGGTACTTTTCACCTTTCCCTCACGGTACTTGTCCGCTATCGGTCACTAGGTAGTATTTAGGCTTAGCAAGTGGTCTTGCCAGATTCACACGGGATTTCACGGGCCCCGTGCTACTCGGGATCCCCACCGGGAGGTGATGCCATTTCGTCTACAGGGGTCTCACCTACTGTGCCCGGCCTTCCCAGACCGTTCGACTATGACAACACTTTTTTACTCCCTACCCAGCCGGCAGGCTGAGTGAGCGGGTCCCACAACCCCGAAGGTGCAACGACTGCCGTCTTTAACACACCCCCGGTTTAGCCTCATCCGCTTTCGCTCGCCACTACTCACGGAATATCTCTTCCTGTGGGTACTGAGATGTTTCACTTCCCCACGTTCCCTCCACACGCCCTATACATTCAGGCGCGGGTAACTGGGCATGACCCCAGCTGGGTTTCCCCATTCGGACATCCTCGGATCACGGTTCGTTAGCCAACTCCCCGAGGCTTATCGCAGGCCACCACGTCCTTCTTCGGCTCCTAGTGCCAAGGCATCCACCGAATGCTCTTAAAAACTTGACCACAAAAGATCAAAGATGCTCGCGTCCACTGTACAGTTCTCAAGCAACCCACCGACCAACCCCGTCCCCCACACACTTCGGCGTGAGGACCGGCAGAAGGCGGCCACCAGAAGAAACACACCCAACCACACCCGCAAGCGGGGTGGCTGTGGCCTGTGTCCTCAGGACCCAACAGCATGCCAAGCCTCGATGTTCCACCCATGAGCAACCACCAGACACACATACGGTGTCTGCGTGGCCACCTGACACCACCGATGAACCCCGACGAAGCGGGCGATGATGTGGTGAGCTCCTTAGAAAGGAGGTGATCCAGCCGCACCTTCCGGTACGGCTACCTTGTTACGACTTCGTCCTAATCGCCAGTCCCACCTTCGACAGCTCCCTCCCACAAGGGGTTGGGCCACCGGCTTCGGGTGTTACCGACTTTCATGACGTGACGGGCGGTGTGTACAAGGCCCGAGAACGTATTCACCGCAGCGTTGCTGATCTGCGATTACTAGCGACTCCGACTTCATGGGGTCGAGTTGCAGACCCCAATCCGAACTGAGACCGGCTTTTTGGGATTCGCTCCACCTCGCGGTATCGCAGCCCTTTGTACCGGCCATTGTAGCATGCGTGAAGCCCAAGACATAAGGGGCATGATGATTTGACGTCATCCCCACCTTCCTCCGAGTTGACCCCGGCAGTCTCCTATGAGTCCCCACCATTACGTGCTGGCAACACAGGACAAGGGTTGCGCTCGTTGCGGGACTTAACCCAACATCTCACGACACGAGCTGACGACAACCATGCACCACCTGTACACCGACCTTACGGGGAGCACATCTCTGCACTTTTCCGGTGTATGTCAAGCCTTGGTAAGGTTCTTCGCGTTGCATCGAATTAATCCGCATGCTCCGCCGCTTGTGCGGGCCCCCGTCAATTCCTTTGAGTTTTAGCCTTGCGGCCGTACTCCCCAGGCGGGGCACTTAATGCGTTAGCTGCGGCACGGAACCCGTGGAATGGATCCCACACCTAGTGCCCAACGTTTACGGCATGGACTACCAGGGTATCTAATCCTGTTCGCTCCCCATGCTTTCGCTCCTCAGCGTCAGTAACGGCCCAGAGACCTGCCTTCGCCATCGGTGTTCCTCCTGATATCTGCGCATTCCACCGCTACACCAGGAATTCCAGTCTCCCCTACCGCACTCTAGTCTGCCCGTACCCACTGCAGGCGCAAGGTTAAGCCTTGCGTTTTCACAGCAGACGCGACAAACCGCCTACGAGCTCTTTACGCCCAATAATTCCGGACAACGCTTGCGCCCTACGTATTACCGCGGCTGCTGGCACGTAGTTAGCCGGCGCTTCTTCTGCAGGTACCGTCACCCGAAGGCTTCTTCCCTACTGAAAGAGGTTTACAACCCGAAGGCCGTCATCCCTCACGCGGCGTCGCTGCATCAGGCTTTCGCCCATTGTGCAATATTCCCCACTGCTGCCTCCCGTAGGAGTCTGGGCCGTGTCTCAGTCCCAGTGTGGCCGGTCACCCTCTCAGGCCGGCTACCCGTCGTCGCCTTGGTAGGCCATCACCCCACCAACAAGCTGATAGGCCGCGAGCCCATCCCCAACCGATAAATCTTTCCACACACACCCATGCAGGCACGTGTCATATCCGGTATTAGCCACGATTTCTCGAAGTTATCCCGAAGTCAGGGGCAGGTTACTCACGTGTTACTCACCCGTTCGCCACTAATCCGCCCAGCAAGCTGGGCTTCATCGTTCGACTTGCATGTGTTAAGCACGCCGCCAGCGTTCGTCCTGAGCCAGGATCAAACTCTCCGTAAATGTTTATCGCCACCCCCAAAGAGGTAACAACCATACGAAGAAACACCCACCACCCAAAAGGACGGCGAGCGATCCAGGCAAACACCCACCCGCAGAAAGGAAACCACGGACGAGCATCAACCAAACAAACTAACGACCCCAGACACCAACCAACCCATCCACCAGACGATGGACAAACCAGCCGACGCCAGGACCATATTGGCATCAAAAACTTGGCACACTGTTGAGTTCTCAAGAAACAGACACACACCGCCAGACCCACGCTCTAGAGCGCAGATCCGGACCGGGGCAACTTCTTAAAGTTACCCGGACGGTCCCACCCTGTCAACTCGCGCTTCCAGGCTCAGAACCCTCCGACGTTCACACCAGTGGGCACGACACGAGGTCGCTCTCTTCGATGTGAACTCGCCATCCCCGGGACCGGCCGCCAGCCTCTCGGCCCGGCGTCCGTGCCTCCCTGGGGGGCAACAAGGTGAAACATTACGGGGCCGGCGGGCCAACCGTCAAACGGCGGGCGCAGCACCTCCCTGGGGCACTAGATCACGCTCTGACCTGCAGTTTCATGCGTCGTCTGAACGTCCGGACCACACCTTAGGCGATATTTTGACGCTGTGCGGTCGTTCACACGAGTCGCCCGCGAGTCGCTGGGCGTTGTCGTGCCCTGCATGTGCACCGGCGTGGCGCACTGGGCTGGCGGTAGCCCCCGGAACGTCCCCGGTGCGGCCCCGGCGTCGCCCGGCCCCCTGGGTGCCGCCGGTGACGGCGCAGAGCAGTGTGCCTCTCCGCCGGCCCGGTCTCGCACACAGCGCAAGGGGCAGTACCCCTCCACGCGGAGCGTCACGCCGGTACCGGCTCCACGCGGAGCGCCACGGCTCGAGCCGTGGGCACGCGAGCATCGCTGACGATGCGTCCCTCGCCTTGACGAGCTCGTGTCAACGCCGGGCGAGAACTGACCCCCTGTTGCCGATCGAAAGTTGACCCCCCGCGGGGTCTTTGCTGTTGGTTAGTTGCTGGTTCGTGCCGGTGGTGGTGGCGCGGTGCGGTGGCCGCGGGTGCGGTAGGAGTCCCCGTCCGGGCGGTCCCGACAGCCATGGCGTAGCCAGACCGTGTTCGGCGCCGGTCCTGAAGGGATCGAGTCGCATCGCCTCCTGCCCGTGACTGAACGCGAGCCCCACACTCACCAGAAGCGTTCCCCCCGCGTTCGGGAAGCGGGTCGGCACGGCCCGCCGTCGCCTTGCCGGATCGCTCGTCGTTGTTGGCTGACACCACGGCGGCCACCCACACCTCGGGGCAGTGCCAGCGGTGCCGGGTCCCGGCGGTCAGACGTGCAGTATGGATTCACGTCGGGATCCGAGTGCAGGTGCCATCCCCCTCCGCCATACGCCTGCGGACGACTAAGGCTCAGCCGCCGACCGGCGATCCGCCCTATCGGCCGCGCTGCGCTCCGAGACCGTCATGGACGGCGCCGCGGACAGAGACGAGTCGAGGGTGGCGGAGATCGTCAGCAGCCAGTCCCCGCGTTGTGCGCAGCACGTGGGGCTGCCGCCCCCGGCCGGCAAGGCACTCGAGCCGGCGGCCGCCCCCCTCACTGCCTGCGGCACACCGGGGTCTCCGGTCGGCTTCACCGGTGACTGCCGAGGCCTGGAGACGCCGAGGAGGGGCACAGCGGCCGGAGGAAAGCCGCCGAGGTGCTCAGAGGGCGCCGGCAGTCGGCGGCTGTGAAGCTCGTCGGCGCATTGTCCGCCCTGGCATTCGGAGATGTCTCGAGTCCGGGGACACCTGCTCCAGGCGGACGTCGTCATCCGTAGCCACGTCATCAGCCGCGCCGGCCACCGAGATGCCGCCCAGGAGCTCCTCGAGCGCGGCGCTCCTCCCCCGGTGCCCAAGACCGAGCCGAGCGACGGCCGGGGGCTCGGACATGGGCGCCACAGCGGGACGACGGCAGGCGCCGTGCGAAGCACGCCGGTCGGCCTCGAGCCGCGACGGCGGAGGAGAAAAGGGACCCACTCACCGCACGGTGCTGCGGAGACTGGGCCCCACACCCCGTGAGTGCTTCGTCGGACCCTCGACACGGAGTCTTTCAGAGGGGGAAGCCCGGAGCATCGCTCGCAGCCCAGGTCTTAAGAAGGAGCATGACTGCGCCCGATACCGGCGACCCTAACGCCCGTCCGAGAATGCTCCGTTCGCTCCACCGGTGGAGAGGCGGCGTTGATGGTGGTGCAGGGTTAGCGGTTTGGCTGGTGAAACACGTAAGGGCCGCACCAGTGGTGCGGCCCTTACGGGAATGGGTGTTCGGCGGTGTCCTACTCTCCCACGTAGTCTCCCACGCAGTACCATCGGCGCTGAGGGGCTTAGCTTCCGGGTTCGGAATGGGACCGGGCGTTTCCCCCTCGCTATGACCGCCGTAACTCTGTGGAGTTGTCCAGCCGCTCCACACACGCGTGGTGTGTGGGGTGGGTGGCTCCAGAACCGTACAGTGGACGCGTCAACAATTGATCTTTGTGTTGTGGTGAAGTTGTTGGCCAATTAGTACCGGTCAGCTCCACGGGTCTTTAGTCCCCGCTTCCACGTCCGGCCTATCAACCCAGTGTTCTGCTGGGGGCCTTCCCACCTCGAGGGTGGTGGAAACCTCATCTTGAAGCAGGCTTCCCGCTTAGATGCTTTCAGCGGTTATCCCTTCCGAACGTAGCCAACCAGCCGTGCTCCTGGCGGAACAACTGGCACACCAGAGGTTCGTCCGTCCCGGTCCTCTCGTACTAGGGACAGGCCTTCTCAAGTTTCCTGCGCGCGCAGCGGATAGGGACCGAACTGTCTCACGACGTTCTAAACCCAGCTCGCGTACCGCTTTAATGGGCGAACAGCCCAACCCTTGGGACCTACTCCAGCCCCAGGATGCGACGAGCCGACATCGAGGTGCCAAACCATGCCGTCGATATGGACTCTTGGGCAAGATCAGCCTGTTATCCCCGGGGTACCTTTTATCCGTTGAGCGACGGCGCTTCCACAAGCCACCGCCGGATCACTAGTTCCGACTTTCGTCCCTGCTCGACCTGTCAGTCTCACAGTCAAGCTCCCTTGTGCACTTACACTCGCCACCTGATTGCCAACCAGGCTGAGGGAACCTTTGAGCGCCTCCGTTACATTTTGGGAGGCAACCGCCCCAGTTAAACTACCCACCAGGCACTGTCCCTGATCCGGATTACGGACCGAGGTTAGATGTTCAGAACGACCAGAGTGGTATTTCAACGATGACTCCACAACCACTGGCGTGGCTGCTTCACAGTCTCCCACCTATCCTACACAAGCCGTCCCGAACACCAATACCAAGCTATAGTAAAGGTCCCGGGGTCTTTCCGTCCTGCTGCGCGTAACGAGCATCTTTACTCGTAATGCAATTTCGCCGAGTTCACGGTTGAGACAGCGGAGAAGTCGTTACGCCATTCGTGCAGGTCGGAACTTACCCGACAAGGAATTTCGCTACCTTAGGATGGTTATAGTTACCACCGCCGTTTACTGGGGCTTAAATTCTGAGCTTCGCCCAACCGAAGTTGAGCTGACCCGTCCTCTTAACCTTCCAGCACCGGGCAGGCGTCAGTCCGTATACATCGTCTTGCGACTTCGCACGGACCTGTGTTTTTAGTAAACAGTCGCTTCTCCCTGGTCTCTGCGGCCCTCAAAGGCTAGCCAGCAAGTGGCTTCACCCCTCAGGCCCCCCTTCTCCCGAAGTTACGGGGGCATTTTGCCGAGTTCCTTAACCATGATTATCTCGATCGCCTTGGTATACTCTACCTGACCACCTGAGTCGGTTTAGGGTACGGGCGGCTAACACCTCGCGTCGAGGCTTTTCTTGGCAGCATAGGATCACCCTGCTTCCCGCGTTCGCGGTCACCATCGGGTCTGAGGCTTGTGTGAGGCCCGGATTTGCCTGGACCTCGCCCTGCTCCCTTGGACGTGCATAGCCATTAAGCACGCGGAGGCTACCTGTCTGCGTCACCCCTGTTAATACGCTTACCTACTACCGGTTCGGGTTCCGCGCGCGGCCCACACGCACCCCGAAGGGTGACGAGTGGGCGTTGGGCGGTTAGCATCACCGGGCTCGGTATGGGCGGTGTTTCGCCGGTACGGGAATATCAACCCGTTGTCCATCGACTACGCCTGTCGGCCTCGCCTTAGGTCCCGACTTACCCAGGGCGGATTAACCTGGCCCTGGAACCCTTGGTCATTCGGCGGACGGGTTTCTCACCCGTCTTTCGCTACTCATGCCTGCATTCTCACTCGTGTGGGATCCACCACTGGGTCACCCCGCAGCTTCACCTCCCACACGACGCTCCCCTACCCATCAACACCCCTGAACACACTCCACGAGGGAGGCGCTGGGGACATGTGCTGATGCCACGGCTTCGGCGGTGTGCTTGAGCCCCGCTGAATTGTCGGCGCAGAATCACTTGACCAGTGAGCTATTACGCACTCTTTCAAGGGTGGCTGCTTCTAAGCCAACCTCCTGGTTGTCTGTGCAACTCCACATCCTTTCCCACTTAGCACACGCTTAGGGGCCTTAGCCGGTGGTCTGGGCTGTTTCCCTCTCGACTACGAAGCTTATCCCCCGCAGTCTCACTGCTGCGCTTACACTTACCGGCATTCGGAGTTTGGCTGACGTCAGTAACCTGTTGGGGCCCATCGGCCATCCAGTAGCTCTACCTCCGGCAAGAAACACGCAACGCTGCACCTAAATGCATTTCGGGGAGAACCAGCTATCACGAAGTTTGATTGGCCTTTCACCCCTACCCACAGGTCATCCCCTCAGTTTTCAACCTAAGTGGGTTCGGTCCTCCACGCGGTCTTACCCGCGCTTCAACCTGCCCATGGGTAGATCACTTCGCTTCGGGTCTAGAGCACGCGACTGAATCGCCCTATTCGGACTCGCTTTCGCTACGGCTTCCCCACACGGGTTAACCTCGCCACGTACCACTAACTCGCAGGCTCATTCTTCAAAAGGCACGCCGTCACCCCAGCTAAGGAGGCTCCGACGGGTTGTAAGCATCCGGTTTCAGGTACTATTTCACTCCCCTCCCGGGGTACTTTTCACCTTTCCCTCACGGTACTTGTCCGCTATCGGTCACTAGGTAGTATTTAGGCTTAGCAAGTGGTCTTGCCAGATTCACACGGGATTTCACGGGCCCCGTGCTACTCGGGATCCCCACCGGGAGGTGATGCCATTTCGTCTACAGGGGTCTCACCTACTGTGCCCGGCCTTCCCAGACCGTTCGACTATGACAACACTTTTTTACTCCCTACCCAGCCGGCAGGCTGAGTGAGCGGGTCCCACAACCCCGAAGGTGCAACGACTGCCGTCTTTAACACACCCCCGGTTTAGCCTCATCCGCTTTCGCTCGCCACTACTCACGGAATATCTCTTCCTGTGGGTACTGAGATGTTTCACTTCCCCACGTTCCCTCCACACGCCCTATACATTCAGGCGCGGGTAACTGGGCATGACCCCAGCTGGGTTTCCCCATTCGGACATCCTCGGATCACGGTTCGTTAGCCAACTCCCCGAGGCTTATCGCAGGCCACCACGTCCTTCTTCGGCTCCTAGTGCCAAGGCATCCACCGAATGCTCTTAAAAACTTGACCACAAAAGATCAAAGATGCTCGCGTCCACTGTACAGTTCTCAAGCAACCCACCGACCAACCCCGTCCCCCACACACTTCGGCGTGAGGACCGGCAGAAGGCGGCCACCAGAAGAAACACACCCAACCACACCCGCAAGCGGGGTGGCTGTGGCCTGTGTCCTCAGGACCCAACAGCATGCCAAGCCTCGATGTTCCACCCATGAGCAACCACCAGACACACATACGGTGTCTGCGTGGCCACCTGACACCACCGATGAACCCCGACGAAGCGGGCGATGATGTGGTGAGCTCCTTAGAAAGGAGGTGATCCAGCCGCACCTTCCGGTACGGCTACCTTGTTACGACTTCGTCCTAATCGCCAGTCCCACCTTCGACAGCTCCCTCCCACAAGGGGTTGGGCCACCGGCTTCGGGTGTTACCGACTTTCATGACGTGACGGGCGGTGTGTACAAGGCCCGAGAACGTATTCACCGCAGCGTTGCTGATCTGCGATTACTAGCGACTCCGACTTCATGGGGTCGAGTTGCAGACCCCAATCCGAACTGAGACCGGCTTTTTGGGATTCGCTCCACCTCGCGGTATCGCAGCCCTTTGTACCGGCCATTGTAGCATGCGTGAAGCCCAAGACATAAGGGGCATGATGATTTGACGTCATCCCCACCTTCCTCCGAGTTGACCCCGGCAGTCTCCTATGAGTCCCCACCATTACGTGCTGGCAACACAGGACAAGGGTTGCGCTCGTTGCGGGACTTAACCCAACATCTCACGACACGAGCTGACGACAACCATGCACCACCTGTACACCGACCTTACGGGGAGCACATCTCTGCACTTTTCCGGTGTATGTCAAGCCTTGGTAAGGTTCTTCGCGTTGCATCGAATTAATCCGCATGCTCCGCCGCTTGTGCGGGCCCCCGTCAATTCCTTTGAGTTTTAGCCTTGCGGCCGTACTCCCCAGGCGGGGCACTTAATGCGTTAGCTGCGGCACGGAACCCGTGGAATGGATCCCACACCTAGTGCCCAACGTTTACGGCATGGACTACCAGGGTATCTAATCCTGTTCGCTCCCCATGCTTTCGCTCCTCAGCGTCAGTAACGGCCCAGAGACCTGCCTTCGCCATCGGTGTTCCTCCTGATATCTGCGCATTCCACCGCTACACCAGGAATTCCAGTCTCCCCTACCGCACTCTAGTCTGCCCGTACCCACTGCAGGCGCAAGGTTAAGCCTTGCGTTTTCACAGCAGACGCGACAAACCGCCTACGAGCTCTTTACGCCCAATAATTCCGGACAACGCTTGCGCCCTACGTATTACCGCGGCTGCTGGCACGTAGTTAGCCGGCGCTTCTTCTGCAGGTACCGTCACCCGAAGGCTTCTTCCCTACTGAAAGAGGTTTACAACCCGAAGGCCGTCATCCCTCACGCGGCGTCGCTGCATCAGGCTTTCGCCCATTGTGCAATATTCCCCACTGCTGCCTCCCGTAGGAGTCTGGGCCGTGTCTCAGTCCCAGTGTGGCCGGTCACCCTCTCAGGCCGGCTACCCGTCGTCGCCTTGGTAGGCCATCACCCCACCAACAAGCTGATAGGCCGCGAGCCCATCCCCAACCGATAAATCTTTCCACACACACCCATGCAGGCACGTGTCATATCCGGTATTAGCCACGATTTCTCGAAGTTATCCCGAAGTCAGGGGCAGGTTACTCACGTGTTACTCACCCGTTCGCCACTAATCCGCCCAGCAAGCTGGGCTTCATCGTTCGACTTGCATGTGTTAAGCACGCCGCCAGCGTTCGTCCTGAGCCAGGATCAAACTCTCCGTAAATGTTTATCGCCACCCCCAAAGAGGTAACAACCATACGAAGAAACACCCACCACCCAAAAGGACGGCGAGCGATCCAGGCAAACACCCACCCGCAGAAAGGAAACCACGGACGAGCATCAACCAAACAAACTAACGACCCCAGACACCAACCAACCCATCCACCAGACGATGGACAAACCAGCCGACGCCAGGACCATATTGGCATCAAAAACTTGGCACACTGTTGAGTTCTCAAGAAACAGACACACACCGCCAGACCCACACCAACCGTGCAGACCCGGAACGGGGCTATCTTCCAGCTGTCCCGGCATGACCCAGTGACTTCCGCCCGCTGTGCGAGCGACGCCCTGAACCCTGTCGAGTTCCGACTGTCCGAAGCGGCGCCGACTGAGCGGCGCCCTGTTCAGTAGTCGTTCCGGCGGGACCGGCCACCGAGCCTCTCAGCTCCTGGTGTCCGTGCCTCCCTTGCCGGCTCGAGAATCATAGGCAGGCGACCGACCGCCGGTCAAGCCGGATCGAAAGGCCCGCTGCACGTCCTAGAAAGCGCGCCGTTCCGGGGAAAAATGGACCCTCGCGGCCGAGCGGGCGCCGGGGTGTGCGTCACGGCACATGTGGGTCCTCGTCGCCCGGCTGGCGCCCCGGCCACGTGACCCGGGCATCCTCGGCCTCCTGGTCCGCGAGTGCGGGCGACCGACCGGCCGCGCGCGCCTCCTCGGCCTCCTCACGGACGGCGTCGGCGACGGCCTCGGCGACCCTGGTGTCGAAGACGCCCGGGATGACGAAGGACGGGTTGAGCTCGTCATCCCCGACGACGCCGGCGATGGCGACGGCCGCGCGCCGCATCGTCTCCTGGGTGACGTCACGCGCGCCGGCGTCGAGCAGCCCGCGGAAGAGGCCGGGGAAGGCCAGCACGTTGTTGATCTGGTTCGGGTAGTCGCTGCGTCCGGTCGCCACGACGTGCGCGTGCGCGGCCGCCGCGATCGGGTCGACCTCCGGGACGGGGTTGGCGAGCGCGAAGACGATGGACCGTTCCCCCATCCGGGCGACGTCGTCACCGGTGAGGATGTCGCCCGCGCTGACGCCGATGAAGACGTCCGCCCCCTCCAGCCCCTCCTGCAGGGTCCCGGTGAAACCCTTGGGGTTGGTGTTCGCAGCGATCCACTGGTGGTGCTCCCCCGGGGTGTCGCTATCCGCGTGGATGGCGCCGTCGCGGTCGAAGCCGACGATGTTGCGCGCACCCTGGGCGTGCAGCAGCCGGATGACGGCCGAGCCCGCGGCGCCCACGCCCGCGACGGCGATACGGACGTCCTCGATGCGCTTGTCCACCACCTTGAGGGCGTTGATGAGCGCGGCGAGGACGACGATGGCCGTGCCGTGCTGGTCGTCGTGGAAGACGGGGATCTCGAGCTCTGCGCGCAGGCGCCGCTCGATCTCGAAGCAGCGCGGAGCCGAGATGTCCTCGAGGTTCACCCCGCCGTACACCGGTGCCAGCGCCTTGACGATCGAGATGATCTCCTCGGTGTCCGTCGTGTCCAGGCACACCGGCCAGGCGTCGACGCCGGCGAACTTCTTGAAGAGCGCCGCCTTGCCCTCCATGACCGGCAGCGCTGCCGCCGGCCCGATGTTCCCCAGCCCCAGGACGGCCGTCCCGTCGGTGACGACGGCGACCGTGTTCCGCTTGATGGTGAGGCGCCGGGCGTCCTCGGGCCGCTCGGCGATCGCGAGGCACACCCGGGCGACGCCGGGTGTGTAGGCCCGGGACAGGTCGCGCCGGGTGCGCAGCGGCACCTTGAGAGCCACCTCGATCTTCCCGCCCAGGTGCATGAGGAAGGTCGAGTCGGACACCTTGAGGACGTGGACGTCGTCGAGCGCGTCGAGCGCGTCCACCACCCGCTGGCTGTGCGGCCCGTCGATCGTGTCGCAGGTGAGGTCGACCGTGAGGTGGTCGGTGCTCGACTGCGCGATGTCGACACCGGTGACGGAGGCGCCCTCCGCGGCCGCCGCGGCCACCAGCTCGCTCGTCGCCGCCTGCGAGGCGGGTACCTGCACGCGCATGGTGATCGTGTAGCTCGGGCTGGGCAGTGCCATCGTTGTCAGTCCTCTCGCCGTGGTCGCGGCGTCGCGACCACCGTCATTATCGGCCAACCCGCGGGCGCGGGCCGCTCGAGGCGGCCCCGGCGCGCCGTGTCGGGAAAGTCGGGACCTTGGCCCCGTTTGCCGGACAAGTCCGAAGAGGACGCTTGTGCATGACAGCACCACACGGCACCACCCACAAGCAAGGAGAACTCCGATGGCCACCACGACCACTCCCGCCAGAGGCTCCGCCCAGGGCCGCGGCAGCACGACCCTGTACATGGACGACATCGTCACCCGGCCCGGCGCGCAGGCCGCCCTCGCCGTGGGACGCATCGTCATCGGCTTCTACTTCCTGTGGGCCTTCCTCGACAAGACCTTCGGCCTCGGCTTCTCGACGCCGAGCGAGCGGGCCTGGATCAACGGCGGCACGCCGGCCCAGGGCTACCTCGGCAACCTCCCGCCGGAGCAGCCGCTTGCGGAGCTGTTCCAGTCCCTGTTCCTCAACCCCTTCGGTGACATCGTCTTCATGCTGGGCCTCCTCGGCATCGGCGTCGCGATGATCACCGGCGCGGGCCTGCGCATCGCGGCCGTCAGCGGCACCCTGCTCATGGCCTTCATGTACGTCGTCGCCCTCCCCTGGGTGGGTGAGCACGGCACCAACCCCGTCCTCGACTCCCACTGGATGGAGGCACTGCTCCTCATCATCGCCGCGGTGACCCTCTCCGGTGACAAGTGGGGCCTGGGCAAGTGGTGGGCCGGAAAGGTCGGCAACAGCTGGCTCCGCTAACCCCCTGCACCCGCCGAGGACCGGGCACGACCGGTCCTCGGCGCTCGTGCGTCTCCCCCGAATCTGCCGGAAGGAGCTGTGCCACGATGACGCGCATGGACGAGAGCACCGAGTACCTGCCCGAGGTCTACCAGTCCTTCCGTCGCCGCTTCGGCGACGTCGTCGAGCGCCACGACGCCGTGGCCCGTGCCGTCGACGACGCCGGACCGCTCGACGAGCGCACGCTGCGGCTGGTCAAGCTCGGCATCGCGCTGGGATCCCAGGCCGACGGCGCCGTGCGCTCCAACGTCCGCAAGGCCCTGGAGGCGGGGGCCAGCCGCGAGGAGGTCGAGCAGGTGGTCCTGCTCGGGCTCACCACGCGCGGCTTCCCGGCGACGATCGCCGCCTGGAAGTGGGCCAGCGAGGTCCTCGAGGCGGAGGACCGTCCGTGAGCGATGAGCGGATGGTCCAGATGCACGAGTGGCTGCGCGAGGTGTGCGCCGAGCTCGGCGTCGACCCCGCCGTCGTCGAGAGCACGGACGAGCAGCTCCTCGCGCTCGTCGGCCAGGTGGCCCACGGGCCCACCCGTCCGGGGGCCCCGCTCACGGCGTTCCTCGTCGGTCTGTCGGCGGGCGCCGCAGGACGGGAGCTGGACACCGCCACCACCGTGCGCGACGTGACGGAGCGGGCCGAGGCCGTCGAGCGGCTCGTCGCCTCCCGGACGGCACGCTGACCCCACGCCATGTCCGACCCCAACCGGGCGCTGCTGCGGTGGCTCGCCGCGCACGATACCCCCGAGCGCGTCGTGCTCATCTGCGCGGACGCTGAGCCGCCGCGGGTGGCACGCGGGACAGTCGCCGTCCGCCTCGAGGGCTGTGTCCGCGACGTCGGGGTGGGGCTGTCGGCCCAGCTCCTCGCGTCGGGCGTGGGTGTCGTCGAGGTGCTGCCCTGCCCGACCGACCCCGGTGCCGCGGCCACCCACGTCGCCGCGTGGAGCGCCGTCCTTCCCGACGGCGTCGCCTCCTTCTCTCCCCCGCGCCGCCGGCGGTCGCGTCCCGACGTCCTCGTCCTGGGGCAGATCCCGCTCCCCCGGCGCACGCTGCTCGGTCTGGGCCTGCGCGACCGCACCCCCCTCGACCTCGACCTCGACGACGCCGGCCGCACCCTCGCCGCGCTCAGGCTGCTCGAGGAGGCCGGCCGCGCCCGCCCGCGCGAGGACCCCGCCGCGGCCGCCGAGGGCCGGGCCGCACCGCCGCCGGCCGCGGCAGCCGCGCGGCTCCTCGTCGAGGGGTGCACGGCCTGCGGCGTGTGCGTGCTGGCCTGTCCCCACGACGCGCTCGTCCTCGACCACGCCGACGGCGTGAGCACGCTGGCCCACCTGCGCGAGCAGTGCCGCTCCGAGCTCGAGTGCGTCCGGCTGTGCCCGGTGGACGCCTACTCGACCACCGGCCCGCTCGCTCTCGCCGAGCTGCTCGAGGAGCCCGTCGCCGTCCTCGCCCGGCTCACCACGGCAGCCTGCGAGCGCTGCGGTGCCCGGCACCCCGCCGACGAGGGTGCGCTGTGCCCGACGTGCCGGTACCGGGAGGGCAACGCCTTCGGCTCGGCGCTGCCCCCGGCCCTCCTCGCCCGGCTGGGCCCGGCAGCCGGAACACAGGCGGGAGCGCGGGAAGGGGACTAATGCCCCAGGCCGCGCCCTCCGGGCGGACCTAGCCTGGCAGGAGCCGGCATGAGGAGGAGCGATGAACCTGTTCGGCGTCAGTTCGGTCGAGCTCGTCATCGTGCTCGTCGTCGTCGTGCTCGTCCTCGGCCCGTCCGGGTTCGCCCAGGCGGTGCGTGCCTTCCGCAGGGGCGTTGAGCTCGTCCGCACCTGGAGCGCCCGGTTGCGTGAGGAGGCACAGCGCGACTCCGCGGCCGTCGGCCTGGAGGAGCTCGACCTCTCCTCCCTGGACCTGCGCCAGTACGACCCGCGCGAGATCGTCCGGCAGGCAGTCCGCGAGGAGATGGACGCCTGGATGAAGCAGGGCGCCGCCGGGCCGGGACCGAAGTCCGACCTTCCGCCCGGAACGGGTCGTTAGGTTCGATACGACGACCTGGACCAGGCCGCTTCGACGCTGGGAGACACCATGAGACCGACCCACATCCTCATCCTGCTCATCGTCCTCGTCATCCTCTTCGGGGCCAAGCGACTGCCCGACGTCGCCCGGTCCGTCGGGCAGTCGATGAAGGTGTTCAAGAAGGAGATCACCGAGCTGCAGGAGGACGTCGTCCCCGCCGCTCCCGTCGCCACCACGCAGGCCACCACGCCCGCCCCCGCGCCGGTCACGCCGGCCGCCGGTGGGACGGCACCGACGGACAGATGAGGTCGCGCCGGCGCGCCAACCCGGAGCGGGCGATGAGCGTCGGCGCCCACCTCCGTGAGCTGCGCAAGAGACTCGTGCTCGTCCTGCTCGGCCTCGCCGTCGGGACGACGGCGGGCTGGTTCCTCTACGAACCGGTCATGGCCTTCCTCCAGGAGCCGTTGACTGAGATCAGCGGCGGCAGCTCGCAGCTGAACTTCCAGACCATCGGCGCCGCCTTCGAGCTCCAGCTCAAGGTGGCCTTCTGGGCCGGAGCCATCCTGTCCAGCCCGTGGTGGATCTACCAGATCGGCGCGTTCATCGGCCCGGGCCTCAAGCGCGGCGAGAGGTTCCACGCGCTGGCCTTCGGCGCTGCGGGCGTCGTCCTGTTCGCAGCGGGAGCCGTCTCCGGCGTGCTTGTCGTGCCGCGGGCGGTGACGGCACTGCTGTCCTTCGTCCCCGACGACGCCGCGGCGCTGCTCAGTGCCACATCCTTCGTCAGCTTCTTCATGTACCTCGTGCTGGCCTTCGGGCTCTCCTTCCTCCTGCCCGAGGTCCTCGTGGCGCTGAACTTCCTCGGGGTCCTGCCCGCGCGCACGATGCTGCGCGGCTGGCGCTGGGCCGTCGTCGTGGCCTTCACCTTCGCCGCGATGATCAACCCGCTTCCCAACCCCGTGTTCATGATCGGTCAGGCCCTGGCGCTCGTGGGCCTCTACCTGCTCGCCGTGGGCGTCGCCGCTCTGCGCGAGGGGCTGCTTCGCCGGCGGGAGACGATCACCGCCAAGATCGGCGAAGCACGCACGCTGTCCTCATAGCCGCCGCGGAATCGAACCGCTGGACAAAGGTCCTGCGGGTGCCCTCAATCCCGCTGATGTGATGTGGACATCGTTCGTACTCGCATTGGAGGCGGCTCGTCATGAGTCCCACAGATATCCAGACGCCGAAGAAACGGCCGGGGCCAACCCGTCGCAGCTTCCTCAAGTGGTCCGCCGTCACCGGCGGCGCTGCTGCTCTCGTGTCAACGGTGTCCGACCTCGGGATGCCAGGCGACTCCGCCCACGCGCTTCCCGTCGAGGGGATGGCTGACGCCGACCGCACCGTGTGGAGTGCCTGCGTCGTGAACTGCGGATCGCGCTGCCCCCTACGCCTGCAGGTCAAGGACGGCGTCGTGGAGCGCGTCCTCCCCGACAACACGGGCGACAACTCCTTGCTAAATCGTCAGATCAGGGCTTGCGTCCGCGGGCGCAACATGCGCGAGCGGATCTACAACCCGGACCGCCTCAAGACCCCCCTGAAGCGCCGCGAGGGCACCCCCCGTGGCGGCGGCCAGTGGGACGAGATCAGCTGGGAGGAGGCCTTCGACCTCTTCGCGGAGAAGCTGCAGTACACGATCGACACCTACGGCAACGAAGCCATCTTCAAGGTCTACGGATCCGGCGTGTGGAACGCGCACCTGGGCAACTCCGGCGGCTGGCAACGACTGTTCAACCTCATGGGCGGTTCGCTGAACTACTACGGCAACTACTCCTACTCCCAGATCGGCACCATCACCCGCTTCCACTACGGAGCGCCCGACGAGCAGATTTCCAACAGCTTCGAGGACACCGTCGTGAACGGGCGGATGCTCGTCCTGTGGGGCAACAACCCCCAAGAGACCCGCATGTCCGGCGGTGGGCTCGTCTTCACCTCACTCGAAGCGGCCAAGACCGAGGGGTTGCGGATCGTGGTCATCGACCCCCGCTACTCCGACTCCGCCGCACTGCTGGCCGACCAGTGGATCGCGCCACGCCCGGGCACCGACGCAGCGTTGGTCGCAGGCATCGTGCACCACTTGATCGCCAACGACCTGCACGACCAGGACTTCCTCGACACCTACTGCGTGGGTTTCGACGAGGAGCACATGCCCGAGGGCATCCCGGGCGGCAACTCCTACCGCAGCTACATCGAGGGGACAGGCCCCGACGGCGTGGCGAAGACGCCCGAGTGGGCTTCGGCCATCACTGGCGTTCCCGCCGACGTCATCCGTGAGTTCGCGCTCGAGCTCGGTCGGACCAAGCCGGTCAACATCACCCAGGGTTGGGGACCGCAGCGCCACGCCAATGGGGAGTACCAGGCGCGGGCCATCTACACCCTGTCCAATGTGCTCGGACAGGTCGGCATCCCCGGTGGCGGCACCGGTGGCCGCGAGGGCTACTACTGGCCACTCACGACGTGGTTCCCTGACGGAGAGAACCCCGTCAAGACGGCCATCTCCAACTTCGGCTGGACCGATGCGATCGAGCGGGGCCCCGAGCTCACGGCGACCAAGGACGGAGTTCGCGGCGCAGACCGTCTGAAGGTCGGCATCAAGTTCATGCTCGAGTACGGCGGGAACATGTTGGCCAGCCAGCATGCCGACAACCACCGGACGCGCGAGATCCTCACTGACGAGTCCAACTGCGAGTTCATCTGCGTTGTCGACAACCAGTTCACTGGCTCCGTCGCCCTGGCCGACCTGGTACTGCCCGACACCACCACGGCCGAACGATGGGACTTCGCACCGAGCGAGTACACCGGTGACATGGCGTACCTCATCATGTGCGAGAAGGCCATCGACCCTCTGTTCAACTCGCGTCCCGCGTACGAGATGTGCACCGAGATCGCCAAGCGCCTGGGTATCGAGGAGGAGTTCACCGAGGGCCGCACCCTGGAGGACTGGGCGCGGCACCTGCACGAGACCGAGTACCGGCCGGCTGTGGAAGGGCTGCCCTCCTTCGACGAGATGAAGGACGTTGGCGTCTTCCGCTATCACAACCCAGAGGGCCTCACCGTGCCTCTACGGCAGTTCCGAGACGATCCAGAAGCAAACCCGTTGGCCACGCCCTCGGGCAAGATCGAGATCTTCTCGAACGAGCTGTGGCAGCTGGCGAAGGACTGGGAGTTCCCCGACGCCGCGCTGGGTGATCGGATCAGCGCACTGCCCGAGCACGTGACCACGTGGGAGGGCCCCGAGGAAGCGATCGCCCCGGACGCCAAGTATCCGATCCAGCTCATCGGCCACCACTACAAGCAGCGGACCCACTCGACCTACGGGAACCACTCCAAGCTCAAGGAGGCCCACCCGCAGACGGTCTGGATCAACACGCTCGACGCTGATCGGCGCGGAATCGCGGACGGTGATCTTGTCGAGATCTTCAACGACCGGGGCCGAGTGAAGATCCCGGCGAAGGTGACCCCCAAGACGATGCCAGGTGTGGCTTCCCTTCCGCAGGGTGCATGGATGGAGCTCGACGACGAAGGCGTCGACCGCGGAGGTTCGGTCAACGTCCTCACCAAGATCCACCCGACCCCCATCGCCAAGGGCAACGCGCAACACACGAACCTCGTTCAGATCAAGAAGGTAAAGGGAGGTAGATGACAATGGCTTTCGGCTTCTATTTTGACCAGTCGTCCTGCAACGGCTGCAAGGCGTGTCAGATCGCATGCAAGGACAAGCACGACCTGCCGGTCGGCGTGAACTGGCGCCGCGTCGTGGAGTACACCGGCGGCTCGTGGCGTGTCGACGGCAATACCGCAACGCCCAACGTCTTCACCTACTACACCTCCATCTCCTGCAACCACTGTGAGAACCCGGTGTGCATGCAGGTGTGCCCCACCACCGCCATGTCCGTTCGGGACGACGGCACCGTGTGGGTCGACGAGGACAAGTGCGTGGGCTGCCGCTACTGCGAGTGGGCCTGCCCCTACTCCGCGCCGCAGTTCAACGTGGAGACAGGCCACATGTCCAAGTGCGACCTGTGCTACGACTACCGCGAGCAGGGCCAGAACCCCGCCTGCGTGGACGCCTGCCCCTCGCGCGCCCTGGACTGGGGCCCCATCGAGGAGCTGCGCAGCAAGTACGGCGACACCGACGCGATCGCGCCCCTGCCCGACCCGTCCGTGACCCGGCCCCGTCTGGTGATGACCCCGCACCGCGACGCTCAGCCCTGGGACGCCGGCACGGGGCAGATCTCCAACCCGAAGGAGATCTGATGAACATCCACGAGCTCCCGATGATCCTCTTCACCGTCATCGCCCAGATATGTGTGGGGTCCTTCATCGTTCTGGGCGTGATCCAGCTCCTCGCCTCCCGTCGCCACGACACCCAGACGGTCGAGCGGCTGACCGAGCCCATCGTCTACGCCATCGGACCGGCCATGGTCCTGGGCCTGGCCGCCTCGACGCTCCACATGAACGACATCACCAACACCCTGAACGTGTTCCGTCACGTGGGCAGCTCGTGGTTGTCACGCGAGATCGTCTTCGGGATGGCATTCGCCGCGCTCGGCTTCGGCTTCGCGCTCGTCCAGTGGTTCAAGATCGGCACCTTCCGGCTGCGCCAGCTGCTGGCCGCGGCGACGGCATTGGCGGGTATCGCCCTCATCTGGTCGATGTCCCAGATCTACTACTCCCTGGTCGCCGTCCCCGCGTGGAACACCCCGATCGTCCCGTTCCACTTCTTCGCGACCGCGATCATGCTCGGCGCCCTCGCCGTCGGCACCGCCCTCGTCGTCACGACGTGGGTCCGCCGCCGCAACGTGACCCCCGGCAGGCCGGTCGCGCCAGCCCAGGAGCCGCCGTCGCCCGGTAGTGGCGTCATGACGTCGGTGCGCACCCGCGTCGAGGAGATCAACGAGCCGACGACGGGCGCCGAGTGGGCACTGACCACCCGGACGATCCAGTGGCTCGCCGTCGTCTCCGCGGTCGCCGGCGTCGCGGTGCTCATCTCCTATCCCCTCCACATCGTCGAGCTCGCCTCCGACCCGGTCGGCGCCGCCTCGGCCGAGGTGTTCAGCGGGGCATTCTTCACCGCTCGACTCCTGCTCCTGAGCCTGTCGACCGTCCTGCTCGCGCTCTTCGTGTTCCGCACGGCGACGAGCACGGTGCTGGAGCGGCCCCAGGTCCTCACGGCGCTCATCACCGCCGCCTTCGTCGTCGCGCTGGTGGCCGAGCTCATGGGCCGCTCCCTCCACTACGACTCGATGCTGCGGATCGGCATCTGATGGAGGACCTCCTCGCGCGGGGCGCGCAGGTGGGGACGGCGGGCTTCGTCCTGTCCCGCCTCCTCCTCGAGCCGCCCAGCCAGACGCTCGCGGAGAGCTTCGCCTCGCCCCGGATGCGACAGACATGGCCGCTGCAGGACGCCCACAGCGTCCACGCCGTCGAGTCGGTGGACCCCGAGCCGCTCGACGTCGTGGTCCGCGACCACATGACGATGTTCCGCCGTCGTCCTCCGCTCGTGCCGCTGCACGAGTCGGCCTGGCGCGGGGGCAGCGACGCGGACGCCCTGCGGCAGGAGCTCCTCGACACCTACGCGGGGACGACCTTCGCCGGACTGCCCTCCCCCGCGGACGACCACCTCGGCTTGCAGCTCGCCTTCCTCGCCGACCTCGCCACCCGGGTGGGGCGGCTGCACGCCGCCGGGGACGTCGCCGGCGCGGGTGGGGCGGCGGACACCGCCCTGCGGTTTCGCACCGAGCACACCGACCTCGTCGCCGGCCCGGTCATCGAGGGCATCGCGCGTCACGCCGCCACGCGGCTCTACCGCGCCGTCCCCGGCCTGTTGCGTGGTTTCCTCACCGGGCACGCCGCCCTGTGCGCCGCCGTCCACCAAGGAGTCTCGTGATCGACACCGACCAGCTCGACGACCTCGCCGCCGCATTCACGGTTCTCGCGCGGTTCCACCAGGAGCCGCCCGACGACGCCGCCCTCGCCGGCCTGCGCGGTCTCCTCGACGAGTGGCCCCTGCCCGGCACCCCCGGCGCGGAGGAGGGGCTGCGGCTCATGCGCGCCTCGCAGGAGGCCGGCGAGGACGCCGCGATGATCCACCATGACCAGGCCTGGCTCTACGGCACCCTCGCAACGGCTCGCGTGGCGCCCTACGAGTCGGTGCACCGCGGCCAGGAGGGTCTCGTGTTCGACGCCCACACCCTCGAGGTTCGCGACGCCTACCGCGCGCTGTCCCTCCAGGCGCCGCACCTCAACCGGGAGCCGGACGACCACATCGGCCTCGAGCTCGACTTCGTCGCCCAGTCGTGCCTGCGGGCCCTGGACGCGCTCGAGCAGGGTTCCCCGGGTGACGCCGAGCGCTACGTCCGCCACGGCGCGGACTTCCTGCGCCGGCACCTCCTCGAGTGGGCCCCAGACATGCTCAGCCGCGTGGTCGCCGAGGCGGACACCGCGTTCATGAGAGGCCTCGCCCAGCTCTCCCTCGGCGCGATCGACAGCTACGCCCGCGCCACCGGAGTGCCCCACCCCGCCCGCCAGACACAAACCCCCCGCGAGAGCCGCGTTGTTACGGGTAACCACTCAGTCCCCCCCCGCCCCGGCGGGGCGGGGATGTACCCCCGCGGGTTACGCCCGCCACACCCACAAGAGGAGGAATAATGAGAAACAAAAAACCCTCCCCCAGGGAGGGCAACGTCGACCCCTCCCCCCCCGCGGGGGCCGCCGAGAACACCCCCGCCTCCCGCGGGGTGGGGGGGCCGGGCCGCCCCCCCCAGATCGTCACCAGGACGACCCCCGCCGGTGGCGAGATCGGTGAGGAGGTCCA
>NZ_CBCOOR010000008.1:0-168478 GCF_965111665.1 Georgenia sp. Marseille-Q6866 | reverse complement strand
GATGCGCTTTGCGAGCTCGACCTCCTGCTCGGCGTTGAGGAGGGCGACCTTGCCGATCTGCTTGAGATAGTCCTTGACCGGGTCGGCGGTGGCACCGGCGGTGACGACCTGCTGGACCGGGGCGTCGGCCGCGGCCGCGGCGGGGGCCGCGAGACCCGTCTTCCTGCTGGGGGGGGGCCTGGGCCTCCGCGCGGGGGGGGGGGTGCCCGGCGCCCCGCCGGGGGGGGCCGCGGGGGCGGGGACTCCGGCGAGGCGGAGGAGGAGGTCGCGGACCTCGGTCGCCTGGACGTGGTCCGTCGCCGCGGACGGGTCGGAGCACAGGAGCACCGGCCCCTCGTCCGGGGTCTCGGGCAGGCGGCCGTGGCTGCCGCGCAGCGGCGCCGGGTCCAGCGGGACGACCTCCATCATGTAGCGCATGCCGAGCTTCTTGCGCAGCAGCGCCTTGCCCGCGCGCAGCTTGACCCACCTGTCCTTGGGGTCCATGAACAGCTCGACGGGGTCGTAGCCGGGCTTCTTGTGGATCTCCACGAGCTTGGCGAAGTCCGGCGCCTTCTTGTCGTCGAGCCAGTAGTAGTAGGTGAACCACGCGCCGGGCTCGGCGACGAGCACGAGCTCGCCCGAGCGCGGGTGGTCCAGGCCCGCGGCCTTCTTGCCCTCCTCGTCGAGCACCTGCTCGACGCCGGGCAGCCCGGCCAGCAGGTCGCGGACGGCGGGGACGTCGTCGGGGTTCCTGACGTAGACGTGGGCGACCTGGTGGTCGGCGACGGCGAAGGCCTTGGACGTCCACGGGTCGAGGATCTCGCCGGTGGAGTTGGTGTGGACGTGGAGCAGCCCGGCGCGGCGCAGCGCCCGGTTGACGTCGACGGGCCGGTCGACGTCGGTGATCCCGTACTCGCTGAGCACGACGACGGTCACGCCCATCCGCTCGGCGTCGTCCAGGAGCGGGGCGAGCGCCTCGTCGACCTCCTTGGCCGCACGGACCGCCTCCGGCCCGGAGGAGCCGAAGCGCTGGAGGTCGTAGTCGAGGTGCGGGATGTAGGCGAGGGTGAGGTCGTGGTCCGGCATGACGCGGCGGGTGGCGCCGATGATCCACTTCGAGGACTCGATGTTGGCGCCCGGTCCCCAGAAGGTGAACAGCGGGAAGGGGCCGAGCTCGGCGACGAGCTGGTCGTGCAGGGACGGCGGCCAGGTCCAGCAGTCCGGCTCCTTGCGCCCGTCGGCGTGGTACTCCGGTCGCGGGGTGATCGTCGTGTCGACGTCGGCGCCCATCGCGTACCACCAGCACACGTTGGCGACCCGGTAGTCGGGGCGGTGACGGCGGATGGTCTCCCACACCCGCTCGCCCTCGACGAGGCCGCTGTGCTGGCGCCACAGGAGGATGTCGCCGAGGTCGCGGAAGAACCACCCGTTGGCGACGATGCCGTGCTCGCTGGGCGGCAGGCCGGTGAGGTAGGTGGACTGCGCGGTGCACGTGACCGCCGGGAGCACGGTGTCCAGCCGGGCGCGGTAGCCCTGCTGGGCCACCCGCCTGAGGCGGGGCATGTGCTCGAGGAGCCGCGGCGTCAGCGCGACGACGTTGAGTACGAGCAGCTTGTCGGTCATGCGTCCTCCAGTCCGAGCGCGTGGAGCTCAGCGCGCGCGTGGTCCAGCTCAGCGGCGATCCCGGCGACGAGCCCGTCGTCGTCGGTCGGCCGCTGGTCGGCGGGCAGCACCGACCACGTGTAGGTCTCCACCTCGAGGTGGTCTGTCAGGGGCCGCTCGCCGCCCACGAGGGCCCGCGCCGAGGCGCTGAGCTCCGTCGTTGTCGCGGCCAGCGGGGAGCGGGGGGCGGAGTGCAGCGGCAGGTGGAAGTGCACTCGCCACGGCGCCTGCGCCGGCAGCGGCGAGCCGCCCAGTGCGTCCGGGAGGTCGTCGCGGCCGACAACCCCTGCTGCGACGGGCTCACGCACCTGGTGGAGGAAGCGGTCCTCGACGAACTCGTCGAGCAGACCGTCCGCCACGGCGGCAGCCGGGTCGGCGACGTGGAGCGCGGCGGACAGCTGCGCCTTGACGACGGGCAGTCCTGCCCCGGTCAGCCGTCCCATCGCCTCGTCGGCGTCCTCGAAGGCGGTGGCGAGGTGGGCGGTGTCGACGCAGACGCCCAGGTACTCGGTGTCGATGCCCGCCAGCGCACGGACGGCGTCGGTCGTCGTCTCGACGACGCAGCCGGGCTCCGGCTCGAAACCGACCCGCACGGTGCGGCCCGTCTCCTCGCGCAGCCGGGCCAGGCCGGTCGCGAGCGCGTCGAGGTTGGCCCGGGCGGCCTGCGCCGCCTCGTCCGACCACGGCGTCCACCACGCGAGGGGCAGGGTGCTGATGCTCCCGCGGGCGGCGTCGGCAGGAAGCAGCCCGGCGAGGACGCGGGCGGCGGCCAGCGTGTAGTCCAGCCGCGCGCGCTCGGTCCAGTCCGGGCGGTAGACGCGGTGCTTGACCACGGGGTCGTGGAAGCCGCCGTAGGGGAAGGCGTTGAGGGTGACGACCTCCAGGCCCTGCTCGTCCAGGACGCGGCGCAGGTCGTCGAGCTCACCGGGCTCGGCGGCGAGACGGCCCGCGGCCGCGGCAGGGAGCCACAGCCCAAGGCCCAGGCGCTCGACGCCGAGCCGCTCACGCACCGGCCCGGCGAAGCGCCGCAGCTGCTCGTGGATGCCGGCGAGGTCCTCGGCGGGGTGGACGTTGCTGCAGTAGGCGAGGTGGACGACGGTGCCGTCGGGGTGACGCAGTCGCACGGCTCAGGCCTCGGCGGACGGGCGCTCACCGCGGAGGATGGAGTTGCCCTCGAAGGTGGCGGCCGTGGTGTCGGAGGTGTCGTAGCCGAGCATGAGGCGCCCGCTCTGCCCGAAGAACTCCACGGGGTTGCGCCACAGGACGCGGTCGACGTCGTCCTCGGTGAAGCCGGCGGCGAGCATGGCCTGCCCGGTCTTGTACGTCTTGAGCGGGTCGCTGCGGCCCCAGTCGGCGGCGGAGTTGACCAGCACCCGCTCCAGCCCGCGCTCCTGGAGGATCGCGACCATGCGGTGCTCGTCCATCTTCGTGTCGGGGTAGACGGAGAAGCCCATCCACGCCCCGGCGTCGTCGACGATGTCGACGGTCGTCTCGTTGAGGTGGTCGACGACGATCATCCCCGGCGCGATGCCCACCTGGGCGACGAGGTCGAGGGTGCGCTGGGTCCCCACGGCCTTGTCGCGGTGCGGGGTGTGGACCATGGCGGGCAGGCCGTGCTCCCCGGCCAGCTCGAGCTGGCGCACGAAGACCTCCTCCTCGGCCTGCGTCATCGAGTCGAAGCCGACCTCGCCCACGGCGACGACGCCGTCCTTGGCGAGGTAGCGGGGCAGGAGGTCGAGGATGCCGCGGCAGCGGGGGTCGTTCGCCTCCTTGGGGTTGAGCGCGATGGTCGCGTGGTGCGCGATGCCGAACTGCGAGGCGCGGAAGCGCTCCCAGCCCACGAGGCTGTCGAAGTAGTCGACGAAGGACTCCACGCTCGTGCGCGGCTGCCCGAGCCAGAAGGCCGGCTCGACCAGGGCCCGCACGCCGGCCGCGTGCATGGCCTCGTAGTCGTCCGTCGTGCGGGACGTCATGTGGATGTGCGGGTCGAAGATGCGCATGGCGGGGCTCCAGGTCGGGGGGTGGGTCAGGCGGACGGGCGCAGCACTGCCGCGACGTCGGGGAACTGGTCCAGGGCACCGGGCTCCTGGTCGAGGACGAGGTGGACGTCGTCGGGGACGCTGCGCCCGGCGGCGAGCCGCTCGTGGGCGTAGGCGGCCACCATGCGGGCAAGTTCGGGGTCGGTCCGCTCACCGAGACGGTCGACGGCGGTGAGCGGGACGCCGACGAAGAGGCACTTGAGCACGCCCTGGCGCCACGTGGCGTCGTCGAGGTGGGTGCCGGCCCAGGGGCCCATGGCGGCCGCGACGATCCGGATGTCGTTGGTGCGCAGCGCGTCCTCGACGACCGGCTGCGCCTCGGGGCCGAGGAGGTCCAGGGCGCGGAGCACGGCGCGCTTCTCGTCGCCGTCGCCGTAGCGGTACAGGTCGCTGACCTCGCGCAGCAGGCGGGCGTCGTTGTCGACCGCCTCGGCGAGGGCGGCGAGGAGGACGCCGCGCACGGCGTCGTCGAGGGTCGGGCCGTGGATGC
Source organism: Georgenia sp. Marseille-Q6866 (assembly GCF_965111665.1). Lineage (NCBI taxonomy): Bacteria > Bacillati > Actinomycetota > Actinomycetes > Allobogoriellales > Allobogoriellaceae > Georgenia > Georgenia sp. Marseille-Q6866. The sequence continues at coordinate 164,308 of NZ_CBCOOR010000008.1, read as the reverse complement.
CGCTCGGGTCGTCGAGGTCGAGGGGGCCGCGCGCGACCTCGCGGGCGGCGGCCGGGAACAGGCGGGCGGCGGCGGAGGGGTCGGCGGCGATCTCCGCCGTCATCTGCGACAGCCGGCTCGCGGCGGCGGGGAGAGGTCCGCGGCGATAGCGTCGCGCAGCTGCTGGGTGCGGCTCATGTCTGCTCCTGGGGACGGACGGGGTCAGGCCTGGGCGGCGTCGAGGGCGCTGCGCAGGACGGCGAGGGAGCGGGCCGCGACGGCCGGGGCGTCGTGGCTGTGCCGGGTGAGCTCGACGGACACGAGGCCGTCGTAGCCGATGTCGAGCAGGGCGCGCAAGGCGGCGGGGACGTCGACCTCGCCCTCGCCGAACTCGAGGTGCTCGTGGACCCCGCGGCGCATGTCCTCGATCTGGACGTGGGCGACGAGGTCCGCGTTCTCGCGGATGCAGTCGACCGGGCTGGCCTCCTCGTTGACGACGGCGTGGCCGACGTCGACGGTCGCGACGAGCGAGGCGGGGTCACCGAGCCGGGCGCGCAGCTCGCGCACCCCGGACAGGCGGTTGACGAACATCCCGGGCTCGGGCTCGAAGGCGAGGCGCACCCCGGCGCTCTCGGCGTGCTCGAGCACCGGCGCGAGACCGGAGACCAGCCGCTCCCAGGCGACGTCGTCGGAGGTTCCCGCGGGCAGCGCGCCCGACCACAGGTGGACGATGTCGGCACCGAGATCGGCGGCGACGTCGACGGCCACCCGGATGAGCCGCGCCCGCTGCTCGGCACCCTCCTCGGAGACGAAGGTGGGCTCGTGCTTGCGCCACGGGTCCAGCACGTACCGGGCCCCGGTCTCCACGGCGACCGCGAGGCCGTACCGCTCGAGCAGGGCCGCAGTCTTCGAGACCCGCGCGGCGAGGTCGGGAGCGAAGGGGTCCAGGTGCTGGTGGTCGAGGGTGAGGGCGACGCCCTCGTAGCCGAGCTCGGCCATGATCGCCAGCGCCTCGGGCAGGCGGTGGTCGGTGAAGCCGTTGGTGCCGTAGGACAGGCGTAGGCTCATGTCGGTGAGATTCCCTTCGCGGCGGCGCGGAGTGCGGGTCCGGCGGCCATGAGGCCGACGGCGGTCGCGACGGCGCCCCCACCCGCGACGAGCGCGGCCTGGAGGGGCACCATGCCCCGGATCCCGGTGCCGGTGGCCCGGCGGACGGTGACCGCGTCCGGGCTGGCGGCGGCGGCCGCCTGCGCCCGGCCCACGGTGAGGGCGTAGGTGCTCGCGAGCGCGGCCGACGCGAGCCTGCCGAGCGTCCCGGCCCGGCCCCGGCGCAGGCCGTCGGCGGCGACGGCAGCGGCGACCGCCGTCGTCGTCGCGAGGGCGCCGCGCGCGACGGCGGGGCTCGAGCCGTGGACCTCGCCGCGGCTGAGGACGGGGACGGCGCAGGTGTGGGCCCCGAGGGCGAGCGCGGCCGGGACCGCCCGGCGCGGGGCGGCCGAGCCGCCGAGCACGACGTCGAGGCTGCGGGCAGCGGCCATGACGACGGGTCCGAGCGGGGTGGGCTTGGCGAGCATGTCGTAGGCCCACACGGTCGCGGCGAGCGGGACGGCGACGGCGACGGCGCGGCGTCCGCCCAGGGCCGCCAGCCCGATCCCGGCAGCGGTGAGGCCACCGGCGACCCCGAGTGCCGTCGTCGGGCTCACCCGGCCCGAGGGGATGGGCCGCTCGGGCCGCTCGACGGCGTCGAGGTCCCGGTCGGCGTAGTCGTTGAGCGCCATGCCGGCCCAGTACAGGCAGACGGAGGACGCGGCCAGGCCGGCCGTGCGCCACCCCAGCGTGCCGGTGACGGCGGCGCCGGCGAGCGCGTCGCCCGGCACCGACAGCGCGGCAGGCAGCCGGACGAGCTCGGCGATGTCGCGTGCGCTGGTCACGCCGACGCGCCGAGGTTCTCGCACCACTGGGCGAGCGTGCGCCACTGCCCGGCGAGGGTGTGGTCGATGCCGCCGAGCGGGTCCTTGAAGAAGAAGGCGAGCGCGCCGACGACGCCGTTCTCCCCGCGCTCGTGGGCGCGGGCGGCGAGCCGAACGAGGTCGAGGACGAGAGGGGCGGCGAGTGCAGAGTCGCAGCCCTGCCAGGTGAACTGCATGGTCATCCGGGTGCCGAGGAAGCCCTCGAAGTGGATGTTGTCCCAGGCGGTCTTCCAGTCCCCGAGGTCCTCGACGTAGTCGATGTGCATGGGGCCGTCGACGTGGTAGCCGAGCATGGCGTCGAGGCCGGCACCCTTCGTCGTCGTCTTGCTCACCGCGGCGCGCGGGTCGGCCAGCGTCTGGCCGTCACCACCGCCGAGCATGTTGTAGGAGGCCCAGGAGCGGACCTTGAGCGCGCGGGTGCCGAACATCGGGGCGAGCGCCGACTTCACGAGCGTCTCACCTGTCTTCCCGTCGCGTCCGGCCCAGGGCAGCGCCTGCTCCTTGGCGAGCTCGGTGAGCGCGCCGAGCGTGGCGCCCGGGCTGGGGGTGAAGGAGACGAGCGGACACTCGGCGCGGAAGGCCGCGTACGCGTACAGGGAGCTCGTGGGCAGGGGGGCGTGGCCGGCGTCCAGGGCCTCCTCGAGCGCAGCGAGGCTGTCGAGCTCGGGCCGCTGGGCCGCCGGCGGCTCGGTGTTGGAGACGTCGACGACGACGACGCGGTCGAGGTCGTTGTCCTCACGGAAGGCGCGGATGTCCTGCTCGACGGCTTGCGCGGTCTCGCGCTGGGTGCCGAGCCGGGGGGCGAGGCGGACGCGGGAGTCGGCGGCGGCAAGCTCGTCGGCCAGGGCCGTGACGAGGGAGGGCGGGAAGACGCCGGAGTCCGCGAGCACCTGCGCGCGGTGCCCCAGTGGCGTCTCGAGGATGTCGTGACCGCCGGTGACGAGTCCCTCGAGGGGCGGCAGGCCGGCGACAGCGACCTCCGGCAGCTCGCTCACCAGGCCCGTGCGCGGGGCCAGCCCGGCCGCCATGGCCAGGGCGCCGATGGTGGCGGTTGTCGCGACCGAGCCGCGAGCACCGACGAACCACACCCCGACCCGCTGGTCGTGGACGGCATTAGGCTGGGTCATCACATCACCTCGTTGTATGTGCTTCGGCAACCGACTGTGGTTCCCGAACTCCGCAATGTTACGTAAGACAGTGTTGTCGATGCGAAACACGGCTTGACAAAAGACGTTAACACATCGTGCTCTTGTCCCAAGCCTACTCGTCGTTGCGGGGCTCGGCGGAGGCCCTGGCAAGCCCGTGCACGAGCCCGTGAGAGGAGACCGAGTGGACAGCACGCCGACGCGCGCCGGTGCCGCGCGCCCCGCCGAGGCGGAGATCAGCGCCGTGCTCAGCGGCCTGCTGGCCGAACTGCGGCCGGTCGCGGAGCGGCACGGGCCCCTCTACGGCCGGCTCTGGGAGGAGCTCGGCCGAGCCGCCGCCGGGGGCAAGCGGTTCCGCGGCCGGCTGGTCGTCGAGCTGCACGACGCCCTCGGGGGGACGCGGCGCGCGGCGGCAGCACAGGTGGGGGCCGCCTTTGAGCTCCTCCACGTGGGCTTCCTCGTCCACGACGACCTCATCGACCACGACACGATGCGCCGGGGCGAGCCCAACCTCGCCGCCCGGATGGCCGCCGCGGCGCGCACCGGTGGCGCCGACGACGGTGCCGCGCAGGAGCTCGCCGAGGGGGCTGCCGTGCTGGCGGGGGACCTCGCGATCTCCCTCGCCCACCGGCTAGTCGCCACGGTAGACGCCCCGCCGGACGTCCACGCCCGCCTCCAGCAGCTGCTGTGGGACACCGTGTTCGTCAGCGTCGCCGGGGAGCTCGGTGACGTGGCAGCGGCCCTCGGGCTGCAGGACGTCTCGCTGGCGGACGCGCTGCGCATCGCCGCAGAGAAGACGGCCCTGTACTCCTTCCAGGCCCCCCTGCGCGCCGGTGCGATCCTCGCGGGGGCGTCCCCGGCGCTGCGGGGCGAGGTGGAGGCGGTGGGGCTCGCGCTCGGCAAGGCCTTCCAGCTCGTCGACGACCTCCTCGGAGTCTTCGCGCCCGAGTCGGTGACGGGCAAGAGTGCGCTGTCCGACCTGCGCGAGGGCAAGGCGACGACCCTCGTCCTGCACGCCCGCACGCTGCCGGTGTGGTCGGCGATCGGGGCGGACGTCGGCCGGGCCGACCTCGACGAGGCGACCGCCGCCGTCATGCGCCGCGAGCTCGCGCTGTCCGAGGCGCCCGAGCGGGTGGCCCGCCAGGCTCGCGAGGAGCTGGCCGCCGTGGACCGTGTGCTGGACGGTTCGTCATTCCTCGCCCCGGCAGCCGGCGTCCTCGGCGCCGCCCGCGCCGTGGTCGCCCGCAGTCTCGAGGACGCCCTCACCCACGTCCGCGCCGCCGGCAGCTGACCTGCCCTACGTGCGCGGCCGGGGCGTCCCAGGGTGCGGCCGTGCCCCGGATGCGGTAATGGGTCCCCAACGGGCAACTGACCGAACCTGTACGTCCAGATGCTGACTTTTGGTTTGACGGTTGCGAAACTCGCACCTATCGTGAGCCGAGTCGTGATCTGAAGCACGTTGGTGCAGTGACGTGGCCGCGCATTACGAGGTGCGTGCGACTCGTCATCACCAGCCGGGCCGACGGGCAGTTTGGCGGACCTCCCGCCAGTCATCGGGACCGGTAGGGCCTTTGCCGTGAGCGACGGCGGGTCTCCGCGTGCGCGACTCAAGGAGGAATCGTGGTCAGACGATCTGCGGGACGCCACTGGGCGGCCCGAGGTGCGAGCGCGCTGCTTGCCAGCGCGCTGGTGCTGCCCCTCGCGATGAGCGGGGCGCAGGCACAAACCGAGCCGCCGGAAGCGGAGCCAGCCCCGGTCGAGGACCCGGCGCTGGACTGGAACAACTACGAGAAGGTCCTGCTCACCAAGAACACGGGCGAGCCGATCGACCTCGCCGTGCTGCCGGACTCGCGGGTTCTCCACACCGCGCGCAACGGCGTGGTCCGCCTGACGGACCCGACGACGGGTGCGACGTCGCAGGTCGCGCAGCTGGACGTGTACGCGAACTCGGAGGACGGCCTCCAGGGAGTCGCGCTGGACCCTGACTTCGAGGAGAACAGCTGGGTCTACCTCGTCTACGCCCCCCGCGTCATGTCCGGGACGTCGCCCACGGGCGTCGACTACCCCGAGACGACGCCGGCCGGGAACGCCCCCAACAGCCTGCCCGAGGGTGCGGACCCCGAGACCTACTGGAACCAGTGGCTCGGCTACAACCAGCTCTCCCGCTTCAAGTGGGACGCCGAGGCAAACATGCTCGACCTCGAGTCCGAGCAGGAGATCATCAAGGTCGACGCGCAGCGCGGCCAGTGCTGCCACGTCGGTGCGGACATCGCCTTTGACGAAGACGGCAACCTCTACCTGTCGACGGGTGACAACACCCCCGCCGGCACGCCGGGCGCCAACGGCTACGCGCCGATCAACAACGCCCCCGGGATGAACCCGGGCTTCGACGCGCGCCGCGGTGCCGGTAACACCAACGACCTGCGCGGCTCCATCCTCCGCATCAACGTCAACGACGAGATCGAGGAGGGTGCCGAGCCCGGCCCGGACAGCACCTACACGATCCCCGAGGGCAACCTCTTCGACACGGACGAGGTCGACCCCGACCTGGTCCGTGAGGAGATCTACGTCATGGGCGTGCGGAACCCGTTCCGCATCGACTACGACATCGAGTCCGGCGCCCTGGTGTGGGGCGACTACGGCCCCGACGCCGGCGCGGCCCAGGCCGACCGTGGCCCCATGGGTTACGTCGAGTGGCAGCTGACCACCGAGCCGATGAACGGCGGCTGGCCCTACTGCCACGGTCCCAACGACGGTGGCGCCTACGACGAGTGGGACTACGCCAACAACGCCCCGGGCGAGAACGGCTTCTTCGACTGCGACGCCGGCCCGACGAACCGCTCGACCTGGAACACCGGCCTCGAGCAGCTCCCCCCGGTCACCGAGCCGCAGGTCTACTACGGCGACAACCCCGGCGACCAGCCCGAGCTGCTCGACCCGCTCACCGAGCTCGGCGGCGGTGGACAGGCCCCCATGGGTGGCCCGATCTACCGCTACGACGAGAGCCTCGAGTCGGACACGAAGTTCCCGGAGTACTGGGACGGCAAGCCCTTCATGGCTGAGTTCTCCCAGGACTACGTCGTGTCGTTCACGATGGACGAGCTCTCCTCGGAGGGCGAGGTCACCGAGGTCACCGACTTCCTGCCGAACCTCCACCTCGAGACGGTGAACCAGCCCATCTGGGACAACGTCATGGACTTCGAGTTCGGTCCGGACGGCGCGATGTACGTACTCGAGTACGGGGACGGCTTCTTCCGCCAGAACCCCGACGCGGGCCTGTACGTCGTCAACTACGTCGGCGAGGGCAACAAGACCCCCCAGGCCTCCTTCACGGCCACGCCGGCGTCCAGCAGCGACGCTCCGCTCGAGGTCGTCTTCGACGCCTCGGCGTCCCGTGACCCGGAGGGTGAGGAGCTCGCCTACGAGTGGGACCTCGACGGCGACGGTCAGTACGACGACGCGACGGGCGTGAATCCGACGTACACCTACGACGAGCGGGGCGTGTACAACGCGGCACTGCGCGCCGTCGACCCGGAGGGCAAGGCTGGCCTTGCCATCCGCCAGATCAGCGTCGGCAACACCGCTCCGGAGATCACCCTCAGCGTCGACAACGGCGCGATCTTCAACTGGGGCGACGCCGTCCCGGTCTCCGTGTCGGTCACCGACGCGGAGGACGGCGAGGAGTTCGTCTGCAACAACGTGCGGTGGACCTTCGGTCTCGGGCACAACGAGCACGCCCACCCGGAGCAGTCCGGACGGGGCTGCGAGTTCACCCTCCAGACCAGCGAGGACGCCGTCGAGCACGGTGAGGGAGAGAAGATCTACGGCACCCTCGTCGTCACCTACGCCGACCAGGCGCAGGAGGACGTCCCGTCCATCACCGGCGAGGCCACGCTCATCCTCAAGCCCGAGGTGCAGCAGGCCGAGTGGTACGACGCCGCTGAGGGCGTCACCGTCGTCGACGACGCCGAGGCCGACGCCGGCTCCTACGTCGAGCTCGGCGACGGCTCCATCACCTTCCGCCCGATCGCACTGACCCACGCACCGACCGGTGACGTCATCGACACCGTCACCGCCCGCGGCGCGGGCGAGGGCACCGTCTCCCTGAGCTGGGGTGACGCTACGGAGCCGTTCGCGAGCTTCGAGTTCACCGGCGACGCGCCTGCCGAGAAGAACCTCACGGCGCAGTCCACCATCAACCAGTGGTTCGCCGACCCGGTCGGTGGCCCGCTCATCCGCGAGATCATCCCGGCCGACGCCGCCAGCCAGATCGGTGACGTCCGTCTCGAGGACCTCGTCGAGCTGTCGGAGGGCGCGTTCTCGGCCCATGCACTGGCCGAGCTCGTCGAGGCCTACAACAACGCCCCGGCAGCCCCCGGTGAGGGTGGCTGGCAGAGCGTGGAGACCCGCCTCACGGACATTCCCGAGGGCGCGGGCGAGGTCGTCGTCACGAGCACCGGTGACGTGGACCTCGACTACCTGGCCTTCACGGCCTCGGGCGAGGAGCCCCCGGTCGAGAACATCCGCATCCCGGCGGAGAAGGTCTCGATCGGCATGTTCTCCCTCATCCCGTGGGTCCGTGAGGCAGGTCTGCCGACCGTGCTCGAGCGGCTGGCGGAGATCGGCTTCCAGAACGTCGAGCCCTTCGGCAGCAACTTCAACGGCTACACCGCCGAGGAGTTCCGCGCGATGGTCGACGAGATCGGTCTCAAGGTCCCGTCCTCGCACTACAACGTCGCCGAGGACACCTTCGACGCGACGCTCGACTACGTCGAGACGCTGGGTCAGCGGTACGTCGGCTCGGGTGGCTTCGCGGCCCCCGGGATCAACGAGACGGACACCGCCTCCGGCTACGAGAACACGCTGGCGACGGCAGCCACCATGAACCGGCTCGGTGAGCGGTCCGTGGAGGCTGGGCTCGGCAAGTTCTTCGGCCACAACCACGACCGTGAGTTCACGACCGTGTACGAGCACGAGGGTGAGGAGCTCTCCGCGTGGGAGATCCTCGTCCGCGAGACGAACCCGGAGTTCGTCACCTTCCAGCTCGACGTGGCCTGGGCCGCGCACGCTGGTGTGGACGTCCCTGCTCTCATCGAGGAGTACGGCGACCGCATCGAGCTGCTCCACGTCAAGGACGCCGTCAACGTGGCTGGCGAGGGTCGTCCGACCTTCACCAACCTCGGCGAGGGTGAGGTCCCGCTGCAGGAGATCCTGCGCGCGGCCGAGGAGCACGCGGACATCGCGCTCTACGTCCTCGAGTACGACCAGGCTCCCCTCGGTGAGACCTTCGCCGAGACCGGCTTCTCCTACCTCACCGGCGAGGAGCTTGCTCCGATCCGGGTGGAGACTGAGGACGTGTCGATCGGCATGTTCTCCCTCATCCCGTGGGTGAACACCGACGGCCTGCCGTCGGTGCTCGCCCGCCTGGCGGAGATCGGCTTCGAGAACGTCGAGCCCTTCGGCAGTAACTTCAACGGGTACACCGCCGAGCAGTTCCGCGCGATGGTCGACCTCATCGGACTGAAGGTGCCGTCCTCGCACTACAACGTGGCGGAGGGCACCTTCGGGCAGACCCTGGAGTACATCTCGACCCTGGGCCAGGAGTACGCCGGTTCCGGCGGCTTCCCCCAGCCCGGGATCTCCTCCTACGGCAAGGTTCTCCAGACCGCCGATGCGATGAACAAGCTCGGTCGACTCTCGGTCGAGGCGGGCGTCGGCAAGCTCTTCGGTCACAACCACGCGACCGAGTTCACCACCGTGTACGAGCACGGCGGTGAGGAGATGTCGGCGTGGGAGATCCTCGTCGACCTGACCGACCCCCAGTACGTCACCTTCCAGCTCGACGTGGCCTGGGCCACGCACGCTGGTGTCGACGTCCCGGCTCTCATCGAGGAGCACGGGGACCGCATCGAGCTGCTCCACGTCAAGGACGCGACCGGGCTGGGTGGGGCGACCAACCCGACCTTCACCAACCTCGGTGACGGTGACGTCCCGCTCCAGGGCATCCTGCGCGCCGCCCGCGACCACGCGGACATCGCGCTGTACGTCCTCGAGTACGACGTCGCGCCGCAGGGTGAGAACTTCGCCGAGACCGGCTTCGAGTACCTCACCGGCCAGGCGGCCGGCGAGGAGGGCTCGCGCCCGGTCGAGGTGACGCCCGCCGCGGTGACCTTCACCGACGAGTACGGCACCGCTGACGACACCCTCACGGTGCCGAGCACCACCGGCGTCGTCTACCTCGTCGACGGCGAGATCGTGGAGCCCGGGACCTACCCGGGCACCGGCACGGTCACCGTTACGGCGCAGGCCGCGGAGGGCTTCGTGCTCACCGGGGACGCCGAGTGGACCCACACCTTCTCGACGGCGGGCGCCCCGGCTCCCGACCGCCGGACGGCGGAGTTCCACCTGTCCAACACCTGGCGTGGCACCACCGACGTCCACTTCATGTACGGCCGCTGGGCCGACGAGGTGCTCATCGGTGACTGGAACGGCGACGGCAAGGACACCATCGCGGTCCGCAAGGGCAACGAGTTCCACGTCTCCAACAGCCAGCGCGGCGGGAACCCGGACTCCGTGTTCACCTACGGTCGCCCCGGCGACGTCATCCTCGTCGGTGACTGGGACGGCGACGGCAAGGACACCTTCGCCGTCCGCCGCGGCGCGGAGTACCACGTCAAGAACACCCTCCGGGGTGGCCCTGCCGACGTGAGCTTCACCTACGGTCGTGCGGACGACCAGGTGCTCGTCGGTGACTGGGACGGCAACGGCAACGACACCCTCGCGATCCGTCGCGGTGCGACCTACTACGTGAAGAACTCGGTCATCGGCGGCGACGCCGACGTGGTCTTCACCTACGGCCGCCCCTCGGACGTCACCCTCGCGGGTGACTGGGACGGCGACGGCGTCGACACCTTCGCCATCCAGCGGGGCCGCACGTACCACGTGACCAACTCCCTGCGTGGCGGGGACGCGGACCGCGTGCTGACCTTCGGCCGCCTCGGCGACGAGGTGTACGTCGGTGACTGGAACGGCGACGGGACCGACACGCTCGGCATCCGCCGTCCGGTCGGCGGCGCCGCCAGCGCGAAGGGCTTCAGCTCCGTCAGCAAGGGCTGACCCGCACCACCCGCTCGAAACAGGGGCCCCCAGCCAGTCGGCTGGGGGCCCCTGCGCGTTGACGACGGCTTGACACCGCCCATACGCTCGACCCGAAACGTGACGTAGCACACACCGATCGTGTGCTCGGTGGGGGTCGCTGAGTTCTGTGCAGACGCAGGGGGCGACGTCCAGCCGGACGACGTCCGGCCGCAGAAGGTCGCGCCCCGGCGCGGCCCGCACGTGAACGCGACTCCAAGGAGATTGCCGTGGTCAGTCGACCCACAGGCTCCCGAGGGTGGGCCCGCGCCGCGGGCGCCGTCCTCGCCAGCACGCTCGTCCTTCCGCTCGCCGTCAGCGGCGCCAGCGCGGACGTCGAACCACCACCCGACGACAGCGAGTTCAGCGCGCTGGTGTTCAGCAGGACCGCCGGCTTCCGGCACGGGTCCATCGAGGAGGGCGTCGCTGCGATCCAGCAGCTCGGCGCCGACAACGGCTTCACGGTGGAGCACACCGAGGACGCCGCAGACTTCACCGAGGAGAACCTCGCCGACTACGACGTCGTCGTGTGGCTCTCCACCACGGGTGACGTGCTCGACGACGAGCAGCAGGCCGCCTTCGAGCAGTACATCCAGAATGGCGGTGGCTACGCCGGCATCCACGCCGCGAGCGACACCGAGTACGACTGGGCCTGGTACGGAGAGCTCGTCGGGGCCTACTTCGCCGGCCACCCGCCGGGGACCCCGGACGGCACCGTCGACGTCGCCGACCGCGTCCACCCCTCCACCGCGCACCTGCCCTTCGAGTGGGACCGGACCGACGAGTGGTACAGCTACGAGCCCAACGTGCGCGGTGAGGTCCACGTCCTCGCCACGCTCGACGAGACGAGCTACGACGCCGGTGACCTCGCCATGGGCTCGGACCACCCGATCGCCTGGTGCCACGACTACGACGGCGGCCGGTCCTGGTACACCGGCGGCGGGCACACCGAGGCCTCCTTCGCCGAGCCGGCGTTCCTCGAGCACATCCTCGGCGGGATCCGCACGGCGGCGGGCGTCGAGGACGCCAACTGCGCCGCGACCGTCGCGAGCTCCTTCCAGAAGGTCACCCTCGTCCAGGGCGAGCAGAACGTCGGCGAGCCGATGGCTCTGGCCGTGCTGCCGAACGGCGACGTGCTCCACACCGCGCGCGACGGCCGGGTCTTCTACACGAACGGCGACGGCGGTACCCGCCTCGCCGCCACCGTGCCCGTGTACTCGCACGACGAGGACGGCATGCAGGGCATCGCGGTCGACCCGAACTTCGAGGAGAACCGGTGGGTCTACGCGTACTACGCCCCGCCGCTCGACACACCACCGGGTGATGCGCCCGAGTGGGGGACGGCCGAGGACTTTGCGCCCTTCGACGGCTACAACCGGCTCTCCCGCTTCCAGCTGACCGAGGAGGGCATGCTCGACCTCGAGTCCGAGGAGGAGATCCTCCGGGTCGAGGCGTCCCGTGGCACCTGCTGCCACGCGGGCGGCGAGATCGACTTCGACGCCGAGGGCAACCTCTACCTGTCCACCGGTGACGACACCAACCCCTTCGCCTCGGAGGGGTACACGCCGATCGACGAGCGCGAGGGCCGCAACCCCGCGTGGGACGCCCAGCGTTCCTCGGCGAACACGAACGACCTGCGCGGCAAGCTGCTCCGGGTCGACGTGCTGGAGGAGATCCCCGCCGGCGCCGAGCCGGGCCCGGGCAGCACCTACGAGGTCCCCGAGGGGAACCTCTTCGAGCCCGGCACGGAGCTCACCCGCCCGGAGATCTACGCGATGGGCTTCCGCAACCCCTTCCGCTTCGCCGTCGACCGGGAGACCGGCTGGGTCCACCTCGGTGACTACGGCCCCGACGCAGGCAGCGCGAACCCGAACCGTGGCCCCGGTGGCCAGGTCGAGTTCAACCTCATCAAGGAGCCCGGCAACTACGGCTGGCCGTACTGCCACGGCGACAACGACGCCTACATCGACTACGAGTTCCCGCCGCAGGGCGAGCCGGCCGGCTCCGGTGAGTCCGGGGCGGCCTTCGACTGCGACAACCCCGTCAACGAGAGCCCCAACAACACCGGCCTCACCGAGCTCCCGCCGGTCGTCCCGGCGTGGCTGCCGTACGACGGCGGCTCCGTCCCGGACCTCGGCAACGGCAGCGAGTCGCCCATGGGCGGCCCGACCTACCGCTACGACCCCGAGCTGGACTCCGACCGCAAGTGGCCGGAGTACTGGGACGGCAAGACCCTCAACTTCGAGTGGGGACGTGACTGGATCCGTGAGTTCGTCATCGACGACGAGGGCGGGCTCGTCGACATCGTCCCGTCGCTCGACTGGCTCAACCCCTCGACGCCGATGGCCATGGAGTTCGGTCCCGACGGTGCGCTCTACGTCCTCGACTACGGCAGCGGCGGGTTCTTCTCCGGTGCCTGGGACTCCGCGCTCTACCGCGTCGACTACGTGGCCGACAGCCCCAACCCGATCGCCAGGATCACGACGTCGACGAACAACGGGCAGCCGCCGCTGACCGTCGAGTTCGACGGCACGGAGTCCAGCGACCCGCAGGACATGCCGCTGTCCTACGCGTGGGACTTCGACAACGACGGCGAGATCGACTCGACCGAGCCGACGGCCAGCTTCACCTACGAGACGGCGGGCGTCTTCACCGCACGGCTCACGGTGAGCGCCGGCGAGGGTGAGGAGCTCCGCACAGGAACGATCACGACGAACGTCATCGTCGGGAACACCGCGCCCGAGGTCACCCTCGAGCTGCCGGTCGACGGCGGCATCTTCAGCTTCGGGGACGAGGTGCCCTTCCGGGTGACCGTCACCGACCCCGAGGACGGCGAGATCGACTGCTCCCGCGTCCGGGTCGAGTACATCCTCGGCCACGACGAGCACGGCCACCCGCTGAGCTCGGCGAGCGGCTGCGAGGGAACCATCACGACCCCGCAGGACGAGGGGCACGGCCTGGACGCCAACGTCTTCGGCGTCATCAACGCCTCGTACACCGACCTCGGTGCCGAGGACCTGCCCGCACTGTCGGCCGACGACGAGGCGATGCTGCGGCTGCGCCACCAGCAGGCCGAGTTCTTCACCGAGAGCGAGGGGGGCGAGGTCGTCGACCGTGAGGGCGCCAATGGCGGCAGCGCGGCGGGCGAGCTCGGCGACGGCGACTGGATCTCCTTCGCGCCGATGGACCTCACGAACATCGACGAGGTCTCGCTGCGTTACACCTCGACGGGCGACGGCACCGTGGAGCTGCGCAAGGGAGCCGTCGACGGCGAGCTCCTGGCGACCGTCGAGCTCGGGACGACCGACGGGTGGACGGACTCCGCGACCGCGGCCGTCACCCCCGTCGGGGGACCCGACCCGGTGTACTTCGTGGTCACCGGTGACGCGGCCGTGGAGATCGACGAGATCCACTTCGTGGGCCAGGGCATGTCCGGTGAGGCACCCGACCCCGACCCGGTCTGCGAGGACCCGACGGCCGAGATCCCGGCGAGTGACGAGTTCGACGGCGACGACGTCGACCCGTGCCGCTGGGAGGTCGTCGACCGCGACACCGACCTCATGGAGGTCACCGACGGTGCCGTCCGCCTCACGACGACGGACAACGACATCTACACGACACCGAACTCCGCCGTTCCCAACATCCTGCTGAACACGCGGGTCGAGGGCGAGGAGTGGACCGTGGAGACGAAGGTGACCGGCCCGCTGGAGAGCACGTACCAGCAGGGTGGCCTCATCGCCTACGCGGACCCCGACAACTACGTGAAGCTCGACGCCGTCTCGACCGGCGGCGACGGGTTCCGCGTGGAGCTGCGCAGCGAGGTCGGGGCTGTCATCCAGGACCCGCAGGAGGACATCGGTGACCTCACGCAGTCCGAGGACCAGACCTTCTACCTGCGGCTGAGCCGGGACGGCGACACCTTCACCGGTGCGTACTCACCGGACGGCGAGACGTGGACCGACCTGCCCAGTGCCGTCACCAACGGCGCGATCGGGGACGCCGGTCCGGGGATCTTCGCGCTCGGTGCCCAGCAGGAGGCTCCGACGACACTGGCCTTCGACTACTTCCGGCTGGTGGGGGAGGAGGAGCCGACCGACCCCGTCCTCATTCCCGTGGACAGGGTCTCGGTCCAGATGTTCTCCCTCATCCCGTGGGTGAACGAGGCCGGTCTGCCGTCCGTGCTCGCGCGGCTGGCGGAGATCGGGCTGCAGAACATCGAGCCCTACGGGGGGAACTTCAACGGCTACACCGCGGAGCAGTTCCGTGCGATGACCGACCTCGTCGGGCTGAACGTGCCCTCGTCGCACTACAACACCAACGAGGCCACCTTCGACGCGACGCTGGACTACGTCGAGACGCTGGGCCAGGAGTACGTCGGCTCGGGCGGTTTCGCCCAGCCGGGGATCAGCACCTACAACCGCACGCTCCGCACGGCCGAGGCGATGGACCGCCTGGGCCAGCGCTCGGTGGAGGCGGGGATCGGCAAGTTCTTCGGCCACAACCACGCGACGGAGTTCACCACCGTGTACAACCACGGCGGTGAGGAGATGTCGGCGTGGGAGATCCTCGTGGAGGAGACCGACCCGCGTTACGTCACGTTCCAGCTGGACGTGGCCTGGGCCACGCACGCCGGAGTGGACGTTGCTGCCCTCATCGAGGAGCACGGCGACCGCATCGAGCTGCTCCACATCAAGGACGCCGTCAACCTCGGGCAGGAGGACGGGCCCGACTTCACCAACCTCGGTGAGGGTGACGTGCCGCTGCAGGAGATCCTGGCGGCGGCCGAGGAGCACGCGGAGATCGCGTACTACGTCATGGAGTACGACGTCGCTCCGCAGGGTGAGGACTTCGTCGAGACCGGCTTCGAGTACCTCACCGGCCAGCCGGCCGGCGAGGAGGGCTCGCGCCTCGTCGAGGTGACGCCCGCCGCGGTGACCTTCACCGACGAGTACGGCACGGCCGCCGACACCTTCACGGTGCCGCGCTCCACCGGCGTTGTCTACCTCGTGGATGGTGAGGTCGTGGCGCCGGGGACCTACCCGGGTGCCGGCACCGTGACCGTCACGGCGCAGGCGGCGGAGGGCTTCGTGCTCGCCGACGGCTCGACGGCCGAGTGGACCCACACGTTCTCGACGGCGGAGGCGCCGCCTCCCGACCGCCGGACGGCGGAGTTCCACCTGTCCAACACCTGGCGTGGCACCACCGACGTCCACTTCATGTACGGCCGGATGGCCGACGAGGTGTTGATCGGTGACTGGGACGGCGACGGCCGGGACACCATCGCGGTGCGTCGCGGGAACGTGTTCCACGTGTCCAACGCCCAGCGCGGCGGCGACGCCGACGCCGTGTTCACCTACGGCCGCGCCGGCGACGTCATCCTCGCGGGTGACTGGGACGGCGACGGGCGAGACACCTTCGCCGTGCGCCGCGGTGCGGAGTACCACGTGAAGAACACCCTCCGGGGTGGGCCTGCCGACGTGGTCTTCGTCTACGGCCGTGCGGACGACCAGGTGCTCGTCGGTGACTGGGACGGCAACGGCAACGACACCCTCGCCATCCGCCGTGGCGCGGCCTACTACGTGAAGAACTCGGTCATCGGCGGCGACGCCGACGTGGTCTTCACCTACGGCCGGGCCGCCGACGTCACTCACGCGGGTGACTGGGACGGTGACGGCGCGGACACCTTCGCCATCCAGCGTGGTCGGGTCTTCCACGTCAACAACTCCCTGCGTGGCGGGGACGCGGACCGCGTGCTGACCTTCGGCCGCCTCGGCGACGAGGTGTACGTCGGTGACTGGAACGGGGACGGGACCGACACCCTCGGTATCCGTCGTCCGGTCGGCGGCGCCGCCGGTGTCGCCGCGAAGGAGGTGGGGATGCTGAGCAAGACCGTCGGCTGATCCACGCAGGCGAAGCAGAGCCCCGCAGCCACCCGGCTGCGGGGCTCTGCGCGTGTCCAGCCTCATCCGAAAGGCTGACGTAGTCACCGATAGGACGTGCATGGGTGACGACTTTTGGTTGACCCGTACGCAAAACCTCCCTAGTCTTGACACGCCTGTGATTCATGGCACACGGCGTGGTGGCCCCGCACAGGCGCAGGGACGCCGCGCCGACACCGGCCGAGAGGCCGGGACGCGTACACGATTCGAGGAGGAAGCGTGATCAGACGACCGATGGCCGGGCGGTGGTGGGCCAGGGGCGCGAGCACGGTGCTCGCCAGCGCCCTGGTACTGCCGCTTGCGATGAGCGGCGCCAGCGCCGACGTAGAACCGCCACCAGCGGACGACGCGGAGTTCAGCGCGCTCGTCTTCTCCAGGACCGCCGGGTTCCGGCACGGCTCGATCCCTGCCGGGATCGCCGCGATCGAGGAGCTGGGCGCGGAGAACAACTTCTCGGTGGACACCACCGAGAACGCCGAGGACTTCACCGAGGAGAACCTCGCCGACTACGACGTCGTCGTGTGGCTCTCCACGACGGGCGACGTGCTCAACGACGAGCAGCAGGCCGCCTTCGAGCAGTACATCCAGGGCGGCGGCGGCTACGCCGGCATCCACGCCGCGAGCGACACCGAGTATGACTGGCCCTGGTACGGCGAGCTCGTCGGTGCCTACTTCGAGGCGCACCCGCCGGGTACGCCGAACGCCGACGTCACCGTCGTCGACCAGGTGCACCCCTCCACAGCGCACCTGCCGATGACCTGGAACCGCACGGACGAGTGGTACAACTACCAGGACAACCCGCGCGGTGACGTCCATGTCCTGGCGACACTGGACGAGACGACCTACAGCCCCGGCAGCGGCGCCATGGGGCATGACCACCCGATCGCCTGGTGCCACGACTACGACGGTGGCCGCTCCTGGTACACCGGCGGCGGACACACCAACGAGTCCTTCTCCGAGCCGGCGTTCGTCGAGCACATCCTCCAGGGCATCCAGACGGCCGCGGGCGTCGTCGACGCCGACTGCGCCGCCACCGTCGAGAGCTCCTTCGAGCAGACGACGCTCGTCATCGGTGAGCAGAACGTCGGGGAGCCGATCGCGCTCGCGGTGCTGCCCAACGGCGACGTCCTGCACTCGGCTCGCGACGGACGGATCTTCTACACGACCGCAGACTCCGAGAGCCACACCGCCGGGACGATCCCGGTCTACAGCCACGACGAGGACGGCCTCCAGGGCATCGCGGTCGACGCGAACTTCGCCGAGAACCGGTGGGTCTACGCCTACTACGCCCCGCCGCTCGACACCCCGGCCGGTGACGCGCCTGAGTTCGGGACGCCCGAGCAGTTCGCCGCCTTCGACGGCTACAACCAGCTCTCCCGGTTCACGCTGACCGAGCAGAACACCATCGACCTCGCCTCCGAGCAGGAGATCCTGCAGGTCGAGGCCGACCGCGGCACCTGCTGCCACGCGGGCGGTGAGATCGACTTCGACGCCGAGGGCAACCTCTGGCTGTCCACCGGTGACGACACCAACCCCTTCGCCTCCGACGGCTACACCCCGATCGACGAGCGGACCGAGCGCAACCCCGCATGGGACGCCCAGCGCTCCTCGGGCAACACCAACGACCTGCGCGGCAAGCTCCTGCGGATCTCGGTCAACGAGGACGGCAGCTACGACGTCCCCGAGGGCAACCTCTTCGCAGAGGGCACCGAGCTCACCCGCCCGGAGATCTACGCCATGGGCTTCCGCAACCCCTTCCGGTTCGCGGTCGACCACGAGACCGGCTGGGTCCACCTGGGCGACTACGGCCCCGACGCCGGCGGCTCCTACAACCCCGAGCGTGGCCCGCAGGGCCAGGTCGAGTTCAACCTCATCAAGGAGCCCGGCAACTACGGCTGGCCGTACTGCCACGGTGACAACGACGCGTACATCGACTACGACTTCGCCACCGAGGAGTCCGGCGAGGCCTTCGACTGCGACAACCCGGTCAACGAGAGCCCGAACAACACCGGCCTCACCGAGCTGCCTCCGGTCGAGCCCGCCTGGCTGCCCTACGACGGCGGCTCGGTCCCGGAGCTCGGCAGCGGCAGCGAGTCGCCCATGGGTGGTCCGACCTACCGCTACGACCCTGAGCTCGACTCGGACACCAAGTGGCCCGAGTACTTCGACGGCAAGACCTTCAACTACGACTGGGGCCGCGGTTGGATCCACGAGTTCGTCACGGACGAGGAGGGAAACCTCGTCGACATCCTGCCGACGCTCGACCACCTCGACATCCAGCTGCCGATCGCCGTCGAGTTCGGCCCCGACGGGGCGATGTACGTCCTCGACTACGGCACCGGCGGTTACTTCTCCGGCGCCCCGGACTCCGCGGTCTACCGGATCGACTACGTCGCCGGCAACCGCAACCCGAGCGCGAGCATCTCGACCTCCTCGACCAACGGCCAGGCGCCGCTCACCGTCGAGTTCGACGGCTCGGCCTCCGCCGACCCCGAGGGGGAGGCGCTCACCTACGCGTGGGACTTCGAGAACGACGGCACGGTCGACGCGACCGGCGCCGAGGCGAGCCACACCTACACCGAGGAGGGCCAGTACACCGCCCGCCTGACCGTCACCGCCGGTGAGGGGGAGGACGCTCGGACCGGCACTTCCACGGTGAACATCATCGTCGGCAACACCGCCCCGGAGGTCACCCTGGAGATCCCCGAGGACGGCAGCATCTTCGGCTTCGGCGACCAGATCCCCTACCGGGTCACCGTCACCGACCCCGAGGACGGGGACATCGACTGCTCCCGCGTCCGCGTCGAGTACATCCTCGGGCACGACGCCCACGGACACCCGCTCAGCTCCAGCACGGGGTGCGAGGGCATCATCGTGACGCCGGCCGACGAGGGCCACGGCCTGGACGCCGACATCTTCGGCGTCATCAACGCCTCCTACATCGACGAGGGCGCCGGCGACCTGCCGGCCCTCCGCGACGACGACGAGGCCGTGCTCCGGCTGCGCAACCAGCAGGCGGAGTTCTTCACCGACTCCCAGGGCGTCAACGTCTTCGAGAGGGCCGGCGCCCGCGGAGGGGCCCAGGTCGGCGACATCCACAACGGGGACTGGATCTCCTTCGACCCGATGAACTTCGTCAACATCGAGGGCGTATCCGTGCGGTACACCTCGGGGGGTGTCGGTGGCACCCTCGAGATCCGCCAGGGTGCGGTCGACGGCCCGGTCGCGGCGACGATGGAGCTCGGCCCCACCGGAGGCTGGGAGAACTGGGACGTCAGTGAGACCGTCCCGATCACCGACGCGGGCGGCGAGGGTCCGGTGTACTTCGTGTTCACCGGGGACGCCACCGAGGCACTCTTCGACGTCGACGAGATCCGCTTCAGCGGTCGGGGTGCGGCGTCCAACGCGGCGCCGACCGTCTCCGTCGAGGCGGCGCCGCTCCGCGGCACCGCCCCGCTGGAGGTCGAGCTGTCCGCCACGGCCGAGGACCCGGACGGTGACGACGTCACCTACGCCTGGGACCTCGGTGACGGGACCACCGCCGAGGGCGCCGAGGCGACCCACACCTACACCGAGGCGGGGACCTACACGGCGACCGTCACGGTGAGCGACCCGGGCGGCGCCGAAGCCACGGCGAGCGTCCAGATCACCGTCAGTGCGCCCGCCATGCAGTGCTTCGACGGGCGTTCGGACGACTTCACCGCCGACTCCCTCGACACCGACCGGTGGAGCGTGGTCCGCCCGGACCACAACCTCCGGGTGAGCAACGGCAGCCTCGTCATGCCGACGTCGGACACCGACATCTACGGCACGGACAACTCGGGCACGCCGAACATCGTCCTGCAGGAGCTGCCCGACGGCCCGTTCGCCGTGACGACGAAGCTCACCCTGCCCGCCGACCGGGCCTACCAGCAGGCCGGACTCATCATCTACGGCGACGACGACAACTACGCCAAGATGGCGCTCCAGGCACGCAACACGGAGCAGGCCAGCCTGGCCGACCGCGTCTTCCAGTTCATCCGCGAGGAGGACGGGACGCCGAACGAGGTCGGGGCGAGCAACAGCCCGAACCTGGGCGCGGACTACCCGACCACCGTCTGGATCCGCTTCACCAGCAACGGGGAGGACCTCCGTGCGTCCTACAGCGCCGACGGTGTGACCTTCACCGAGATGTCGGAGACGAAGTCGCTCGCCGGCATCGACAACCCCCGTGTCGGCATGTTCGCCGTCCAGGGTGCCGGTCGGGGCTTCGAGCCGGTTGACGCCGCGTTCGACTACTTCACCATCACCCCGGACGACACCGTCGAGCCGGTCTCCCCGAGCGACGAGTTCAACGGCGCCGTCCTCGACGGCTGCCGCTGGGACGTCGTCCGCCCCGACCCGGAGCACATGCGGGTCCTGGACGGTCACCTCGAGCTCGACGCCACCACCGGTGACATCTACGTCGGTGACAACGGCACCCCGAGCAACTTCGTCCTCCAGGACGTCGAGGGCGACTGGACGGTCGAGACCGTCGTCGACGTCTCGGACACGACGCAGCAGTACGAGCAGGGCGGTCTCATCGCCTACGTCGACGACGACAACTACGTCAAGCTCGACGTCCTGACGACGAACACCCCCGGCTCCACCGTGGCCCGCAGCGTCGAGATCCGCAGCGAGGTGAACGCCGTCATCCAGAACCCCCAGCCCACCTCGCCGGGGATCACGGCCACGACGGTGCACCTGCGGCTTGCCAAGGAGGGCGAGTCCTTCACCGGTTCCTACTCCGTGGACGGCGAGACGTGGACCGCGCTGCCTGCCGTGGCGAACGCGCAGGTCGCCGAGGAGGGCCGCGTCGGCCTCTTCGCGGTGGGTGCCGCCTCCACGGAGGAGCCCACGCTCCGGTTCGACTACTTCCGGGTCCTCGGTGACGAGCCCGACCCGGAGCCGGTGCTCGTGCCGGTGGACCAGGTCTCTATCGGCCTGTACTCCCTCATCCCGTGGGTCAACGCCGAGGGCCAGCAGACGGTGCTCGCGCGGCTGGCGGAGATCGGCTTGGAGAACATCGAGCCCTACGGTGGCAACCTCGGCCCGTACACGGCTGAGCAGTTCCACGCGATCGCCGAGGCGGTCGGTCTGGACGTGCCGTCGTCCCACTACAACGTGGGCGAGGCGAGCTTCGACGAGACGCTGGCGTACGTCGAGACGATCGGGCAGGAGTATGTCGGGTCCGGTGGCTTCCCCGCCCCGGGCATCGGCTCCTACGAGAACACCCTGGCCACGGCCGCGGCGATGAACCGTCTGGGTGAGCGCTCGGTGGAGGCGGGGGTCGGGAAGTTCTTCGGCCACAACCACGACCGCGAGTTCACCACCGTGTACGAGCACGAGGGTGAGCAGATGTCGGCGTGGGAGATCCTCGTCGAGGAGACCAACCCGGAGTACGTGACCTTCCAGGTCGACGTGGCCTGGGCTGCGCACGCCGGTGTCGACGTCCCCGCGCTCCTGGAGGAGCACGGGGACCGGATCGAGCTGCTCCACATCAAGGACGCCACGGGCCTGGGCGGCAACATCGCCTTCACCAACCTCGGTGAGGGTGAGGTGCCGTTGCAGGAGATCCTGGCGGCTGCGCAGGAGCACGCGGACATCGCGTACTACGTCATGGAGTACGACGTCGCGCCGCAGGGCGAGGACTTCGTGGAGACCGGGTTCGAGTACCTCACCGGCCAGGAGGCCGGGGCGGAGGGCTCGCGTCCGGTGGAGGTGACGCCCGCGGCGGTGACGTTCTCCGACGAGGACGGCACCGAGGCGGACGTGTACACGGTCCCGTGGAGCGTGGGCGTGGAGTACCTCCTCGACGGTGAGGTCGTGGAGCCCGGTGAGCGTGCCGGTACCGGCACGGTCACGGTGACGGCACGGGCCCTGGAGGGCTTCGTCCTCGCCGACGGGACCACCGAGTGGACCCACACCTTCACCGACGGCGAGGAGCCGGAGCTCGTCGAGGTGACGCCCGCCCCGGTGACCTTCTCCGACGAGGACGGCACCGAGGACGACGTCTACACGGTGCCCGCGGTCGCGGGCGTGGAGTACCTCGTCGACGGCGAGGTCGTCCCCGCAGGTGAGTACGCGGGCACCGGGACCGTCACGGTCACGGCCCGTGCGCTCGAGGGCTTCGTGCTCGCCGAGGGCGCCACTGCCGAGTGGACCTTCACCTTCTCCACCGAGGGCGAGGAGCCGGAGCCGGTCGAGGTGACGCCGCTCGCGGTCACCTTCACCGACCGGTCGGGCTTCGCGAACGACACGTTCACGATCCCCGCGGTCGAGGGCGTGGAGTACGTGGTCGACGGTGAGGTCCTCGACGCCGGGACCTACCCGGGTGTGGGCACCATCGAGGTGACCGCGCGTGCGACGGAGGGCTTCGTGCTCGCCGACGGCGCGGTGGCCGAGTGGTCCTTCACCTTCTCCACCGCCGGTGAGCAGCCGCAACCGGACCGCCGCACGGCCGAGTTCCACCTGTCCAACACGTGGCGGGGCTCGACGGACGTCCACTTCATGTATGGCCGCTGGACCGACGAGGTGCTCATCGGTGACTGGGACGGGGACGGGGTGGACACGATCGCGGTGCGCCGCGGCAACGTCTTCCACGTGTCCAACGCCCAGCAGGGCGGGGACGCGGACGTGGTCCTCACCTACGGCCGGCCCGGTGACGTCATCCTCGTGGGTGACTGGGACGGGGACGGCACGGACACCTTCGCGGTGCGCCGTGGCAACGAGTACCACGTGAAGAACTCCCTGCGTGGCGGGGACGCGGACTCGGTGTTCCGTTACGGCCGGGCTGCTGACCAGGTGCTGGTCGGCGACTGGGACGGCAACGGGTCGGACACCTTCGCGGTCCGCCGCGGGGCGACCTACCACGTGAAGAACTCCCTGCGTGGCGGGGACGCGGACGTCGTGCTCACCTACGGCCGGTCCGGTGACGTCGTGCTCGCCGGTGACTGGGACGGTGACGGCCGCGACACCTTCGCGGTCCGCCGCGGGGCCACGTACCACGTCAACAACTCCCTGCGTGGCGGGGACGCGGACCGCGTGGTCACCTTCGGCCGCGCCGCCGACGAGGTGCACGTCGGTGACTGGGACGGCAACGGGACCGACACCCTCGGCATCCGCCGGCCCGTCGGTGCCGCGCCTCAGGCGCCCGCCGCCACCGGGACGAAGGAGGTGCGCTCGGTCGCCAAGCTGAGCTGACCCACCGCCTGGGAGGGCTCGTAGCCGGTCACCGGCTACGGGCCCTCTCGCATGCCGGCATCCCACTTCTCGTCTTTTGGTTGACGGGTACCCAAAAAGAGCCCTACGCTGCGACCACGCACGACCGACTTGTCCGTCTGCCGTCCACCCGCGAGGCGATCCCTCTCGGACGGCGACCGCCGCAGCCAACGCTGGCTCGTGGCCAGTGCTTTTCAGACACACAGTTTCGAGGAGGAAACGTGGTCAGACGACCCATGTCCGGGCGGTGGTGGGCCCGGGGCGCGAGCACCCTGCTCGCCAGTGCCCTGGTGCTCCCGCTCGCGATGAGCGGCGCCAACGCCGAGGTGGTGGACCCGCCGCCGGCGGACGACGCGGAGTTCAGCGCGCTCGTCTTCAGCAAGACGGCGGGCTTCCGCCACGGCTCGATCCCCGCGGGCATCGCCGCCATCGAGGAGCTCGGCGAGGAGAACAACTTCGAGGTCACGGCCACGGAGGACGCAGGCGCGTTCACCGCGGAGAACCTCGCCCAGTACGACGTCGTCGTGTGGCTCTCCACCACCGGTGACGTCCTCAACGCCCAGCAGCAGACCGCCTTCGAGCAGTACATCCAGAACGGTGGCAACTACGCCGGCATCCACGCCGCGAGCGACACCGAGTACGACTGGCCCTGGTACGGCGACCTCGTCGGCGCCTACTTCGCCGGACACCCCCCGGGCACGCCGGACGCGACCGTCGTCGTCGAGGATCCCGCGCACCCCTCCACCGAACACCTGCCCGCTCAGTGGGAGCGCACCGACGAGTGGTACTCCTTCCGGGACAACCCGCGCGGTGACGTCCACGTCCTCGCCTCGCTGGACGAGTCCACCTACGACGCCGGCAGCAACGCGATGGGTGCGGACCACCCCATCGCCTGGTGCCACGACTACGACGGCGGCCGCTCCTGGTACACCGGTGGCGGGCACACCGACGCCTCCTTCACCGAGCCGGAGTTCCGCGAGCACATCCTCAAGGGTCTGCAGACCGCGGCCGGGGTCATCGACGCCGACTGCTCCGCGACCCTGGACGAGAGCTTCGACAAGGTCGCCCTCGACCTCAACACCCAGAACCCGATGGACCTGGCGCCGGCGCCGGACGGGCGCACGATCTACATCGAGCGCGACGGCCGCGTGCAGATCGTCCAGCCGGGCGGTGGCACGGTGACTGCCGGCACGATCCCCGTGACGCAGGTCCAGGAGTTCGGCCTTCTCGGCATCGAGCTCGACCCGGACTTCGAGGACAACGGCTGGATCTACCTCTACCACTCGCCGACCGGCTCGTCCTCCGACCGGGTCTCCCGCTTCACGCTCGAGGAGAACACCCTCGACCTCGACAGCGAGGAGGTCCTCCTCGAGGTCGAGGTCCAGCGCGACGAGTGCTGCCACGCCGGTGGTGCTCTCCAGTTCGACGGTGAGGGCAACCTCTACATCGCGACGGGTGACAACACCAACCCCTTCGCGTCCGACGGCTTCAGCCCGATCGACGAGCGGCCCGGCCGTGAGGCCTGGGACGCGCAGCGGACCTCGGGCAACACCAACGACCTGCGCGGCAAGATCCTGCGGATCACGCCGCAGGACGACGGCACGGTGACGATCCCCGAGGGCAACCTCTTCGAGGCGAGCGACAAGACCCGTCCCGAGATCTTCGCGATGGGCTTCCGCAACCCCTTCAAGATCGGGCTCGACCCGCGCACCGACACGCTGCTGGTCGCCGACTACGGCCCCGACTCCGGCTCGACCAACCCGAACCGCGGACCGGCCGGCATGGTGGAGTGGAACATCGTCCAGGAGCCCGGCAACTACGGCTGGCCGCACTGCGTCGGTGACCGCGAGGGCTACCGCGACTACAACTTCGCGACCCAGCAGTCCGGCCCGGCCTTCGACTGCGCCAACGGCCCGACGAACGACTCGCCCAACAACACCGGGCTCACCCAGCTGCCGCCGGTCGTGCCGGCGACGGTCTGGTACCAGAACAACAACCAGCGGAACAACGCCCCGGAGATCGGTTCCGGCGGTGGTGCTCCGATGGCCGGCAGCGTCTACGTCTACGACGAGGACCTCGTCTCCACCCGCAAGTGGCCCGCCTACTTCGACGGCAAGGCCGCCTTCGCCGAGTGGAACACCGGCAAGCTCTTCAGCTTCCAGATGTCCGACGACTCCAGCGAGCTCATCGACATCAACCGGATCCTCTCGAGCTTCTCCTTCGCCCGTCCGCACGCCCTCGAGTGGGGCGCCGACGGTGCGCTGTACATCATCGAGTGGGGCTCGGGCTTCGGTGGCAACAACGCCGACTCCGGCGTCTACCGCCTCGACTACCTCGCGGGCGAGCGGGCACCCGTCGCGCGCGCCGAGGCCGACGTGACGAGTGGTCCTCTGCCCCTCGAGGTGACCTTCAGCTCCGCGGGGTCGCGTGACCCCGAGGGTGGCGCGATCACCTACGCGTGGGACTTCGGGGACGGTGCGACGTCGACGGAGGCCAACCCGACCCACACCTACACCGAGGCCGGCAACTACACGGCCACCCTCACGGTGGCGAACGCGGACGGGGTCTCCACCTCGGCCACGGTCCTCATCGCGGCGGGCAACACCGCACCGACGATCACCGTCGAGACGCCGCCGAACGGTGGCTTCTTCAGCTTCGGTGACGTCGTCGAGTACAAGGTGACGGTCACCGACCCCGAGGACGGGGAGGAGATCGACTGCCAGGACGTCATCGTCCAGCCGGCGCTCGGTCACGACGAGCACGCCCACCCGTACAACCAGTACCGCGGCTGCGAGGGCGCGATCCCGGTCAACGGGGACACCGGCCACATCGGCGCGAACATCTTCGGTGTCATCACCGTGACGTACACCGACCAGGGCGCCGAGGGCGTCGACCCGCTCACCACGCAGGAGGTGCTCGTCCTCCAGCCCAAGCGCAAGGAGGCCGAGTACTTCGCGGAGACCGGTCGCCTCGAGGGGTCGACCAGCTCGGGTGACGCGGGCGTCCAGCTCGAGGACACCACGGACACCGGTGGCGGCCAGAACGTCGGCTTCGCCGAGGTCGACGACTGGTTCTCCTTCGACCCGACCAACCTCACCGGCATCGACTCGATCCGCGTCCGCGGCGCGTCGGAGCCCGGGGGCACCGTCGAGATCCGTACCGGCTCGCCGGACGGGCCGTCGATCGGTTCGGTCACCGTCCCGGTGGGCGGCTGGCAGCAGTGGGCCAGCTACGACGTCGAGCTGCCCGACGACATCACCACCGAGTCCGGTCCGCTCTACTTCGTCACGACCAGCGGTCAGGCGAACATCAACTGGGTCGAGTTCATCGGCAAGGGCGTCACGGACAACGCGAGCCCGCAGGTCGAGGTCACGACGACCGAGACCACGGGCACGGCACCGCTGGCAGTGAGCTTCACCGCCACGGCGACCGACGCCGACGACGACACGCCGCTCACCTACGCGTGGGACTTCGGTGACGGAGCCACGGCCGACACGGCCCAGGCCTCGCACACCTACACCGCTCCCGGCCGCTACACCGCGACCGTGACGGTGACCGACGCGCGCGGCGCCCAGACGGTCGAGACCGTCGAGGTGTCCGTCACCGCGCCGGGTCTCCAGTGCCTCGACGGCCGTTCCGACGGCTTCGACGGCGACGCGCTCGACACCGACCGCTGGGACGGTTCGCTGCGTGTGAACCAGGACCTCCGGGTGGAGGACGGCGCTCTCGTCATCCCGACGTCGGCGACGGACATCTACGGGACGGACAACGGCGAGGTGCCGAACGTCGTCCTGCAGGACCTGCCCGACGGGCCCTTCACGGCGACCAGCCGGCTCACGCTCAACGGTGCGGAGGCCTACCAGCAGGGCGGCCTCATCATCTACGGCGACGCCGACAACTACGCCAAGATGGTCCTTTCCGGGCGCAGCACGTCCGGCTCGGACCCCGCCAGCCGGGTCTTCCAGTTCATCCGCGAGGAGGCCGGTGCACCCAACGAGGTCGCCGCGTCCATGAGCCCCGCGCTTGGCGCCGACTACCCGAGCACGGTGTGGGTGCGCTTCGTCAGCGACGGTGAGAACCTCACCGCCTCGTACAGCTCGAACGGGACCGACTTCACCGACATGTCGGAGACGAAGTCCCTCGAGGGCATCGAGAACCCCAAGATCGGTCTCTTCGCCCTCCAGGGCGCGGGTCGGTCGCAGGCGCCGGTCGACGTCGAGTTCGACTACTTCCAGATCGTGCCGGACGACTCCGTGCCGCCGGTGACCCCGTCGGACGAGTTCGAGGGCACCGCCCTCGACGGCTGCCGCTGGGAGGTCGTCCGCCCCGACCCGGAGCACATGCGGGTCGTGGACGGCCACCTCGAGCTGGACGCCACCACCGGTGACATCTACGGCACCGACAACGGGACGCCCGGCAACATCGTCGTGCAGGACCTGGGCGACGGTGACTGGACGGTGGAGACCCTGGTCGACGCCTCGACGCTCACCCGCCAGTACGAGCAGGGCGGTCTGATCGTCTACGTCGACGACGACAACTACGTCAAGTTCGACATCGCCGCCCGCAACAGCCCCGGGAGCGCGCTCACGCTCGGTCTCGAGGTCCTCAGCGAGGTCGACGGAGCCATCCAGAGCCCGCAGCCGGCCGCGACCGTGCAGCAGGCGGTCTGGCACCTGCGCCTGGAGAAGGTCGGCAACGACTTCACCGGCTCCTACTCCGCGGACGGCGAGGAGTGGACCCCGTTCGCGTCGGTCGCCAACGCCCCCGCCGCAGCCAGCGGCAAGGTCGGGCTCTTCGCCCTCGGCACCGCCTCGACGGACAACCAGACCGTCACCTTCGACTACTTCCGGGTCGACGGGGACGAGCAGCCTGAGCCCGTCGTGGTGACGCCCCAGGCGGTGGTCTTCACCGACGCCGCCGGGACCGAGGACGACACGTTCACGATCCCCGCGGTCGAGGGCGTGGAGTACCTGGTCGACGGCGAGGTCGTCGACGCCGGCACCTACGACGGCACCGGGACGGTCACCGTCACGGCGCGCGCCACGGAGGGCTTCGTGCTCGCCGAGGGCGCCACCGCCGAGTGGAGCTTCACCTTCACCACCGGCGGCGGTGAGCCCGAGCCGGTCGTCGTGACGCCCGCCCCGGTCACCGCCTCCGACGAGGACGGCACCGAGGACGACACGTACACCATCCCCGCGGTCGCGGGCGTGGAGTACCTCGTCGACGGCGAGGTCGTCCCCGCAGGTGAGTACCCGGGCACCGGGACCGTCACGGTCACGGCGCGTGCACTCGAGGGCTTCGTGCTCGCCGAGGGCGCCACTGCCGAGTGGACCTTCACCTTCACCGACGACGGCGAGGAGCCGCAGCCGGTCGAGGTGACGCCGCTCGCGGTGAGCTTCACCGACCGGTCGGGCTTCGCGAACGACACGTTCACGATCCCCGCGGTCGACGGTGTGGAGTACCTGGTCGACGGTGAGGTCGTGGACGCCGGCACCTACGCCGGCGACGGGACCGTCGAGGTGACCGCGCGTGCGACGGAGGGCTTCGTGCTCGCCGACGGCGCGGTGGCCGAGTGGTCCTTCACCTTCTCCACCGCCGGGCCGCAGCAGCCGCAGCCCGACCGTCGGGGAGCGGAGTTCCACCTGTCCAACAGCTGGACCGGGACCACCGACGCGCGCTTCTCCTACGGCCGCTGGGTCGACGAGGTGCTCATCGGTGACTGGGACGGGAACGGCACCGACACGATCGCGGTCCGCCGCGGCAACGTGTTCCACGTGTCCAACGCCCAGCAGGGCGGGGACGCGGACGTGGTCCTCACCTACGGCCGGCCCGGCGACGTCATCCTCGTGGGTGACTGGGACGGGGACGGCACGGACACCTTCGCGGTGCGCCGTGGCAACGAGTACCACGTGAAGAACTCCCTGCGCGGCGGTGACGCCGACTCGGTGTTCCGCTACGGCCGGGAGGCCGACACGGTGCTCGTGGGTGACTGGGACGGCAACGGGACGGACACCTTCGCGGTGCGCCGGGCCGCGACGTACCACGTGAAGAACTCCCTGCGTGGCGGGGACGCCGACACGGTGTTCACCTACGGCCGCGCCGCCGACGTCACCCTCGCCGGTGACTGGGACGGCAACGGCACCGACACCCTGGCGATCCAGCGTGGCCGGGTCTATCACGTGAACAACTCCCTGCGTGGCGGGGACGCGGACCGCGTGCTGACCTTCGGTCGCGTGGGCGACGAGGTGTACGTGGGTGACTGGGACGGCAACGGGACCGACACCCTCGGTATCCGCCGGCCCGTCGGCCAGGCACCCGCCGCGGCCGAGACCGGTGGCAAGTCGATCGGCTCGATCGCCAAGGCGAGCTGACCGGCCCGGTGGCCGGGCCTCCTCGGAGGCCCGGCCACCGGTACCGGACGGGGAGGTGTGGACCGCAGATGTCGTCTCGCACGTGCACGGCCGCCGTCGTCGGCGCTCTTGCACTGGCGGCGGGCTGCACCTCCCCGGACCCGCCCGACCGGGCATGCCCGCCGGTCGAGGAGGGCTACCGAGCCCTCTTCGACGGCACCCGGAAGAGCCTGGACGGCTGGCGCATGGCAGGCCCGGGCAGCTTCGAGCTGCAGGAGGACTGCTCTCTCCGCACCGTCGGTGGGATGGGCCTGCTGTGGTTCCCCGAGGAGCTCGCGGACTACCGCCTCAGGCTCGACTGGAAGGTGGCAGGGGACGACAACTCCGGGGTCTTCATCGGCTTCCCCGAGCCGGGCGACGACCCCTGGGTGGCGGTGAACGAGGGCTACGAGATCCAGATCGACGCCACGGACGCCCCCGACCGCACCACCGGCGCGATCTACCTCCACCAGGGCGCCGACGGCGCGGCCGTCGCACGGGCGCTCGAACCACCGGGGGAGTGGAACACCTACGAGATCACCGTCGAGGGACGGACCGTCACGGTCCACCTCAACGGTGTGCTCGTCACCAGCTTTGACTCAGACCGCTCCGACGGTGACCTGTCCGGTCACGTCGGCCTCCAGAACCACGGTGAGGACGATGATGTGTACTTCCGCGACATCTCTGTCGCCGAGCTCGTGGACCGCTGAGGTCTCAGGACCTCATGAGGAGCTGGTCGATCGCCGGCGCCGAGAGCACCTGCTGGGAGACCATCTGCGAGGCGCCGAGGACGCCGGCGCGACCCTGGGTCTGCGAGGCGACGATGCGCAGGTGCTGCGTGGCCAGCGGCAGCGACCGGCTGTAGACGACCTCCCGGATGCCGGCGAGCAGGTGCTCGCCGACCTCCGAGACGATCCCGCCGATGACGATGACCGACGGGTTGAGGAGGTTGACGCACCCGGCGACGACGTCGCCGATGTCGCGGCCCGCCTGACGCACGGTCTGGCTGGCCGTGATGTTCCCCGACCGGACGAGGTCGACGATCTGCGCGGTGCGCTCGATGTCGACGCCCTGGGCGCGCAGCGACTCCACCACGGCCAGACCGCTCGCCAGCGCCTCCAGGCAACCGACGTTGCCGCAGCGGCAGGGGATCTGACGGCCGCGTGGCACGGCGATGTGGCCGAGGTCGCCGGCGGCACCCAGTGCTCCACGCCGCAGCTCGCCGTCGGAGATGATCCCCGCGCCGATGCCCGTGGCGATCTTGATGAAGACGAGGTCCTTGACGTCCTGCCACCGCGCCGCGTGCTCGCCGAGCGCCATGATGTTGACGTCGTTGTCGACGAGCACCGGCGTCGGCAGTGTCTTCGCCACGTGGCCCGGGACGTCGAAGCCGTCCCAGCCCGGCATGATCGGCGGGCTGATCGCGCGGCCGAGACGGTGCTCGACCGGACCCGGCAGGCCGATGCCCACGCCGGCGACGTCGGACACCGGTCGGCCGAGCTCCTCGACCATCTCGCACAGCGCCGTCGTCACGGCGTCCAGGACCACTGCGGGTCCGTCGGCGATGGCGATCTCCAGCGACCGCTCGCTCAGGACCTCCGAGGCGAGGTCGGTGATCGCCAGACGGCCGTGACTCACGCCGAGGTCGGCCGCCAGGATGATGCGCGCACCCGGGTTGAAGGCGAAGGTGGCGGGCGGGCGACCGCCCGTCGAGGACGCCTCGCCCGCTGGGACGATGAGGCCGGAGCTGAGCAGCTCGTCGATGCGCGCGGCCACCGTTGGGCGCGCGAAGCCGGTGACGGCGGCGAGGTCCGCGCGGGTGCGGGGCCGCCCGTCCCGAATCAGCTGGAACAGCGTGCCTGCCGACCTCGGGTCGGCCTCTCGTCGGACGTCACCTCGTTCCTCGAGGCCTGTCGGAAGTATGACCATGCGACGAGTAAACCACTGATGCTTCGACAGGTCACGCTCACGTAACTATCTCCCACCTGCCCGACTTTTGATTGACGGACTCCAGAATGAACCCCTACAGTGTCGCCATGGTCACAGCAGACCCCCCAGCACAGCTGCTCCAGCTCACCGACATCGTCAAGCACTTCCCCGGCGCCAAGGCACTCGACGGCGTGGACCTCGAGGTCCGCGCCGGCGAGGTGCACTGCCTCCTGGGCCAGAACGGCGCAGGCAAGTCGACCCTCATCAAGGTCCTCGCCGGCGCGCACCAGCCGAACTCCGGAGAGATCCGGTGGAACGGCGAGGTCGTCACGATCGGCTCGCCGACCGCGGCAATCGAGCTCGGCATCGCCACGATGTACCAGGAGCTCGACGTCGTCGACGGCCTGAGCGTCGCCGAGAACATCTTCCTGGGGCACGAGCTGTCGCGCGGTGGCGTGCTCAAGCAGTCCGAGGCGCACAAGCGCACCCGAGAGCTGCTCAAGCGCCTCGGCCACGAGGAGATCTCCCCGAGCCGCGAGGTCGGGCGCCTGTCGGCGGCCGGCAAGCAGGTCGTGTCCATGGCCCGGGCGCTGTCGCACAACGCGCGCGTCATCGTCATGGACGAGCCGTCCGCCGTCCTGGACCCCGAGGAGGTCGACAACCTCTTCCGCGTCGTCCGTGCCCTCCAGGCCGACGGCGTCGCGGTCATCTACATCTCCCACCGCCTCGAGGAGATCCGCCAGATCGGGGACCGCATCACCGTCCTCAAGGACGGACGCACGGTCGCCGAGAACCTCGCCGTCGCCGACACCCCCACCGCGGACCTCATCAGGCTCATGACGGGGCGCACCGTCACCGGGGACTTCGGTGGCGGACCGGGCACCCACGAGCGCGGCGACGCCCTGCTCGAGGTGGA
The DNA here is from genome assembly GCF_965111665.1 of Georgenia sp. Marseille-Q6866. Classification (NCBI taxonomy): domain Bacteria; kingdom Bacillati; phylum Actinomycetota; class Actinomycetes; order Allobogoriellales; family Allobogoriellaceae; genus Georgenia; species Georgenia sp. Marseille-Q6866. Next base: position 131,668 of record NZ_CBCOOR010000008.1, on the reverse strand, counting down.
GAACCTGGCCCTCGCCGGAGTATTCGAGGACGTGAGCTTCACGGTCAAGGCCGGCCAGATCGTCGGGCTCGCCGGGCTCGTCGGCGCCGGTCGCTCGGAGATCATCGAGACCGTGTACGGCGCGCGCAAGGCCACGGGCGGCACCGTCCGGGTCAAGGGCAAGAAGCTCAAGCCGGGGTCCGTGACCGCTGCCGTCGACGCCGGCATCGGGCTCGCGCCCGAGGAGCGCAAGAGCCAGGGCCTCCTGCTCGACGAGCCGGTCTACCGCAACATCACCCTGTCCACCTTCGCGCGCTTCGCCCGTGCGGGCTTCCTCAACGAGCGCGCCGAGCGCCGCGCGGCCAAGGAGCAGATCAAGGACCTGCAGGTCGCTCCGGCGGACGGGGAGCGGCACATCCGCACGCTCTCAGGCGGTAACCAGCAGAAGGCCATGCTCGCGCGCTGGCTCGTCCACGGCTGCGACGTGCTCGTGCTCGACGAGCCCACCCGCGGCGTCGACGTCGGTGCGCGCGCCGAGATCTACTCCCTCATCCGACGGCTCGCTGCCCGCGGGGCTGCGGTGCTCATGGTCTCCAGCGAGATCGAGGAGGTCCTCGGCCTGGCCGACGACGTCCTCGTGGTTGCCGAAGGCCGCGTGGTCCACCAGGGCCCCGCAGACCAGATCGACGAGCACGGTGTGCTCGACCTCGTCATGGAAGGAACTCACGCATGAGTGAGAACACTGCGGCAGGCACCTCCGCCGCTGCGGGCAGCTCCGCAGCCCTGCCGCCCACCAACCGCGACCTCGTCCCGGACGGCGGTGGCGCGAAGCCCGCCGCTCGAGGTGGGCGCGGCACGGGAGTCACGCGCAACCTCGGCCTGGTCGTCGCGCTCGTCCTGCTGTGCGTCGCGGGCTTCGTCACGGCCCCCGAGCGCTTCGCCGACACCTCCAACCTCGCCACGATCCTGGCGCTCGCCGCCACCACCGGTATCGTCAGCATCGGGATGACCTTCGTCATCACCGGTGGCGGCATCGACCTGTCCGTCGGCTCGGTCCTCGGCCTCGCCACGGTCTGGGCAACCACCCTCGCCACCCAGTCGATGGCGGAGGACACGCACTGGCTCCTCATCGCCCTCACCGCGATGATCGTCGGCACGGCGGCCGGCGTGGTCAACGGCGTGGTGGTCGCCTACGGCAAGGTCGTGTCGTTCATCGCGACCCTCGCCATGCTCGTCGCGGCTCGCGGCCTGGCCGAGATCATCTCCGGGCGCCAGACCCAGCTCCTCGACATCCAGCCCTTCAAGGACTTCTTCGGCGGCAGCTTCCTCGGCCTGCGCATCACCGTGTGGATGTTCGTCCTCGTCGCGATCCTCGGCTGGATCGTGCTCAACCGCACGACCTTCGGCCGCCGCACCATCGCCGTCGGCGGCAACCCCGAGGCCGCCCGGCTCGCTGGTATCAACGTCCAGCGGCACACGATGTACCTCTTCGCCATCGCCGGCCTCACTGCCGGCATCGCTGCGGTCACCATGCTCGGCCGCACCGGGGCGGGCACCTCGACCCACGGGTACCTCCTCGAGCTGGACGCGATCGCTGCCGTCGTCGTCGGTGGCACGCTCCTCATCGGCGGGCGCGGCACGATCGTCGGCACGGTGCTCGGTGTGCTCATCTTCTCCACGCTCACCAACGTCTTCATCCTCAACAACCTGTCCACGTCCGTTCAGCAGGTCTCCAAGGGCGCCATCATCGTCGGTGCCGTCCTTCTGCAGCAGCGTCTCGCCAACCGCGGGACCAAATAGCCCCCCAAACCCCTTCCCATCCCTGTCAGCAGTACCCGTTCAAGGAGGAACCACCCATGTCCGCACGTACCACGCGCCGCCGCTTCGCGGTCGCCGCAGGCGTCTCCGCCGCCCTGCTCCTCGCCGGCTGCACCGGCAACACCGAGGAGCCGGAGGAGACCGACAACGGTGGCTCGACCACCGACGCCGGCTCCAACGCCGGCTCGAGCAACGACGAGCCGGGTGAGACCGTCACCATCGGTTTCTCCGCCCCCGCCGCCGACCACGGCTGGATGGGTGCCATCACCTCCCAGGCCGTGGCCGAGGCCGAGAAGTACGAGGACGTCGAGCTGCGCCTCGCCGAGGGCACCAACGACGTCGCGCTCCAGATCAGCCAGATGGAGACCTTCATCAACGAGGGCGTCGACGCCATCGTGCTCCTGCCTTTCGACGGTGCCGCCCTCACCGACATCGCCCTCGAGGCGATGGCGGCCGGGATCCCCGTCATCAACGTCGACCGCGAGTTCTCCGACCCGAACGCCGCGCGTGTCACGGTCCTTGGTGACAACTACGGCATGGGTGTCAGCGCTGGTGAGTACATCTGCGAGCAGCTCGGTGACCAGCCGGACGCCGTCATCGCCGAGATCGCCGGTATCGACAACCTGCCGCTGACCCAGAGCCGCAGCCAGGGCTTCGCCGACGCGCTCGGTGGCTGCGGGCTCGAGGTGTCCAACCGCGTGGCCGGTGACTTCACCGTCCAGGGCGGGGAGTCCGCCACCGCGAACCTCCTCCAGGCCGCGCCGCAGATCGACGCCATCTGGAACCACGACGACGACCAGGGCGTCGGCGTCCTCGCCGCCATCGAGAACGCCGGCCGTGACGAGTTCTTCCTCGTCGGCGGCGCCGGGTCGAAGAACATGATGGAGGAGATCCAGTCCGGCGACTCCGTCGTCGAGGCCACGGTCATCTACCCGGCCAGCCAGGCGGCCGACGGCATCCGCCTCGCCCGCCTGCTCGCCCAGGGCAAGGGTGTGAGCGACCTCGTCCAGGTCGAGGTCCCCCGCCTCGTCCAGCTCTACGCCCCCGTCGTGACCACGGACAACGTCGACCAGTACATCGACTCGGCCTTCGAGTCCTGAGTCACCCGAGGGTCCGGGGGCGCCGGCTGGTCCGGCGCCCCCGGTCCCACATCTGAAGGAGCAAGATGAGCGAGGACAGGCCACGGATCGGTGTGGCGATGATCGGGTACGCCTTCATGGGCCGTGCCCACTCCCAGGCGTGGCGCAACGCGCACCGCTTCTTCGACCTCCCGCTCGAGCCGCACATGGCGGTCCTCGTGGGGCGGGACGAGCAGCGCGCGACGAGCGCCGCCCGCCAGCTCGGGTGGGACGCCGTGGAGACCGACTGGCGCCGGGCGATCGAACGTGACGACGTCGACGTCGTCGACATCTGCACACCGGGCGACACGCACGCCGAGATCGCGGTGGCCGCGCTCGAGGCCGGCAAGCACGTCCTCGTCGAGAAGCCGATGGCCAACACGGTCGCCGAGGCCGAGACCATGGCCGCCGCGGCGAGCGCCGCCCGTGGCCGCGGGGTCCGCTCGATGGTGGGCTTCACCTACCGGAGGGTGCCGGCCGTCCGGCTCGCGCAGGAGATGGTCGCCGAGGGGCGTATCGGTGAGGTCCGCCAGGTCCGCGCCCAGTACCTCCAGGACTGGCTCGCCGACGCCGACGCGCCGCTGTCCTGGCGCCTCGACAAGGAGAAGGCCGGTTCCGGGGCGCTCGGTGACATCGGCGCCCACATCATCGACCTCACCCAGTTCGTCACCGGGCAGCGGATCGCCGGGGTGGCGGGCATGCTCGACACCTTCGTCACCGAGCGGCCGGTCGCCGAGAGCTTCAGCGGCCTGCACGGCACCGGTGGCACCGAGCGTGGCCCCGTCACCGTCGACGACGCCGCCTTGTTCCTCGGCCGCCTCTCGAGCGGCGCGCCCGCGGTCCTCGAGGCGACGCGATTCGCCTGGGGCCGCAAGAACGCCATCCGCATCGAGGTCAACGGCTCGACCGGGTCCCTCGCCTTCGACTTCGAGGACATGAACGTCCTCCACTACTACGACGCCACGGAGCCGGCCGCGACCGCCGGCTTCCGGCGGATCCTCGTCACCGAGCCGGAGCACCCCTACATCGAGGCTTGGTGGCCCGCGGGCCACGGCCTCGGGTACGAGCACGGCTTCGTCCACCAGGCCGTGGACCTCGTCCGGGCGCTCGGTGCCGGCGAGGACCCGACGCCCTCGTTCGAGGACGGCCTGCACGTCCAGCGTGTGCTCGACGCGATCGAGCGGTCCAGCGCGGAGCACAGCACCTACACGGAGATTGGAGACTGACCATGGCCCGACCGATCACTCTCTTCACCGGCCAGTGGGCCGACCTGCCCTTCGAGGAGGTGGCCCGGCTCGCCGGCGAGTGGGGCTACGACGGCCTGGAGATCGCCTCGTGGGGCGACCACCTCGACCCGTGGAAGGCCGCCGAGGACGACGCCTACGTCCAGAACCGGCTCGACATCCTGGAGAAGAACGGCCTCAAGGTCTACGCGATCTCCAACCACCTCAAGGGCCAGGCGGTCTGCGACGACCCGATCGACCAGCGCCACCGCGACATCCTCCCGGACCGGATCTGGGGCGACGGCGAGCCCGAGGGCGTGCGCCAGCGCGCCGCCGAGGAGCTCAAGGTGACGGCCCGTGCGGCCGCCCGCCTCGGCGTCAAGACGGTCACCGGCTTCACCGGCTCGTCCATCTGGAAGTACGTCGCGATGTTCCCGCCCGCCTCGGAGGAGATGGTCGAGGCCGGCTACCGCGACTTCGCCGACCGCTGGAACCCGATCCTCGACGTCTTCGACGAGGTCGGCGTGCGCTTCGCGCTCGAGCCGCACCCCTCCGAGATCGCCTACGACTACTGGACCACCCAGCGCACCCTCGAGGCCATCGGCCACCGGGACGCCTTCGGGCTCAACTGGGACCCCAGCCACTTCACCTGGCAGGACCTGGACCCGGTCGCCTTCCTCCTCGACTTCCGGGACAAGATCTTCCACGTCCACTGCAAGGACTCCAAGCGCCGGCTCAACGGCCGCAACGGCCGCCTGGGCTCCCACCTGCCGTGGGCCGACCCGCGCCGGGGCTGGGACTTTATCAGCACCGGCCGCGGTGACGTGCCGTGGGAGGACGCCTTCCGCATGCTCAACCACATCGGCTACGAGGGCCCGCTCTCGGTCGAGTGGGAGGACGCCGGGATGGACCGCCTCATCGGTGCGCCCGAGGCCCTCGAGTTCGTCCGCAAGCTCTCGTTCAAGCCCAGCGAGGCGGCCTTCGACGCCGCCTTCTCCACGCGCTGACCGTCGGGACAGCCCGCGCCGAGTCGATCGGCGCGGGCTGTCCCGTGCGCACGTCCCGCTGTGGTCAAGGTCAAATTGTCACGCTCCGGTCACGGACCTACCGTAGACAGTCGACGACGAACCTCCAGGGGGAACGACATGGCGACACGACGCCGCACCGCAGTCGCTGCCGGCCTCGCGCTGGCCCTGCTCACGACGGCCGCACCCGCCGCCGGCAAGGGCGCCGAGATCGAGGGCGAGGGCGACCGCTACCACGTGACCAACGGCTGGGCGGGGATCACCCACCTGTCCTTCGTCTACGGCCGCGACGACGACCGCGTCTACGTCGGCAACTGGAACGGACGCGGCACCGACACCCTCGCCGTGCGCCGCGGGGCGACCTACCACTTCCGCAACAGCCTCTCCGGCGGCCAGGCCGACGCCGTCGTCACCTACGGCCGGACGGGCGACGACGTCCTCATGGGCGACTGGGACGGCGACGGCGTCGACACCCCCGTCGTGCGCCGCGGCAACGTCTACCACGTGAAGAACAGCCTGCGGGGCGGGGACGCCGACGAGGTCATCACCTACGGCCGCCGCGACGACGACGTCCTCATCGGTGACTGGGACGGTGACGGCGTCGACACCCTCGGGGTGCGCCGCGGCAACGTCTACCACCTGAAGAACACGATCAGCGGCGGCGACGCGGACTCCGTCGTCACCTACGGCCGCGCCGAGGACGAGGTCCTCGTCGGCGACTGGGACGGCAGGCGGGGCGACACGCTCGGCATCCGCCGCGGCGACGTCTTCCACATCAAGAACGCCATCCGCGGGGGCGACGCGGACACCGTCATGGCCTTCGGCCGCGAGACGGACGCCGTCCTCGTCGGGGACTGGGACGGCAACGGCACCGACACGATCGGCCTGCGCAGCACCGAGGCCTACCCGAGCGCGCCGCCCGTGGGGAGCATGCAGGAGTACGACGAGCGGATGATCGAGATGATCAACGCCGAGCGGCTCTCCCGCGGCATCGGCCCGGTCCGCGCCTGGCCGCAGCTGCGCGCGGCCGCCGTGCGCCAGTCCCAGGCGATGGTGAAGCTGGGCCGCATCCAGCACGCCGCGTGGGAGACGATCAGCTCCGAGGCGCGAGCGGCCGGCTGCACGCCGGCGTCGGAGCACATCGTGCGGACCTGGCAGCAACGCGGTGAGAGCCCCGACCCGCGCGCCGCGATGGACTGGTACATGAGCTCCGAGGTCCACCGCAGCGGCATCCTCAACCCCGAGTACCGCTACGTCGCCACCGGCTCGGTGGAGTCGGGCAGCTACGCCTACAACACCCAGCGCTTCTCCCGCGCCTGCTCCTGACGCCGCGGGGGGGTGCGGCCGGGCGCGGCTAGGGTGGGCACCGTGGACGGAGCGCGCGTGGACAGGTCGCTGCACGTCGTCGTCGCCACCCGGATCTTCGCCCCCGAGCCGGCCGCCGCCTCGCTGCGTCTGGGCGCCCTCGTGCGGGAGCTGGCCGCCGCCGGCCACCGGGTCACCGTCCTCACGACGACGACCCCCGACGACGCCACCTACGTGCCGCCCCCGGGCGTCCGGGTGCTGCGGCGCCCGGTGCTCCGGGACCGTGACGGGTACGTCCGCGGCTACGTCCAGTACCTCAGCTTCGACCTGCCCCTCGCGCTGCGGCTGCTGACGACCCGGCGGCCCGACGTCGTCGTCGTCGAGCCGCCGCCGACGACGGGACTCGTCTGCGCCGTCGTCTCCCGGCTGCGGCGGGTGCCGGTCGTCTACTACGCGGCCGACGTGTGGTCCGACGCGGTCGTCACCGCCGGCATGCCCGGCTTCGTCGCCACCGTGCTGCGCGGGCTCGAGCGCGTCGTCCTGCGCTCGGCGCGTGCGGTCCTCGCGACGTCCACCGGCGTCCTCGAGCGGGTGCAGGCCCTCGGGGCGCAGGCAGAGGTCGTCGGCAACGGGGTGGACACCACCGTCTTCCGCCCCGACGGCCCGGCCGAGGAGCGCGGGCGCCCCTACCTCGTCTACACCGGCACCGCCTCGGAGGTGCACGGCGCCGACGTCTTCACCCGTGCCATGGGGCGGGTGGTCGCCCAGCGGCCCGACGCCTCGCTCGTCCTCATCGGGCAGGGCAGCGACGTCGCGGCCATGCGCCGCCAAGCCGAGGAGCTGGCGCCCGGCGCGGTGACCTTCCTGCCGCGGATGCCGCCGGAGGAGGTCGCACGCTGGATCCGCGGCGCCCGGGCGTCCCTCGCCTCCGTGCTGGCCGGGGCCTACGCCTTCGCCTTCCCCTCCAAGCTCTACGCCGCGGCCGCCTGCGGGACGCCGGTGCTCTTCGCCGGGGTCGGGCCCGCGCGCGAGCTCGTCGCCGAGGGGCGGCTCGGCCAGGTCGTCGAGCACGACGTCGAGGCCGTCGCCGCCGCCATGGTCGCCGCCCTCGACGACGCCGGCGGCGACTCCGCGCCGTCGTCCCCCGAGCGCCGGCGGCGCGCCGCCTGGGCCGCCGCCCACGTCTCCGCCGCGGCCGCTGCCCGCCGCGCGGTCGACGTCGTCGAGAAGGCAGCGAGGAGACCGCGGTGACCGAGCTTCCCCGGCCCGACGGACGCGCCACCCGCGTGGCGATGCTCGTCTACAACGACGCCCACGCCGACTCGCGCGTCCTCAAGACCGCGCACTCCCTGCGGGAGGCGGGCGCCGAGGTGACGATCCTCGCCGTCGCCCGCGCCCACCTCGGCTTCCCTCCCACCACCGAGCGCCTGCCCGACGGCGTCGAGCTCGTCCGCGTCCCCGAGCCCGGCTTCATCACCTGGGTCCCGCGCCTCAAGCGCACCCTGGCCCGAGCAAGAGCTCAGCTCTCGGCGAGGAAGAGGACGGGCGGGACGCCCACGTCCGGGGCAAGCGCCGCCACCCCTCCCGCCGCCACCCCTCCCGCCGAGAGCCGGATTCCTCCGGCGCCGTCGCCGCGGCCGGCGGTGCGGGGCGCCGTGCTCGCCAAGGCGCTCGACCCGGTGGACCGGCTCGCCCGCACGGCGATCCTCGTCCACTACTGGACGATGGCCGCGCGCGAGGACGCCGCCGCCTGCCCGACGTCGTCCACGCGAACGACGGCAACACCCTCGTGCCGGGCCGTCTCATCGCCCGGCGCACCGGGGCCGCCCTCGTCTACGACGCCCACGAGCTGTGGCGCCACCGCAACGTCCGCGACCGGCCGGTCGGAAAGCACGTCGAGGCCCTGACCGAGCGCGTCGTCATCCGCCGGGCCGACGGCGTCATCACCGTCTCCCCGTCGATCGCGCGCTGGCTGCAGCGCACCTACCGGCTGCGCGAGCTGCCCACGCTGGTGCGCAACATCCCGGCCGCGGGGGAGCCGACCGACCCGGCGAGCGGCCGGCTGCGGCAGCTTGCGGGTCTCGCCCCGACCGACCAGGTCATCGCCTACGGTGGGCGCATCACGACGAGCCGCGGGCTGGAGGAGACGATCGCGGCGCTCGCGCTGCTGCCCGGCCACGTCCACCTCGTCGTCCTCGGCTACGGCGACCCCGGCTACCTGGCCCAGCTCGACCGCCGCATCGAGGAGGCCGGGGTGCGCGACCGGGTGCACCTGGTCGGCAAGGTCGCCCCGCACGAGGTCGCCGGCGCGCTCGCGGACGCCGACCTCTCGGTCGTCTTCGTCCGCCCCACCTGCCTGTCCTACGAGTACTCCCTGCCGAACAAGCTCTTCGAGGCGATCCACGCGGGCCTGCCCATCGCGGCCGCGGACCTGCCCGACACCCGCGAGGTCGTCGAGCGCTACGGCGTCGGGGAGATCTTCGGCCTCGCGCGCCCCGACGACGACGGCGAGGTCCCGCCGTCGTCCACCGACGCCGAGGCCGTCGCCATGGCCGCGACGATCACCCGGATCCTCGCCGGCCCGGACGCCTACCGGCGCGCGGCCCGCGCGGCGGCGAGCGAGCTGACGTGGCAGCACGAGGAGGAGGCGCTCCTGGCCCTGTACCGCCGGGTGCTCCGGTGAGTGGCCGCGACGCCCGCCCGTAGACTCCCCAGGGTGAAGAACGTCCTGAGCATCGTCCGCCCGCTGCTCAGGGTGCTCCCGCCCGGGAGCCGGCGCTTCCTCCTCACCTACGGCATCCTCACCGCGGCGCTCGCGCTGCTCGACCTCGTCGCGCTCGGCCTCGTCGCCACCATGCTTCAGACCGTCCTGGGCGACGGCGCGGTCTCCCTGCCGCTCATCGGTGACCTCACGACGACGGCCGGCCAGGTGACGGCGCTCGTCACCGTGTGCGGTGTCATCGTCCTCAAGGGCGTCTGCGCCGTCGCCCTCCTGCGCGTGGCCACGCGCCGCTTCGCCAGCCACGAGGTGGCGATCGGTGACCGGCTCTTCGCCGCCTACCTCGCCTCCCCGTGGGCCGACCGGCTCTCGAAGAACACCTCCGAGCTCGTGCGAACCGTCGACGTCGGGGTCGGCGTCACGGTCGCCGGGGTGCTCATCCCGACGATGACGCTCTTCGGCGAGGTCGGCACGATGCTCGCCGTCGTCGTGGCCATCGTCCTCTTCGACCCGCTCATCGCCGCGGTCACGATCGTCTACCTCGCGCTCGTCGCGCTGCTGCTCGCCGGGATCATCTCCCCGCGCGCCGTCGCCGCCGGCCGGGAGAACCGCAACTGGTCCCAGCGCACCGTCCGGGTGCTGTCCGAGGCCCTCGGGGCGCTCAAGGAGGTCACCCTCGCCGGGCGCACGCCCGACGTCCAGGCCCGGGTCCACGAGACGCGCGGCCACTCCTCCCGGGCGCGGGCGGAGGCCAACTTCCTCGGCCAGGTGCCGCGCTACGTCCTGGAGACCGCGCTCATCATCGGCTTCGCCCTCATCGCCGGCGTCGGCTACCTCAGCGGGGAGGCGAGCGGCATCGGTGGCCCGGAGGGTGCCGTCGCCGCCATCGGCATGTTCGGGATCGCCGGCTTCCGGCTCGTCCCCTCCCTCACCCGGATGCAGACCGTCCAGTCCACGGTCAACTCCAACGCCGCCTACGCGCGCCAGGTGGTCGCCGACATCGACAGCTCCGAGGCGCTGCTCGAGCGCCGGGCCGCCGAGCGGCCGCAGCACGAGCTCGCCGCCGAGCACCCCGACATCGTCCTCGACGGCGTGACCTTCACCTACCCGGGCGCCGAGACGCCCGCCCTGGACCGGGTGAGCCTGCGCATCCCCGCCGGCGCGCACGTCGCCTTCGTCGGGTCCTCCGGCGCCGGGAAGTCGACGATGGTCGACATCCTCCTCGGGCTGCTCGAGCCCACCGGCGGCCACCTCGAGGTGGGCGGGGAGCGGCTCGAGCTCGTCCTGGACTCCTGGCGCCGCCGCATCGGCTACGTCCCGCAGGACGTCTCGCTCTTCGACGCGACCGTGGCCGAGAACGTCGCCCTCACCTGGGAGCGGGAGAAGGTCGACGACGACAAGGTCCGCCGCGCCCTGCAGCGCGCCCAGCTCCTCGACACCGTCGAGGCGCGCGAGGGCGGCATCGACGCCCGCATCGGCGAGCGGGGCCTCGCCTTCTCCGGGGGGCAGCGCCAGCGCCTGGGCATCGCCCGCGGGCTGTACAACGACCCGCGCGTCCTCGTCATGGACGAGGCGACCAGTGCCCTGGACACGACCACGGAGGCAGCCGTCACCAGGGCCGTCCGCGACCTCCACGGGGAGGTCACGGTCATCACCGTGGCCCACCGCCTGGCGACGATCCGCGACTCCGACATCGTCTTCTTCCTGCGTGACGGCCGGCTCGTGGCGCAGGGCAGCTTCGCCGAGGTCGTCGCGCAGGTGCCCGACTTCGCCGAGCAGGCGGCACTCGCGGGGCTCTCCCGCGCCGACTGAGGCGTCCCCGCGGGCGCCGTCGACGGTGCGGGCCCCCGGGCTCAGCGGATGCCGCGCAGCACTCCCGCGAAGGGCCGCTGCTGCTCACCCTGCTGCGCCGAGAGGACGACGACCGTCCCGGTCAGCGCGGGGGTCACCCACTGGACCAGCCGGAGCCGACGCTGGGCGCGCTTGAGCTTGCGCGAGGCGCCGGGACGGGGCTCGGTGGCCCCCACCCCGCCCTCGTCGGCGTGCTTGGCGACCTTCGCGCCGAGCACCCCGCTGTAGGCGGTGGAGAGCATGGCGGCCAGCGTCACCGCGGTCTTGACGGTCGTGTTCGCCTGCACCTCGGGCTGCTTGGCGAGCCGGGCCTTGTTGCCCTCGAGCAGCATGATGCCGCCCACGGCGTGCGCGCCGATGGCGAGCGCGTTGACCGGCGCCCACCGGGCCCAGCCCGCGGAGGACAGCTCGAGCCGCTCCCGCGGGTCGCGTGCCTCGGCCGCGGCACCGTTGAGGCCGACGGCGCCCATGAGGGAGCCGCCGAACCAGGCCGCGAGGCCGACGTCGTGAAGGCTGCGAGCGAGGGTGTTGCGCTGAGACATGGGTGCTCCTGAGGTCGTGTCGGGACAACCAGTGTGCGCCGCGTCACACCCTCGCGCACGGGCAGGGCCTCACCCGAGCAGACGGTCGAGGATGCCGTCGGCGACGGCGGCCTCGGTCGCGAAGCTCAGCTCCCGGCTCGCCGCGTGCGCCGCCGCCTTGAACCCGGCGACCTGCTCGCGCGAGAGCCGGGCGAGGGACGCGGCCGCCGCCTGCGCCGAGAAGTTCCCGGCCACGACACCCAGACCGTGCTCGGTCACCACCCGGGCCATCTCCGGGCTCGGTCCCACCGCCACCGCCAGGCGCCCCTGGACGAAGTCGAAGAGCTTGTTGGGCAGCGTGCGGGCGGCGTTGGCGTTGAAGGGCGGGATCCAGAAGACGCCGACGTCGTAGCGGTTGAGCGTGGCCGGCAGCGCCTCGGGGGCGACCGGGTCGTGGAAGGTCACGGCCGGCAGCCCGGCCGCCCGCTCCTGCAGGCTGCGCAGGTAGCGTCCGCCGTCGCCCCCGGGCATGAGGTACAGGTCCAGGGACCAGCCCGCACCGAGCTCGCTGACGACGTCGAGCATCGTCTCGAGGCTGCGCCCCGGGATGGCGCCGCCGGAGTGGACGAGCCGGATCGTGGGCGCGTCGACGGCGGTGGGGGACAGGTCGGCCCACGGGGCCGCGTTGCGCATCACCTGGGGACGCACGCCGTAGCGCTCGGCGTAGAGGTCGGCGATGGAGGCGGCGACCGTCGTCGTCGCCGCGCAGCGCGGCAGGTAGAAGCGGCACAGGTGGTCCATGAGCGGGGCGACGAGCAGCCGCCAGGAGGTGACGTGGCTGCGCTCCTCGGGGGCCCACTCGTGCAGGTCGGCCCACACGGGGGCACCGGCGGCGAGGCGGTGCGCCACCGGCAGGGCGCGCGCGTCGTTGGCGACGACGGCGTCCCACCGGCCGCCCGCCGCGAGCCGCAGCGCGTGTTGGGAGGCCGGGGCAGCGAGCTCGGCGGTGCGCCAGCGCCGCGCCGCCAGCAGCGCGACGCCGCGGGGCGTCTGGGGCAGGGAGGGGGCGCCGTCGGGAAGCCGGAGGTGCTCGTCGGAGCCGGCCGGGCGCGCCCCGTACCCGATCGTCGTCACGTGGGCGCGGCGGGCAACGACGGACAGCTGGCGCAGCACGCGGGCGTCGGAGTGGATCGGGGAGAAGGAGACCACGAGGACGCGGGGACGATCGGGCACGGCCTGAGGCTATCGGCTGCCACGATGGTCCTGTCGTCCCGACGGAAGGGCTGCGGTGGAACCACGGATCAGCGTCATCACCCTGGCGGTGCGCGACCTCGCCGCGAGCCGCCGCTTCTACCTCGACGGCCTCGGGTGGACGGCCGTCGTCGACGTTCCCGGCGAGGTCGTCATGGTGCAGGTCGGCGAGCACGTCGTGCTCTCGCTGTGGAACGAGGCCGCCTTCGAGGCGGAGGTGGGTCCCGTCGCGCGCTGTGACGGCGTCCCGCCGGTCACGCTTGCCCACAACGTCGCGACCGTCGAGAAGGTTGACGCCGTCCTCGCGGCCGCGCGGGCCGCCGGCGCGTCCACGGCGAGCGCGGGCGCGCACCGCGAGTGGGGTGGGTACTCCGGCTACTTCGCCGACCCGGACGGCTTCCGGTGGGAGGTCGCCCACAACCCCGGGCCGGTCGGGCGGCTGCTGCTGCCCTAGACGTGGCTGCCGGGGACGTCGGGTCGGCCCGTCGGCCGGCCGACGTCCCCGGCGCACCGTCAGGAGGTCCGCCGCACCCCGAGGGTGTCGCGCCGGTCGCCGTTCCAGTCGCCGACGTAGACCTCGTCGGTGGCCCGGCCGTAGAAGCGCACGAGGTCGGCGTCGCCGCCCGCGATGCGGTTCTTCACGTGGTACTGCGCACCGCGGCGGACCGCGAAGGTGTCGCGGCGGTCCCCGTCCCAGTCGCCGGTGAGAACGATGTCACCGGGGCGGCCGTAGCGGATCACCTGGTCGGCGTCGCCGCCGGCGATGCGGTTCTTCACGTGGTACCGCGCGCCGCGGCGGACCGCGAAGGTGTCGCGGCGGTCCCCGTCCCAGTCCCCGACGAGGACCTGGTCGTTGGCCCGGCCGTAGCGCACGACATGGTCGGCGTCGCCACCCGCGATGCGGTTCTTCACGTGGTACTCGTTGCCGCGTCGCACCGCGAGGGTGTCCACGCCGTCGCCGTTCCAGTCCCCGACGAGGATGACGTCGCCCGGCCGGCCGTAGGTGAGGACCGTGCTCGCCTCCCCACCGCGCTGGCTGTTGGAGACGTGGAACCGGTTCCCGCGCCGCAGCGTGATGGTGTCCGTGCCGTTGCCGTCCCAGTCGCCGACGAGCACCTCGTCGGCGCTGCGTCCGTAGGTGAAGACGCTGTGCGCGGCGGGGCCCCAGCCGTTGTTGAGGTGGAAGGTCGCGGGTCCGCCACCGCCTGGGGCCTGCATGGTGAAACCGGCCGAGCCGGCGCACATGGTGCCCGGGTTGACGTAGTCGATCGTTCCCCACACCGAGCCGTCGTGGTGGAACTGGCCGCGCAGGGTCTCGGTGCCACCGGCGGCGTCCGGGATCCTGGTGCTGAAGCTGCCGTCCGCGGCCACCCGGACCGGCGCGTGGAGCAGCCCGAGCCGCTCCCCGGCGTACCGCAGGCCGCAGAACCAGCTGTAGGAGGCGCTGAAGCTCGTGATCCGGCGGTCGGACGAGACGGTGAGCTGCCCGCCGGAACCGTCGCTATAGGTTCCCTGCCGCACCGTGACCGGCCCCGTGGGCCTGGGCGGCTCGCGGTCGGTCGTGCTCTCGTTGCGGAGCCAGAAGTAGGCCATGGCGCTGCAGGCGTGGTCGCGCAGCTCGAACTCGTACTTGCCCTCGGCGATCCCGTCGGGCCGGACCGTGCCGGACAACCGGCTGACGGCGACCACCTGCTCGCCGCCGTCCGCGGCGATGCGGTGGGTGTCCTCGACCGAGAATCTGCCGTCGTCGGCGATCCGGACGGGGCCGGGCACGTGGACCTGGACGCCGTCGTCGTCGACGCACGAGGGGAAGACCGTGATCCGGAAGTCGATGACACGGCCGGTGCCGGTCACCTGCAGGCTGGGCTTGTTCTGGTCACTGGCGGCGGCGGTGTAAGTGCCCGCCTGCGCGGACGGGGCGGCTGCCGCAGGGCCGGCCGCCCCTGCCAGCAGCAGCGCGGCGCCGGCGAGGGCCGCAAGGGCGGCCCGGAGCGGGCCGGGAGGTCGACGGCGGGCAGCGCGGGTGTCGGCGCGCAGCAGCGTGGGCATTCGGACTCCTGTCGTCGGGTGCAAGGGCCCCGTCCGCGGCGCCGCGGGAGGGCCGGAGGTCACTGGACCGTAGTGACGCGCCGCGCGGTGGTCAACGGTCGACCGCGCCCAGCCGGACGGAACCTTCCGCACCGTCCGTCGTGCCTGGAGGGGGCGGCGACGACACCCGTTGCACCTGGGGGTGGCAGCGTCAGGCCCCGGCCAGCTCCTCGACGACGGCGACGAGCTCGCGGGCGAGCACGGGCGTCAGGGACCGGACGTAGGTGTCGGTGAGGTGGGATCCCTGCCGGTAGACGAGGACGTCACCGATGACGGGCACGCACACCTCGGCCGGGCACACGTGCTCGGTGAGGTCGACGACGCGCGCCGTGTCCACCCGCTCGGCGGCTGCGCGTTGGGTGAGGGCGGCGCTCTCGGCGATGCCGGTCTCCCGGTCGAAGGTGCACTCCTCGAGGGACTGGAGGTTCTCGGCGACGCACTCGTAGACGTCGATGTCGGGGGAGGGGTTGTCCAGGAGGACGGCGACGGGGATGCCGAGCTCCGCGAGCTGCTCCCAGCGCTCGACGAGCCCGTCCTCCATCGCCTCGCGGGTCCGGTCCTGCAGGTCCGCCGTGCTCGCGGGTGCGGTGGGGTTGCGCTGGGAGGTGAGGAGGAGGTCCGGCTGCAGCTCCGTCACCGTCTCGAGCGCCTCCTCGTTCCACGTCACGCACGAGTCGTTGAGGTCCTCCCCGGCCATCGGCAGCGCCGTGCTGAAGGGGCACGCGGACTTGACGACGTACACGAGGCGCCAGCCCTGCTCCTCGGCAACGGCGTCGAGCGCGGACTGCCACTGGTAGACCTTCGAGTCCCCGACGACGGCGACGGTCACCTCGCCGTCGAGGTCGCCGTACTCGCACACGACGAGCTCGTCCTCCGTGACGTCGACGTCGCAGCCGTCCGCGTAGCCGGCGGGCAGGTCTCTGGGAGCGTCCACCGGGGCAGGCACGATGGCCTCGACCTCCCCGAGCGAGGCGAGCGTGCCGGGCCCCGCCGTCGTCGTGCCTGGGGCCTCGATGGCCGCCGCACCGCTGCCGGATCCGCCCGCCGCGGGTGCGCTCGGCACGGCGAGGATGAGGGCGAGGCCGGCGGCGACGCCGATGAGGGAGAAGTTGGCGCCGATGGACAGGGCGAGGCCGTCGGACCGGGCGACGCTGCCGGAGAAGCGGATGGGATTCTCGACGAAGCGGTGGCTGAGGTAGGCGGGGACGACGGCTGCCGCCATGACGAGGAGGCCGCGTCTGCCGCCGAGCTCGCCCCACAGGGCGGTGGCCGCGACGATGAGCGGCCAGTGCCACAGGTACAGGGAGTAGGACAGGGCGCCGACCCACACGGCGGGCTTCCATGCGAGCAGCCGGGCCGGGCCGCGGTTGCCGTGGACGAAGCCGGCGACGATGACAGCGGCGGTGCCGAGGGTGGGGAGCAGGGCGGCCCAGCCGGGCCAGGTGGTCTGGGAGGTGAGGAGGAATCCGCTGAGCACGACCGTGGTCAGCCCGGCCCAGCCGAGCACGGTGGCCAGCACGCGGGGCAGTCGGCCCCACTGCGTGGCGCCGATGGCGACGAAGGCCCCGATGCCCAGCTCCCACAGGCGGGTGGTCGTGACGAAGAAGGCGGCGTTGGGGCTGGCCTGGGAGTAGTCGACCGACCAGAGGAAGGAGGGCACGGCGATGAGGAGGATCCCGGCGACCATGACGGGGCGGACGCGCAGCCGCGCGCTGCGGCGCACGAGCCAGCCGACGAGGACGAGCAGCAGCGGCCAGAGGATGTAGAACTGCTCCTCCACCGCCAGGGACCAGAAGTGCTGGACCGGGGAGGCGCCGACGTCCTCGGCGAGGTAGTCCACCGAGCGGCCGGCCAGCACCCAGTTGACGACGTACAGCGCCGCCCCGACGACGTCCCAGCCGAAGTTGCGCCACTCCACGACCGGCAGGGTCCAGAAGGTGAGCGCGGACGTGACGAGCAGGACGAGGCCCGCCGCGGGTAGCAGCCGTTTGGCGCGGCGGGCGTAGAAGCGGCGCAGGGACACCTTTCCGTCGCGCTCGAGCTCGCGGATGAGCAGGCCGGTGATGAGGAAGCCGGAGATGACGAAGAAGACGTCCACGCCGACGAAGCCGCCCGGCAGCTGACGCACCCCGGCGTGGTAGACGAGCACCAGCCCGATCGCCACGGCACGCAGTCCCTCGATGTCCGGGCGGAAGGCCGCCGAACGGGCCGCCGAAACCGGCCGTGCCATCTGCGTGTCGGTACTCGTCACCCGGGGCTCCTTCTCGCACGTGCGCGGGGCCGGGGCGGAGCAGAGTGGGCGCGCCGTTGCCGGGCGAGCGTAGCGGCGCGCGACGCGTCCGCTCAACAGCCACGCGCTGGTCCCCTGCGAGTCACCAGCCGCCGATATCGTGGCACCCGGGTCCGGACAGGCCGGGCCGGGAGGTGAGGGACGCCATGCGGATCGCCGTGGTCGCACTGGGCAAGATCGGTCTGCCGCTGGCGGTGCAGTTCGCCGACGCTGGCCACGAGGTGGTGGGCGTGGACGTCCAGCAGTCGGTGGTGGACCTGGTCAACGCCGGGACCGAGCCGTTCCCCGGTGAGGCGCACCTGCAGGAGAAGCTGGCCGAGCTGGTGCCGGCGGGGCGGCTGCGGGCGACGACGGACTACGGGCAGGCGGTGCCGGGTGCGGACGCCGTGGTGCTGGTGGTGCCGCTGTTCGTGGACGAGGAGACGGGGCAGCCGGACTTCGGGTGGATGGACGCGGCGACGCGTTCGCTGGCCGAGCACCTCACGCCCGGGACGCTGGTGTCGTACGAGACGACGCTGCCGGTGGGCACGACCCGTGGCCGGTGGAAGCCGATGCTCGAGGAGGTCTCGGGGCTGCGTGAGGGGGAGGACTTCCACCTGGTGTTCTCCCCGGAGCGGGTGCTGACGGGGCGAGTGTTCGCCGACCTGCGCCGCTACCCCAAGCTCGTGGGTGGGCTGAGCGAGGCCGGTGCCGCTCGCGCCACGAAGTTCTACGAGGCGGTCCTGTCCTTTGACGAGCGCCCGGACCTGGCCCGCCCGAACGGGGTGTGGGACATGGGCAGCGCGGAGGCCGCGGAGATGGCCAAGCTCGCCGAGACGACCTACCGGGACGTGAACATCGGGCTGGCGAACCAGTTCGCGGTGTTCGCCGACAAGGCTGGCATCGACGTGTACGCGGTCATCGAGGCGTGCAACTCCCAGCCCTACTCCCACATCCACCGGCCGGGCATCGCGGTGGGTGGGCACTGCATCCCGGTGTACCCGCGCCTGTACCTGTCCACCGACCCGGACGCGACGATCGTGCGGACCGCGCGGGAGCACAACGCCGGCATGCCGGCCTACGCGGTGGAGCGGGCGGCGGAGCTGCTGGGGGACCTGTCGGGGCTGCGTGCGGTGGTGCTGGGCGCCGCCTACCGCGGCGGGGTCAAGGAGACGGCGTTCTCCGGGATCTTCGCCACGGTCGCGGCGCTGCGCGAGCGTGGGGCGGCGGTGTCGGTGCACGACCCCATGTACACCGACGCCGAGCTGAACGCGCTGGGCTGGGAGCCCTACCACCTCGGTGAGCCGGCCGACGTCGCGATCCTCCAGGCCGACCACGCCGAGTACCGCGGCCTCACCCCCGCCGACCTGCCCGGGGTACGCCTGCTCGTGGACGGACGCCACATCACCGACCCCGCCGCCTGGGCCGGCACCCCCCGCATCGCCATCGGCGCCGGCCGCTGAGCACCGCATGAGCTGGTGGGCCCTGGTGCCGGACGCCCTCGCCCTGGCGCTGCTCGCCGTCGTGCCGGGCGCGCTCGCGCTCCGGCTCCTCGGCGTCCGCGGCCTCGCGGCGCTGGCCGCCGCGCCCCCGGTGACCGTCGCGGCGCTCGGCGTGCTCAGCGTCCTGCTCGCCCGGCTCGGCGTCGCATGGCGGCTGCCGGTGGTGCTCGCCTGCCTCGCCCTCATGCTCGCCGTCCTCGGCGGCCTCGCCTGGCTCGTCACCCGCCGTCGTGCCGCCACCGACGACGCCGCGTGGCGCCCCGGTCCGCTCGGCACCCGCCGTGCGCTCACGGTGGCGGCCGGGACGGTGGCCGGCGCGGTCCTGCTGGCCGGCCCCTTCGTCGCCACCCTGCCCACCCCCGACGCCCCGCTCCAGCAGTGGGACGCGGTCTTCCACCTCAGTGCGGTCGTCGCCGCCCGCGAGACCGGGATCGTCACCCCGCTCGGCGGCCTGGCCCCGCTCTACGGCAACGGCACCCTGGCGCCGTACTACCCGACCGGGTGGCACGCGCTGATCGCGCTCGCCCCCGGCGCCTCGGTGCCGGCGGTCACCAACGCCGGGGTGCTCGTCCTCGGCACCGGGGCCTGGGTGCTCGGCCTCGCCGGGCTGGCCCGCGAGGTCTTCCGTCGCCGCACCCTGCCGGCCGTCCTGGCCCCGCTGCTCGCCGCGGGCTTCGTCGCCTACCCCGTCGTCCAGCTCACCGTGCTCGCCCAGCTCGCCAACGGGCTGTCCACCGCCCTGCTGCCCGGCGCCGTGCTCCTCGTCCTGCGCGCGGTGCGCGCCGTCCAGGCCCGGGCCGGGGCGCCGACCCTCGCCGGGACAGTGGTCGCCGCGGCCGCCGGGGCGGGCGGCGTCGTCGTCGCGCACGCGAGCGGCCTGTTCTCCCTCGCGCTCGTGGCTGGCCCGCTCGTCGTCGGGGCGCTGGGCGGACGGGCCGTGCGGCTCGTGCGTGACGGGCGCCGGGCTGCCGGTGGCGCGCTGCTCGCCGCGGTCGCCGCCGCCGTCGTCGGCGTCCCCGTCGTCCTGGCGAACCTCGACGCCCTGTCCTCCGTCGTGGGCTTCGAGCGCGCCAGCGGGCGCAGCCACACCGCCGCGCTGCGCGAGGTCCTCCTCGACCAGACACTCGCCCACGGCTACCCGGGCGACGGCCGCGGGCACCTCGCCGTCACGGCGGCAACACTCGTCGGGGCCGTGCTCGTCGTCCTGCACCGGCGCCACCGGTGGCTCGCCGCGGCCTTCGTGCTCACCGTCGCGATCGCGGTGCTCGCCGCCGGGCCCGCCGACCACCCGCTGCGCTGGCTCGCGTCCTTCTGGTACACCCAGGCCGGCCGCATCGCCCCCGTCGCGGTCGTCCCCGCGGTCCTCCTCGCCGCCTACGCCCTCACGACGGCGGTCGACGCCGTCCGCCGCCGGGTCCCCGCCCGCCTCGCCGGGCACCTCGCCCTCGCCGTCGTGCTCGCCGTCGCCGTCGGGACGGCGGTGGCCCGCCTGCCGCTGCAGGCCCGGGTGGTCGCCAGCGCCTACGTCCCTGGCGAGCTGGCCTGGGGGACGATGGCGACGGCGGAGGAGCTGGCGATGATGCGCGAGCTCGACCTGCCGGACGGCGCGGTCGTTGTCGGGGACCCGTTCAACGGCTCCGCCCTGCTGCCCGCGGTGGCGGGGGTCGACGTCGTCTTCCCGCAGCTGGGTGCGAGCGGGATGTCCCCGGCCCAGCGCGTCATCCAGGAGGGGCTCGCCGCCGTCCATGACGACCCGGCCGTGTGCACGGCGCTCGCGGAGGCCGGGGCCACGCACCTGTACCAGGACACCGCGACGGCCGAGGACGGCGCCAAGCTCGACGACCGCACCGCCGCGATGCGCGAGGTCGACGTGAGCGAGGGCTTCACCGAGGTCGCGCGCGCCGGCACCGCCGCGGTGTACCGCATCGGCGCCTGCCCCTGACCGCCGCCCTCGTCCGCATATGCGGGAAAGCGACGGCCGGTGCGCCCGCCGCCCCGTCACGATCGCGCATATGCGGGGGTCGGGGGAGGGGGGATGGCAGGATGTGGGGACCATGAGCACCACCAGCCGGGCGGTCGACGTCCTCATCATCTCCGACCTCCGTTTCCCCGGTGGGACCTCCCACAGCATCGCCACGGAGATCGAGGCCCAGCACGCCGCCGGCTACACCACCGGGCTGCTCCAGCTCAACGGCCCGCTCGTGCGCAAGGTCCGCGGGGTCAACCCCGCCATCGCCGCGCTCGTGCGGGCGGGCAAGGCCCGGCTCCTCGTCGGGCCGCGGCCAGTCAGCGCGCGCCTCGTCGTCGTCCGCCACCCAGGCGTGCTCCAGGCCGCGGCCGCCCAGCTGCCGCCCGTCAGCGCCGAGCACGTCGTCATGCTCGCCAACGCCGGCCCCCGGGACACCGACGGCACGGTCGTCTACGACGTCGCCGCCGCGGACCGGGCGGCGCGGGAGCGGCTGGGCCGTGAGCCGCTGTGGGCGCCCATCGGCCCGCTCGTCCGCGAGGAGATCCGGACGGAGGTGCCCGCGGACCGGCTCATGGAGCAGGACTGGGTCAACGTCATCGACGTCGACTCCTGGGCCCGGCCCCGCACCGCGTGGGCCGCGGACCGGCCCGTCGTGGGACGCCACAGCCGGCCGTCGGCGCAGAAGTGGCCGCGCGACGCCGAGACGCTCAAGGCCGTCTACCCGGTCGACGGCTCGTGGACCGTGCGGGTGCTCGGCGGGGCCGACCCCGTCGAGCGGGTCCTCGGGCGGGTGCCGCGCTCGTGGGAGGTGCTGCCCTTCGGGGCGATGAGCCCCCAGGACTTCCTCGCCGGCCTCGACTTCTTCGTCTACTACCACGACCCCCGGTGGGTGGAGGCCTTCGGCCGGACCATCCTCGAGGCGCTCGCCAGCGGCGTGCCAGCAGTCCTTCCCCCGCACTTCCGCGCCCTCTTCGGGGACGCGGCGATCTACGCCGAGCCCGGCGAGGTCCGCGGCGTCGTCGAGCGTCTGCGCGCGGACCGGCCCGCCTACGAGGAGCACGCCCGCCGCGCCGGGGAGGCGGCCCGGGAGCGCTTCAGCTACCAGACCCACGTCCGGCGGGTGGCGGCCCTCGTCGGCGCACCTGCCGCTCCGGAGCAGGCCGCGGGGCCCGCGCCCGCGGCCCCCGCCCCGGCGGCGGGGACACCCCTCGTCCACGCCGACGCGGCCGACGATGCCCCCCGCGTCCTGCTCATGTCGAGCAACGGCGCCGGGATGGGGCACCTCACGCGCCTCTTCTCCTACGCCCGCCGCCTCGACGGAGACGCGCGCACCTACCTCCTGTCGATGTCCCAGGCCGTGCCGGTCGCCGCGCGGCTCGGCCACCCCTTCGAGTACCTGCCCTCGGCCAAGGCGCTGGGGATGCCGCCGGGCCGGTGGCGCGGGATGTTCGTCGACCGCATGGGGGAGACGATCCGGCGGGTGCGCCCCGACGTCGTCGTCTTCGACGGCACGTGGCCCTACCAGGGCGTGGACGAGATCCGTGAGAAGAACCCCGACGCGCGCTGGGTGTGGTCGCGGCGCGGGATGTGGCGCGCGGGCCTCAACACCGAGCAGATCGCCAAGGCGGCGTGGTTCGACCGGGTGCTCGAGCCGGGCGACCTCGCCGCCGAGTACGACGCCGGAGCCACCGTCGGCGAGCCCGCCCACCGGGTCGGGCCGGTCACCCTCCTGGACGTCGCGGACCTCGAGAGCCGTGAGGAGGCCCGCGCCGCGCTCGGCCTGCCGCAGGAGGGCCCGCTCGCCCTCGTCTCGCTCGGCGCCGGGAACATCAACGACACCTCCGGGGACCTCGGGGCGGCCGCAGCGGCGCTCGCGGCGCTCGGCGTCGGAGTCTGCGTGACGGTCCCGGAGATCGCGGCGTCCGGCGGCCCCGCGGGCGGGGACGTCCACCTCGTGCGCGACTACCCGCTCTCCCGGCGCTACCGGGCTTTCGACCTCGTCATCAGCGCGTCGGGGTACAACTCCTTCCACGAGCTGCTCCGGCTGGGCGTGCCCAGCCTCTTCGTCCCGAACACGGCCACCTCCCTGGACGACCAGGAGGGCCGCGCGCGGTACGCCGCCGACCACGGCTGGGCGCACGCGCTGCCCGCCCTCAGCGTCGGTGAGGCCCAGCCACTCCTCGCGGACCTCCTGGCCAACGGCGCGGCGATGGCCGCCCGCGCCCAGGCCGCCGACCCCGGCAACGGGGCGCCGGACGCGGCCCGGCTCCTGCTCGACCTCGCGACGGGAGAGACCCGATGAGCGCGTCCCCCGCGAGCCGCGCGGCTCGCCTCGCCCAGAACGTCGTCCGCCGGGTGCGGGCCAACCCCACCGCGGAGCGGGTCGGGGGCCGCGTCGCGGGACGGGTGCGCGACAGCCGCACCGCCCGCGAGGTCGTCTCCCGCGTCTTCGACCTCGACGTCACCGTGGGCGGCTCGGTCTTCCTCTCCGCCGGCCGCCTCCTCGGGGGACAGGGCCTGGACAACCTGCCCGTCGTCCTCGTCCTCCTCGTCGGGGCCGCCGCCGACGACGTGCCCGAGCTGCTCGAGAAGGTCGCCCAGGAGCAGGTGCTCACCGGCGGGTTCCGGCCCGTCGTCGTCCTCGACTCCGACCACTTCGGCGCCGTCCGCCAGTACGGGTGGCCGGTCGACTTCGTCGTGCCGCAGAGCGCCTGGACCGACCCCGAGGTGGCATGGCGGGACTACCTGCGCGAGCGACTGCGCGCCATGCGGCGGGGTTACGGCGCCGTGGCGCTCGTCGAGCTCACTGAGCCTGGTGGCCTCGGCATGGACGTCTTGGCGAGCATGGGGACAGCGGGCTAGCGGCCCGCGGGCTCCGCGGCGATCGCGGAGAGGTCGTCGGACCGGTCCGCGCCGGTGAACGGGACGGGGGACTCCGGTCGGGGCCTCGCACCCCTGCGTTACCGCACCGCGCGGACGCCCTGCCGGGCGCGGAGCTCGGCGACGGCCTCCGACAGCCGGGCGGCGCGCGCGTCGAAGGTGTGCTCGGCGCGGACCCGGGCCCCGAGCTCCCGCCGCGCCTGGCCGCGTTCGGGCGTCTCGCTGAGCTGCGTACGGATGGCGGTGGCGATATCGCGGTCCTCGCCGTAGGTGAGGACGACGTCGCCGAAGACGTCCGCGATCTCCGGAAGGTCGTCGCTGACGACGCGGGCGTCACAGGCGACGAGGTCGAAGAGCCGGTTGGAGAGCAGCCCCATGTCGCGCATGTCGTCCCAGTGGTCGTTGAGGACGACGCCGGCAGCACCGTATACCGCGGGCAGCTCGGCATTGGGGACGTAGGTGCCCTTCCAGGCACCGTCGGGCAACAGCCCGTCCCAGCGCAGCCCGTAGACGGCAGGCTCGAAGCCGGCCTCGAGGGCGGCCGCCACGCTCGGGCGGACCCCGCGGGCGTTGGCGACGACGAGGACGTCGTGCGCCCGGCTCGGGTCGGGGTCCACCGGGCGGAACCGGTGCTGGTCGGTGCACTGGAGGAGCGGCTCGACCGGGCGACCCAGACGCCGGCCCATGGTGCGGCACCAGCGCGGGGACGCACCGAAGGCGAGGTCGTAGTCGGCCAGCTCGGCGGCGATCACCCGGTCCGGGTGGCTGATCACCCAGGCGACGTTGGTGTGCGCGGGATTGACCGAGTAGGTCGCGACGCCGCGCAGCTGGAGGACGACGTCGTCGAGATGGGACGTCGGCCGGTACCAGGCGGCCTTGCAGTCGATGGACACCTCGTGCCCCAGGCGTTCGAGGGAGTCGCGCAGCGACTCGGCGAAGTGCCAGTCACCCCAGTTCGTCCGGCGCTCGACGGTGGGTGCCCCGATCTTGATCGCCCAGCGCAGTGGGCGAGCGGGACGGTCGTGGACGAGGAGCGGCTGAGGGGCGACCTGGGCGTTGCGTGTCCGGTCGAAGCCGACGAGCCGGTAGCCGGGCAGCACAGTCGCAGGCTCCTGGTGGGGCAGGTCGGCCTTGAGGCGCAGCTCGCGCTCACGGCGCTGGTTGTCCCGCGCCCGCTGGAGCCCGGTCTCCGTCGAGGGGTCCGTCACCGGTTTGCGCCACGCGGCGAGGCTCGAGGGCACGCACACCGCAGCCCTGCCGGTGACCTGGCGGACGCGCGCGGACAGCTCACCACCGTAGACGTCGTCGCGCACCAGCGGGTCGAAGCCGCCGGCCGCTGCGACGTCCGCCGCGCTGACCGCGACGACGGCGGCGCTCACCGCGGCCACCTCGCGCTGGCCCCGCACCTCCGGGGCGTCACCCGCGAAGCCTGACCACGGCAGGTACCAGTCGCCGTCGGCGAGGTACTCCACCCCGGCCGACCAGACCTCACCGCCGTGGGTGAGGACGAGCGGCTGGGCGATGGCGTGGGTGCGCAGGGCCTCGCGGAGCGGGGCGTCCCATCCGGGCTCGGTCCACAGGCCGTGGTCGATGAAGACGACGTCCCGCCCGCGCGTGCGCCCGAGGCCCGCGTTGCGCGCGACCTCCATCGGTAGGTCCTGGGAGAGGCGAACGAGCGACACGTCGGGCACCGCACCCAGGCGGGCGTGCAGCTCGACGAAGGCGCCCGGCTCGGACCTCGCGTCGACGACGACCACCTCGACGGCTCCGCGGGCGGTGGCGAGGAGACGCCGGACGGACGTGACGACCGGGTCGGCCGCCGCGCTACGGGGCAGGGTGACGACGACGCTGAGCAGCTCCTCGTCGCGGGCGGGCGCCTCCCGCACCACCGCGTCGAGGTCGACGAGGGTCTTGTTGAGCACGGCGTACCGGTAGGCCATCGGTTCGTGGGTGGTGATTCGCTCGCCGTCCTCGCTCCACACGTCGTACTCGGTGGCGATGATCGGGACGAGGGTGAAGTCGGTGCGGTCGGCGAGCCGGACGAGCAGGTCCCAGTCGACGTAGCGGCGGAGCGACTCGTCGAAGCCGCCGACCTCGTCGATGAGGGAGCGCTCGTGGACGAACACGATCCCGTCGATGTAGTTGCGGTCCCGCAGGTGCGCGCGATTGAACGGCAGGCCGCGGAAGAGCCGCCGGCCCTCCCCGCCCTCCTCGACGAGGGCCGTCACGGCGTAGGCGACCCGGTCCCCGGAGTGAACGAGGTGGCGCACCATGAGCTCGAGGAAGTCGGGCTTCCAGGTGTTGTCCGAGCCGAGGTACGCGACGTACCGGCCGGTCGCGCGCTGCACCCCGGAGTTGTGGGCCGCTGCCACTCCCCGGTTGACGTCGTGGCGGACGACCTGGATCCGCTCGTCCGCGGCGTACCGTTCGAGCAGGGCGGGGGTGCCGTCCTCGCTCCCGTCGTCGGCGACGATGAGCTCCCAGTGCGGGTAGGTCTGCGCCAGCACCGAGTCGATCGTCGCCCCGAGCAGGTGGGCGCGGTCCTTGGTCGGTACGACGACGCTGACGGTCGGCGGCTCGGGCGGCAGCGGCCGTGAGCGCAGCTCGGCCTTGACTCGAGCCTCCAGCTCGGTGTCGAAGGTCGGCCGGTCCCGCTCGATGTGCTCGTGCCCCCGGGTGTCGAGGAGTACCTGCGCGGCGGCTCGGGCGGCGGTCAGCAGCTCGGACGGGTGATCCCAGGGCTCGCCGGTTGCCCCGTCGGAGGAGTCGAGCGCCCGCCCTCCGGACAGAAAGTGGACGAGGGGCCCTCCAGGTGAGGAGCCCGACTCGGGGTGGCCGGCGAGGTAGGACGCCGCGTCGAAGAGCGGGTGGGGGGAGCGTCCGACCTCGGCGCCGAGGTCGAGGTAGTGGAGGAACGGCCGGCGCGTGGCCTGGAGCTGCTCCTTGGCGGTCTGTGCAGGGTGGGAGGCGTAGTAGGTGGGCACGAAGGCCGGATGGGGGGAGAACCCGCGCGCGTCACCGTGGTCGACGAAGTGCGCCGTAGGGTCGGCGGCGGCGTCCGTTCTCTCGGCCGGCTCGAGCTGGGCGAGGTACCAGTCGGGGTCGAACAGCCCACTCTCGTGTACGAGAGTGAGCGCGCGGGACCGGGAAGGCGGTATCCACCCAGCCCGGGGGCGCCGGGTCGACTCGCGCAGCTCGCGGTTCACCTTGCGCAGCTCGCCGCGATCCTGACGGAGCTCACGGACGGTGTCGCTCAACTCGCGAACGTTCTCGCGCAGGCCGCGCTGCTCCTCTCGCAGCTCGTCGGCCTCTTTCTGCCGCTGCTTAGCCGCACGCCGCAGCTCCTGGATCTGTGCGTCGCGCTGCGCGATCGGCGGGAGCCGTCGCATCCATGACTTCACCGCCATGCCATCCCATCCCTCCGCCGACCAGTCTTCGGCGATGCTACGTGGGTCAGTCGACCGGGGAGGCCCACATGGGGCGAACCGGCGCGATCGTGGTAGGCGGCATCGGAGTCGTGAGGGTTGGGTCGTGGTCCCCGCGGAGCACGGCGAAGGGGCGTCCCTCGGCGAGGTCGAGCTGGAGCCGGGCCTCGGCACGCTCGTAACGATTGCCGAGATCCTCGTCCCACTGCCGGGTGAAGGTGTGGGAGTCGCCCGGGAGTGGGGTGAGCTCGCCGAGCACGACGCCCTCACCACCGGCGTACAGGTCTACCCGCACGGCAGGCAGGGGGACTGCGAGGGAGAGGGCAGACGCAGTCTCAACCATGAGCGGCAGCTTCGCGGGTACCTCCAGGGACGTATCGTACGTGCGCCCTCGCTGCACCGTGCCGAGATCGGTGCCGTCCGGGCCGACCATGCGCACGCGAGCCACCGCCGTGTCGGCGTGGACGGGCATGCGGCGGAGGAGGACAAGCGCGACCTCGCCGTAGAAGGCGAAGACCTTGACGTCGTCGGGAAGCTGCTCCTGGCCTCCGGGAAGAAGAGCTTCGGCGAAGAAGGGCGCGCGGGCGCCCCGTGCGGACCTGTAGTGCTCGGCGATTTCCTGAGGGGTGTACTGCGCGCTGCCGTCGATAAGCTCGAACCCGGAGCCGGTGCGCTGCAGGGGCAGGACCCCGCGCCCGGTCGAGCCGCCGTTGCTCTTGAGGACGAACTGCTCGGGAAGTGAGTCCCAATCGATGCCGGTGGCTGTGGGCCACACTCCGAGCACCTGGGGCGTACTCACGCCGTGGCTCCGCGCCACCTCGTAGTTGTGAAGCTTGAGGAAGAGGTTGTGACACGCATGCGCGTGCGCCCGCTCGTCGCGCGCGACGGCGCTTTGGACTCGCTGCTGCTCCAGAATGCGCGCGTGCCACGAAGCGACGCGCGGACGGTATCGCGGCGGCGGAGGAGAAGGGACCGCGAGGCGACGCTCCAGCTTGTCCACCTGCCGGCGTAGCTGCCTGATCTGCGCATCACGCTTGGCGACCGGCGGGAAGCGGCGCAGCAGGGGACGAAGTGCCATGAGGCGATTGTGTCAGGTGGAGGCGTCACGACGGTCGCCACTCGCAGAGACAGGCGGCGCGAGGCTGTGGCGACCGAGCGACATCGGCTGTGTAACCTGAGGCGGTCGTCGAGAGGGGTCCCCGTGAAGAAGTTCGCCATAGCCGCGGTCGGCGTCCTGGTGCTTGTCGCCGGGGCGGGGGTCGCACACGCCACCGGTTCAGATGTGGTTACCGTCGTCCTGCTCGGTCTCCTCGCGGGTACGGCGGCGCTCGTCGCCCTCGACACCGGCCAGAAGGTACGTCGTCAGCAGCGGCACCTTAGTCGATGGCAGAAGGTGGCGGAGCAGCGGCTGGGCGCCCTGGAGAACGAGCTCCTGCGGCGCGGCGCCCACATCGAGGCGGCCACCCGGGACGACGTCCTCGGCACCGTTAAGCTGATGCAGGAACAGTACGTCGGACGGCTCGACCGGGCTCGAAACGAGCTCGACGAGGCCGCAGCGGCCCTCCGTGCGGCCGTCGGCAACACGCGCGCGGAGTGAGACGGTGAGCCGTGACCTCATCGGCGCCTATGCGACGGCCGCCGCCGAGAGTCCCAGGACCCTTGCCCGGGCGCTCGTTCGGACCAAGTCGCGCGCCGGGCGAGACATCCTCGCCGCGCTTGCCTCGGACCGCCGGCTGACCGCGACCCAGCTCGAGGACGTAGGCCGGCGTTACCTTGAGGGAACCCCTCCAGGGCTCGCGCTCGAGCCGCGACGCGTGCTGGATCTCGCTCGCGTCGTCGCGCTCCAGACCGGTGAGCCCGACGACCGGTCAGCGGCGCTCGGCCTCTTCTCGTGGGTGCGCGACGAGCATGCAGACTTCCTCGCGGAGCGGGAGGCGACACTGCTGCTCCAGCTTGCCCTCAAGGAGCGGTGCTTCTCACTGGCTGACACCGTCCTCGCAGACGTGCCCGTCGCCGCCGGTGCGGGTCGTCTGGCCGCAGCAGACCTCGCCAATCCGTGGTTGCGTGCCGGTGCGGACGAGGCTCGCTGGCTGGAGCTCCTCAATGCCGCGCTCTTCGGCCCCGACATCGTCCAGGCCGGCCTCCTGCCCGACGGCGACACGACCTTCGACCGGCTGACCACGACGAGCGAGCACCGGATCGCGCACGAGAAGAAGATCACCGTCGTCATCAGCTGTTTCAACCCCGACCGGCACCTCCTCACCGCCGTGCGCTCCGTGCTGGAGCAGACGTGGCAGAACATCGAGCTCTTCGTCGTCGACGACGCCTCGCCGTCGCCCACCCCGGGCCTCCTCGAGGAGGTCGAGCGCATGGACGAGCGCGTCACGGTCATCCGCAAGGCCGTCAACGGCGGCACCTACCGGGCGCGCAACACCGCCCTCCGCCTAGCCACGGGCGACTTCTTCACCTGCCTGGACTCCGACGACTGGGCCCACCCCCAGCGGCTGGAGCTCGGCGTCCGCCCGATGCTGGAGGACGAGACGCTCGTCGCGACCCGCAGCCTGGGGGTGCGCGCCACCGAGGAGATGGAGCTGAGCCGGGTCGGCTACGGCGGGCGCTTCAAGGCCGCCTCCTCCCTGATGATCCGGGTCTTCCCCGTTGTCAACCGGGTCGGCTTCTTCGACCCGGTGCGCAAGGCCGCCGACAACGAGTACGCGCTGCGCGTCGAGGCCGCCTTCGACGGCAAGGTCGTCGACGTGCCGACCCACGCGCTCACGGTCCTCCTCGCCGACGCCGCCTCGCTCTCCGCCTCCGACTACTCCTCCGGCTGGCGTCACCCCGCGCGCTCGGAGTACCTCGAGGCCTACTCCGAGTGGCACCGACAGGTGAGCAGGCGCGACGCCGCTCGGTTCCTCCCGCCGCATGGGCCGCGGGCTTTCCCCGCCCCACGCCGCTGGGAGCGCCACCCGCAGGACGGTGAGGCAGGGCGGCCGCTCGATGTCGTCGTCCTCGCCGACTGGCGGGAGGACTGGCTGCTACCGGGCACGCTCGACCTACTGCTCGGGTATGTGGCGGGGGGCCTGCGGGTTGGGGGCATCCACCACGAGTCTCTGGTCGGCCCCGTGGTCGAGGAGCATCCCCTGACGCGCCCGGTCCGCGAGCTCGTGCAACGGGGCGAGGTTGAGCGCGTTTACCTCGACGACGCCCGGCACAGCGCCCTCACGGTGGTCGCGGACCCGCGCGTCCTCCAGTTCCCGCCGCTGCTCGCCCCGCGCCTCACGAGCGGGCGCGTCGTTGCCGTCGAGCAGCCTGCCGGCCAGTACGCGACCGTCGACGTCACGCGTCACTCCCTCGAGCTCCTCGGCACGGAGCCTGAGTGGGGCGGGTGGCCGCAGGCCGCGGCCCCCGCGACGCCTCCCGAGGCGTCTCCGGCCTCCGGAACTGTCGCCCTCGCCGACGTACCCGAGACAGATGGCACTCTCACGGTCGATTCCTGGCTTCTGCGGGAGCCCGCCGATGCCGAGCGTGGAGCGCGCCTCAGCATCATCCGCCAGGCGGGGCTGCCGGTCACCGGCCCGGAGATGCGTGAGCTGACCGACGCGTGGGCCGCCGGCAGCGCTCCGTGGGAGGAGACGGCCGCCGACTGGCTTGACCGCTCGCCGGGTGCAGTCGCCGTGGCGGTCCGGACGACGCGCGCGCTATGCGTCGTCGTGGCTGCGGGCATCCGCGCCGAGTCGAGCGGTGGCCTCGCGGTCCGGTTTATGACCGACGATGCCGGGAACAGGTCCCGCCTTCTCGTGCTGCCCGGCTGACGAACTGCCTCAGCGCGCGCTGGCGGCGGTGGGGCCGTGCCTGTGGTGCAGCGAGAGAGCGCCACCGCCCATCGGCGTGGGGCAGGAGCCACCGGGTCAGCGAAAAGTCCAGAGCGAGTTGATGAGGTAGTTGCTCAGCGGGATCATCACGAGGGCGGCGACTTGCACGGCACCGTAGTGGATGGAGAAGACCTCAGTGCCCACCGCAACGATGCCCGTGTTGAGGAGCAGCGCCACGCAGTTGGCGACAAGGAACTTGGGCACGGTCTTTCTGTGCCGCGTCGTCGAGGCGAAGACCCACCACCTCTGGAGTGTGTAGGAGACCACCACGCTGATCGCGAATCCGAT
Organism: Georgenia sp. Marseille-Q6866; assembly: GCF_965111665.1. Taxonomy (NCBI): domain Bacteria; kingdom Bacillati; phylum Actinomycetota; class Actinomycetes; order Allobogoriellales; family Allobogoriellaceae; genus Georgenia; species Georgenia sp. Marseille-Q6866. The sequence goes on along the minus strand of NZ_CBCOOR010000008.1, from coordinate 100,565 downwards.
GTTGGAAGCCCAGACGGGTCGTACGTGCGCGAGCTCAACGAGCGCGGTGAGCGTTCCGACGTGTGCGAGAGCGCTCGCACCGCCGGCCACGCCGTAGCGGAGGAGACGTGTCCCCGTGAAGAGCCCCGCCCTCGCGCGAGTCGGCATCTCGCCCTCGGCGCTCACAGCTCGGTGCCCGGCCGGGGCAGGTCTTGCTCGGGGGCGACGACGGGCTCGACCTGCTGTGTTGGGTCGGTCGTCGCACCGACGAGGTAGCGGGGCCGGTTCTTCACCTCATCGTGGATCCGTGCGAGGTACTCGCCGATGATGCCCAGGCCGGACAAGATGAGCGTGCCCTGGATCAGCAGGATGAGGATGACGGTGGTGAACCCCGTGACGGCGCTTCCCTGGACGAATCTAATGAGTGTCTGCAGGCCCAGCACCACCGAGAACGCACCGAAGAGGAGGGCGCCGAATGTGACGAGGTGCAGGGGGGATGCCGTGAACGAGGTAATGGCATTGATGGCGTAGCGGAAGAGCGTGCGGAACCGCCATCGGGAGGCACCCGCCTCGCGCGGTGCGACGTCGAACTCGATTCGTGTCCGCTTGAACCCGATCCAACTGCTCGTGCCGCGGAAGAAGAAGGTTCGTTCGGGGAGCGTTAGCAGGGAGGAGACCGCGCGGCGTGACAGCAGGCGGTAGTCAGTCGCATCCGTCAGGTCGACACCGGTCAGGCGGTCGAAGACATGGTTGAACGCTCGCGACGCAAGCTTCCCGGCGACGGACTGTCCGGAGCGCGTCCTCTTGACTGCCTCGACGACATCTGCGCCGCGGCGCCACGCCTCAAGCATGGAGGGGAGGACCTCGGGCGGGTGTTGAAGGTCCGAGTCGATGATGACGACCGCGTGCCCTCGCGCGGAGGAGAGCCCCGCCAGCATGGCCGGATCCTTGCCGAAGTTCCGTGACAGGCTGATTCCTCTCACGCGGGCGTCGGCCTGGTGCGCCGCGATGATGTGCTGCCAGGAGTCGTCACGCGAGCCGTCATCGATCAGGACGATCTCGAAGTTCTCACCCTCGGACTCCAGGACCGCCGTCGTACGGTCGACGAAGGCGCGGACGCCTTCTCCTTCGTTGTGGACGGGGCTCACGATGGAGATGAGCGGTGCGTTTATGCCCGGTCCGTACTCACCGGCAGAATGCCCTGAAACGGTCGTCATTCGTCGTCTCCTTCGCAGAAGGTCGTGCCCGCCATCGCAGTCGCGGCCGTGTCGAGTGCTCGGTCGAGGCGCCCCTGCCAGTCCGTCCGCTTCGGGTAGGCGTCAGCGAACTCGTCGAGCAGCTGACATCTCTCGTCATCGGTGGACTCATCGAGGTGGAGCATCGCCAGGGAGATCCTGTCGAAGAGCGCGCCGTTCGCTGACGGCCGCTGGTCAGCTGCGAACTCGACGTTCGTGTGGGTGGTGACTAGTACCGCTCCGGTCACGAGCACAGCCATCACCGTCAGCACCGGAGCGGGGCGCCTGCCCCTGCTCGCCAGCAGGTGTGCGAGCCCAACGGTTACAGCCGCGGCGAGCAGCGCCACCGACGCTGCGACCAGCGGAACGTCACGGAATCCGTTTCCGATCGGCCACCCGTCACCCTCGACCCTGCCCTGAACTTCTGCGGACAGCGCCATCATCGTGCTCGACAGGAGCAACAGTCCGAAGCCTGTAACCCCGAGAGCCCCAGCGGCGCGCTTGGAGGGCAAGGCAGCCCGCCGGAGCTGCCTCCAGATGCCGACGGCGAGGGCGACGGCCAGCACGAGCACGCACACCGTGGCGAGATTCTTCAGCGAAGACCAACCGGGGGCGGTCCCTTCCGCGGCCGCCCACGCTGCGAAGGGGTTAGCTGAGAGCAGACGGTGCCCGAGGGCCGCGATGGCGTCGGACGAGACGTTGATGTCCGAGGCGACGTAGCAGCTGCCATCGGCACAGGCTCTGGCGATGAGGAGGCGTACGGGGACGAATACTGCAGCGAATCCGACGCAGACCGTGAGGGCGAGTTTGAGGGCCTTCGTTCGGAGGAGCTGACGGGGTGAGAGCCCGAGGGTGAGCCAGCCCCGTGCGACGACGGTCATGAGAATGAGGGGGGGTGCGAGGTAGGCGACCTCGTTGAAGGCAGCCAAGGCGCCACCGGCGAGGGCGCCGACGACAAGAGGAAGGGCGCCGGCGCGGCTTGTGTCGTACCAGGCTCTCCTCCCGGCGGCGGCACCGGCCAGGAGGACGAGGGCCGCAGACGCAAAGTACAGCGAGGTGAAGAGAACAACGCTGGAGATGCTCGTCGCTATGAGCATGGCGGGCAGAGCCAGAGCGGAGATGCTCGCCGCCGCGTTCGGCGCTTCCTGCATTGCTCGGCCATGGCTGCTCAACGTCGCCACGAGGATGACGACGGAGACTCCGAGAAGCGCCGCGAAGAGGAGGGCCGTGAGGCGCAGCCCGAGTGTCGCTGGCAGGTCGAGCCCCGACATCAGTTCGAAGGTCAGGTAGTCCTGGGCTTTCTCGACGATGCGCCCCAGCGGCCTGAAGTTGCCGAGCTCGAGGTACCGGGGTGTATCTCGGATCGGTCCGAGCACAATGTCGACGGGGCGCTGTGCCAGATCACCGCCGAACTGGAAGACATTGAAACGATGGTCCGCGATCAGGGGCAGATTGAGCAGCGGCAGCATCACGGCGACGGGCAGGAGCCCGGCCCGCCAGAGCAGCCCGCGCCACTGTGGGTGCATGTGGCGGGCGTCACGCGAGCGTTGCCTGGAGCGGCGGGTGTCGTCCGGGCCCTGCTCGGTCACGAGCGCTGGAGTGCTGCTGTCCGTCACGTGGATACCTAGTTCTCTACCTGGCTGGTGTGGCTGAGTGGCGCCTGCTTACCGGGCGCGCGGGAACAAGCGCGACAGGTGCCGCATAGCATGCTAGGGCACCGCGTCCCCACAGTTCGTCGTGCACCGTGAACCGTGACGAGTCATCGACTCCGAAGGCTCAGGAGGCGGCGCCACAGTCGCTTGCTGCGAGTCAGCGGATGTCTGGGGGGTGTCGGCTTGGTCCGGGCAGGCGCCGGCTTAGGGGCGGTCTCCCGCTTCTCGCCGAGCGCGATCATGCCCTGCGGCGTGACGTGGAAGACGGCGGCGTGCACGCTGAGCGACCCCGGACTCACGGTCGCGGGCGCCGGGATGGTGCCCTCCTCGGTGGCGTGGGCCCGGCGGAGCACGGAGCGGGTGGTCTCCACGGTGAGGCGGCGGCCGGGAGCGACCTCCGCCCGGACGCCGCCGCCCTCGCGGATTGCCTCCAGCGCCCGGGTCAGCGCCACCTTCTCAAGCACGAGGCCGGCCGTCACGTGCGCGGTCACGGGCGAGGGGTATCCGGATGCCGGGGCCTCGTCGGTGAAGGAGACCCGGGCGTCGGCGGCGAAGTAGTCGTGCAGCCAGCGCGGCAGCGTAGAAGCGCCGGGCAGTGTGACCGTGAGGTCGGTGTGATCTGACGCGAGGATGCTGTCGGTGGTGACCTGGACGTCCTCGGGCGCCGCTTCAGTGGTCTCGACGACGACATGCACGCCTGGCACCGTCCACTGTCGGCCGGTGTTCTGTGGCCGGAACATCGGGATGGGGAGCAGGTTGGCGGCCAGACCGGTGCGCTCGCGCTTGATCTCGTCCCCGCGGGAGACGAAGCTCCGGGTGCCCTGGTGGTACGCCGTCGTCTTCCAGTCGGGAATAATGACGCCGCCGGAGGTGAGGGCTCGGTATCCGAACTCCGTGTCGACGATCCCCCGCAGCCCGAGCGAGGCAAAACCGCCGGACCGGAGGTAGAGCTCGCGCGGCACGGAGACGTCCGCCCCGACGACGGCGACGAAGGAGTCCTCGACGTCGCGCGTGAGGTACCGGCGCTCCTTGACGAATGCCTCTTGCCAGCCGTGTCGCTTGCGCTCCCGACCCTCGAGCAGCTCGCCGAGCGCGTCCTCGGACACCGCCCGGGCGACGGCGCCCGGGGTGATGCCGTCGAAGTCGACGAACCACTTCCGGCCGAGGACGACCGCGTGCGGAGTGACGTGGTGCCAGCGTGCGTGGGACTCCAGGTGCGTGCGGCTCACGACCATGTCGGCGTCGAGGAACACCAGGACGTCCGCCTCGGTGCTGCGTGCCCCGCGGTCACGGGCCCGTCCGGAGCCGTGCTCCTGGGCCTCCTCCACCCGCAGCACGCGGGTGCCGGCCGGGGCGAGCTCGGGGACGGTCAGCGGGACGGGGGAGGCGTCGTCGACGACGACGACCTCGGTGAGCGCGGCGGGGTAGCTCTGCCGGGCGAGCGCGGCGAGCGTCCGGTCGAGGTCCTCCTGGCAGTCGCGCGCCGGGATGACGACGCACAGCCGCAGCGTCGGCTCGAGCCCACCGAGGGCGGGGACGGGTAGGTCCCGCCACTGCTGCCCGGTCACCGTGTACCGCGTCATGACACGTGCTCCTTCCGCAGCTCGGCCACCCGCTCGGCGATCTGCCGGGCACGGGCGTCGAAGGTGTGCTCCCGCCGGACGAGCTCACCGAGCTCGCGACGCGCCTGCTGCCGCTCGGGGCTGTCGGCGAGGACGTCGCGCACGAGGGCGGGCAGCTCCGCGGGGTCCCGGTACGTGGGGACGGCGTCGCCGAGCACCTCGGGGATCTCGGGCAGGTGGTCGCTGACGAAGCGCGCCTCGCAGGCGGCGAGGTCGAAGAGGCGGTTGGACAGCAGCCCGTCGCGGCGCATGTCCTCCCAGTGGTCGTTGAGCACGACGCCGGCGGCCCGGTACACGCCCGGCAGCTCGTCGTTGGGCACGTTCTCGCCCTTCCACGCACCGGCCGGGAGCAGGCCCTTCCAGCGGTAGCCGTAGACGGCGGGGACGATGCCGCCGTCGAGCGCGGCCGCCACGGCGGGCCGGGGCCCGCGGGCGTTGGCGACGGCGAGCACCTCGTGGACGCGCTCGGTGTCGGGCGGGCCGGGCGCGAAGCGGCGGTGGTCGGTGCACTGGAGGAGCGGCACGGCGGGGGTGTCGAGCTTGCGGCTCACCCGCTCGCACCAGCGCGGGGAGGCACCGAAGACGGCATCGAACTCGCGCAGCTCGGAGACGGTGACCTCGTCGGGGTGGCTGATGACCCAGATGAGGTTCACGTGCGCGGGGTTGACCCGGTAGGGACCGCGCCCGCGCAGGACGAGGGTGACGTCGTCGAGGTGGGCGGTGTCGCGGTACCACGCGTCGCGGCAGTCGATCGTCACCTCGTGGCCCAGGCGCTCCAGGGAGTCGCGCAGCGCGACGGCGAAGTGCCAGTCGCCCCAGCGCGCGCGCCGCGGCACGTCCGGGGCACCGATCTTGATGGCCCAGCGCAGCGGGCGCTCGGGACGGTCGTGGACGAGGAGGGCGCGCAGGCGCTCGTCGGCGTCGCGGGTGAAGCCGGCGACGGCGTAGCCGGCGAGGTCCGCCGGCTCGGCGGCGTCCCACCCCTGCGCGAGGCGGTGCTCGTTGTCGGCGGCCGAGACGAACCGGGAGGCGCGGGTGCGGGGCAGCTCGTCGCTCGTGAGGGCGACGACGCTGGTGCCGGCGAGCCCGCTGGGCCGACCCGTCCGGCGCGCGAGCCGCACCGACAGGTCCGGGCCGACGTGGTCCTGGACGAAGAGCGGGTCGAAGCCCTCGACGGTTAGGAAGTCGGTGGCCCGCACCGCCACGGCCAGCGGGGTGACGGCGGGGACCTCGCGGGTGCGGCGCAGCTCGGGGGCGTCCCCGGCCAGGCCGGCGAGGAGTGGTGCGGCGTTGCCGTCCCGCGTGCGCAGCGCGCCGGCCGACCACACGGTGCCCTCGCGGGAGAGGACGAGCGGCTGGACGGCGCTGTGCTCCTCGAGGGCGTCGACGAGCGGGGCGTCCCAGCCGGGCTCCGGCCACAGCGCCTCGGGGAGGAAGACGAGCACGCCGCCGCGGGCGGAGCAGGCGCCGACGTTGCGGGCCACCTCCATCGGCAGCTCCTGGCTGAGCCGCACGACGCGGGCTCGCGGCTCGGACCACAGCGCGAGCTGGAGCTGGGTGGCGTCCCCAGCGTCGAGGCGGCTGTCGACGACGACGACGTCCACCTCCCGCTCCGCGGTGCGCAGCAGGCGGCGCACCGTCGTCAGGACGGTCCCCGGCTCCTCGTTGGCGACGACGACGACGGAGGTGAGCTCCGGGTCGCGCTCGGCGTCGCGCGCGGCGTCCCAGTCGACGAGGCTGCGCTGGCGGATGAGGTAGCGGTAGCTGGCGAGCTCGTCGGTGGTGATGCGGTCGGTGCCCGTCTCCCACAGGTCGTAGCGCGTGGCGATGAAGGGTGCGAAGCCGAAGTCGGTGACCCGCGCGAGGCGGATGAGGTAGTCCCAGTCGACGTTGCGGCGCAGCGACTCGTCGAAGACACCGACCTCCTCGAGCAGGCTGCGCTCGTGGAGGATGACGATGCAGTCGATGTAGTTGCGCTCGAGCAGGGCCTCGCGGGAGTAGGGCATCCCGCGGAAGCGACGCCGCTCCTTGCCGCCCTGCTCCTCCAGCCCCGACATCGCGTACGCGGCGCGCAGCCCCTCGCGCCGGACGAAGCGCACCATGAGCTCGAGGAAGTCCGGCTCCCACGTGTTGTCGGAGTCGAGGAAGGCGACGTAGTCACCGGTCGCGGTGGCCAGGCCGGTGTTCCGTGCCGCCGCCACCCCCCGGTTCGTCTCGTGGGTGACGAGGCGGACCCGCGGGTCGCGCAGGAAGGGCACGAGGGCCTCGGGCGTGCCGTCCCGGCTGCCGTCGTCGACGACGACGAGCTCCCACCGCGCGTACGTCTGGTCGAGGACCGACTGGAGCGCCGTCGGCAGGACCGTGGCGCGGTCCTTGCTCGGCACGATGACGCTGACCAGCGGCTCCTCGGTGAGCGGCGTGGCGCGCAGTCCCGCCTTGAAGGCGGCCTCGGCCCCGGTGTCGAAGGTGCCCGCCTCGCGCCGCAGGTGCTCGTAGCCGCGGGTGGCGAGCACGCTTCGGGACGCTTCCCGTGCCGCCTCGAGGAAGGCGGAGGGGGAGGTGAGCTCCGGCAGGTCGCGGACCGCCACGGGCGGTGCCTCGTGCCCCGCGAGGAAGTGGCCGAGCGGCCCGCCCGGGTGACGCACGGCCTCGGTGTGCGCCTTGGCGTAGTGGTCGGCCCGGAAGCCGGGGTGCGGCGAGACGCGCGCCTTGGCGCCGACGCGGAGGTAGTGGACGAGCGCCGGCCCGCGGAGCTTGTCCGGGGTCTGCGGCTGCTCGACGTACCAGTCGGCGTCGAAGCAGGGGTGGGGGGAACGGCCCTCGCGGTGCCCCTCGGTGAGGTAGTGCTCCAGGGCGTCGGTCGCCCCGGGCACCTGCTCGCGGTACCAGGCCTCGTCGAAGAGACCGCTGGCGCGCACGAGCTCGGCCTGGGCGGCGGCGGTGCCGTAGTCGAGCGCGTCCGGCTCGGGGTTGCCCGTCCGGGGGACGCGGCCCCCGAGCTTGGCGACCTCCTGCTGCAGCGTGCGATTGCGGCGCTTGAGCTCCTTGAGCTGGGCGTCGCGCCGGGCGATCGGTGGGATCCGGCGAACCAGGCTCGTGAGCCGCACGTGGGGACCTCCGTAGACGACGGGTGATGACGGGCGGGGCGCCTGTCACGACTGTACCGGGCACACGGATCGAGGCCTGGGCGGTGCCTGCACCACGGGGCGCAGCTATGCTTCCGACCCGTACAGGAACGCGCGGGCCGCGACGACGGCACGCTCCCGAAAGGACACCCCGATCAGCGCCCCAGGCGAGTCCCGCGCGGCGGAACCGAGCCCCACGGCCACGCCCGGGCTCGCGGAGGACGCACGCTCGGGGGAGGTCGTCGAGCGCCACCGGCGCGCGGTGCGGACCCGGACGCGCCGGCGCCTGGGGCTGCAGCTCGGCTCTCTCGTCCTCGTCCTGGCCGTCTGGTGGGCCGTGACGGCCGCGGGCATCGTCCGACCGCTGTACCTGCCGGCTCCGGGCGCCGTGTGGGACGCCTTCGTGCGGTCCAACTCCTGCTACGAGGCCGGCTCCCGCGTGCTCTGCGGCGAGCAGGGCTACTTCATGTGGGAGCACCTCCTCGCCTCGTTCCGCCGGATCGGCGTGGGGGTGGGCGCGGCCGTCGTCCTCGGCCCGCTGCTCGGCTTCCTCATGGGGGCGAGCCGCTGGTTCAACGCGGTCACCGAGCCCTACCTCAACTTCCTCCGCGCCCTGCCACCGCTCGGCTACATCGGCCTGCTCATCGTGTGGTTCGGCATCGGGGACGTCTCGAAGTACTGGCTGCTGTTCCTCGCGGCCTTCCCGCCGATCGCCATCGCCACCATCAACGGCATGCGCGGGATCCAGAGCGACCGGATTCACGCGGCCGAGTCGATGGGCGCGAGCCGGTGGCAGGTGGTCACCCACGTCATGCTGCCCTCGACCATGCCCGAGATCCTCTCCGGCGTCCGGATCGCCGTCGGCTTCGCCTGGACCACCGTCGTGGCCGCCGAGCTCAACAACGGCATCCCCGGCATCGGCGGCCTGGCGTACATCGCCGGCACCCAGCTGCAGACGGCGCTGACCATCGCCTGCATCATCGTCATCGGACTGTGCGCGGTGGCGCTCGACACCGCGTTGAAGTACCTGACCCGAGCGCTCGTCCCCTGGTACGGAAAGGCGGCCTGACATGGCCCCCCAGCTCATCCGCCGCTCGGCCGGCGTCCTCGCCGCCGTCCTCGCCCTCGGCTCCTGCGCGACCGCGCAGGAGGCGGCCCAGGACGCCGCCACCGAGACCGCGTCCGGGCAGGAGGAGGCCTGCCCCGTCGAGGTCGACGAGAGCGTCACCGCCGAGGTGGAGATCGCCTTCCAGCCCATCCCCAACGGCGACCTCGTCGTGCGCGACGCCGGCTGGCTGGAGGCCTGCCTGCCCGAGGCGAGGATCTCGTGGAGCCAGTTCGCCTCGGGCGCGGAGGTGGTCCAGGCCTTCGGCTCGGGCTCCATCGACCTCGGCCTGCTCGGCTCGAGCCCGATGGCCAAGCTCGTCTCTCCGGAGGTGGGGCTGGACGCCCAGGTCGTGTGGATCCACGACGTCATCGGCGAGGCGGAGTCCCTCGTCTCCCGCACCGGCGCGCAGAGCCTCGAGGACCTCGCCGGGGCAACCGTCGCCGTGCCCTACGGCTCGACCGCGCACTTCTCCCTCCTCAACGCCCTGGGCGACGCCGGGCTCGAGCCCGGCGCAGACCTCACCCTCATCAACCTCTCCCCGGACGCCATGGTCGGCGCCTGGGAGCGTGGGGAGATCGACGCCGCCTGGGTGTGGAACCCCACGCTCGAGGTGCTCCTCGAGGACGGGCAGATCGTCCTGTCGAGCGAGGACACGGCTGCGGCGGGCACGCCCACCTACGACCTGGCGGCCGCCACCACCGAGTTCATCTCCGCCAACCCGGAGTTCATGGCCATGTGGACGGCGCTGCAGGACGAGGCGGTGCGCGTGATCCAGGAGGAGCCCGAGCGTGCCGGCGAGGCGATCGGCGCCCAGCTCGGCGTCGCGCCCGAGGAGGCGACCGAGCTGCTCGAGGGCTACGTCTACCTGCGCGCGGCCGAGCAGGCCGGCGAGGAGTACTTCGGCGGCAAGCTCGGGCAGGACCTCGTCCGGACGGCCGACTTCCTCCTCGCCCAGCAGGAGGTCGCCGAGATCGCGCCGCCGGAGAGGTACGAGCAGGCGGTCCACGCCGACGCGATCGACCGGGTGGCACCTTGACCCTGACGCTCGACAAGGTCTCGCACCGGTACGTCACCGAGCGCGGGGAGGTCGTCCACGCGGTCTCCGACACGACCGTCACCATCCCCGACGGCCAGTTCGTCTGCGTCGTCGGCCCGTCCGGCTGCGGCAAGACGACGCTGCTCAAGGTGCTCGCCGGCTTCCTCACGCCCACCGGCGGGAGTGCCACCATGGACGGGGCGCCCATCGACGCCCCGTCCCCCGAGCGCGGCGTCGTCTTCCAGCACCCCAACCTCTACCCCTGGCTCAGCGTGCGCAAGAACGTCGAGCTCGGGCTGAAGTTCCAGGGGGTCGCGGCGGGGGAGCGGGCCGCGCGCAGCAGCGAGCAGCTCGAGCGGGTGGGCCTGGCGCGGTTCAGCGACGCCCGGCCCTACGAGCTCTCCGGCGGCATGCAGCAGCGTGCCCAGATCGCCCGCGTCCTCACCAGCGACCCCGGCGTCATCCTCATGGACGAGCCCTTCGGCGCGCTCGACGCCCTCACCCGCGAGCAGCTCCAGGGGGACCTGCTCCGGATCTCCCGCGAGGGAGGCAAGACGATCTTCTTCATCACCCACAGCGTCGACGAGGCGATCGTCCTCGGTGACCGGGTGCTCGTCATGTCGCCGCGTCCGGGCCGCGTGGTCCTCGACGTGCCCGTGGACATCTCCGGGACGCACGGCCGTGCCCTCGACGCGGAGGAGCTGAGAGCGAGCGAGGAGTTCCGCGAGATCCGCGAGCAGGTGGCCTCCGCGATCGTGCGCTGAGGGCGCCCGGAAGCGTGACGACCCCCACGGCCGTGGGTACTAGGGCCCGATGGATGGCCCGAAGTGCCCGTGTACGATGCTTGTCGCAGATCGGCACACGCGGGTGACCCGCCGTGTGCCACGGTGCGGGCGGCAGGTTCGCTCCGGAACGTGCGAGACGACTTGGAGTTGCACATGACCGTGGACCTTGCCGTTGTGGGGCTGGGGTACGTGGGGTTGCCGCTGGTGTTCGAGGCGGTGCACGCCGGGATGTCGGTTCGCGGCTATGACGTGAACCGGGGTGTGGTCGACGGCCTCAACGGGGGTGTCTCGCACATCGACGACCTCTCCGACGAGCAGGTCGCGGACCTCGTCTCGCGTGGCTTCGCCGCGACGACGGACCCCGCGGTGCTCGCCGAGGCGAAGCACATCGTCATCTGCGTGCCCACCCCGCTGGCCGAGGACGGCGGCCCGGACCTTGGCCCGGTGCGCGCCGCGGTGGGCGACATCGCCCGTCACCTCCAGCCCGGCCAGGTCGTCGTGCTCGAGTCCACGACCTACCCCGGCACCACCGAGGAGATCGTCGCGCCGATGCTCGAGGCCGGTGGCCTCAAGGCCGGCACCGACTTCCACCTCGCTTTCTCCCCGGAGCGCATCGACCCGGGCAACGAGAAGTTCGGCGCGAAGAACACCCCCAAGGTCGTCGGTGGGGTGAGCCCCGAGTCCACGGAGGCGGCAGCCGCGTTCTACGGGCGGGTCGTCGACACTGTCGTGCGGACGAAGGGCACCCGCGAGGCCGAGATGGCCAAGCTGCTGGAGAACACCTACCGCCACATCAACATCGCGCTGGTCAACGAGATGGCCCGGTTCTGCCACGAGCTGGACATCGACCTGTGGGACGTCATCGACGCGGCGAAGACCAAGCCCTTCGGCTTCCAGGCGTTCTACCCCGGTCCGGGCGTCGGGGGCCACTGCATCCCGATCGACCCGAACTACCTCTCCTACAACGTGCGCGCGCGCCTGGGCTACCCGTTCCGCTTCGTCGAGCTCGCCCAGGAGATCAACGCGACGATGCCCTCCTACGTGGTCAAGCGCGCGCAGGACATCCTCAACGAGGACGGCAAGGCCATGAAGGGGGCGACCGTGCTCCTGCTCGGCGTCACCTACAAGCCCAACATCGCCGACCAGCGGGAGTCGCCGGCCGTGCCGGTGGCCAAGCACCTGCGTGAGAAGGGCGCCACGGTCGTCTTCCACGACCCGCACGTGGAGCAGTGGCGTACCAACGGCTCGGTGACCGAGCGCGTCGCCGACCTCGACGAGGCGATCGCGAACGCGGACCTCGTCATGCTCCTGCAGCACCACCGCGACTACGACATCGAGGCCCTGGCCGGCGCGTCCAAGCGCTTCTTCGACACGCGCGGCGTCGCGGCCGAGAGCCCGACGGTCCAGCGTCTGTGACGGCACCCGCACCGGCGGCAGGGGGTGACTCCCCCCTGTCGCCGGACGCCGCGGCGCAGCTCGCCGCCAGGTACGGACTCGAGCGAGGTGGGGTCCGGCCCCCGCTGGGGCGCTACATCAAGGAGACGTGGGCACAGCGCCGCTTCCTGTGGACGCTGTCCTCTGCACAGTCCTACGCGCGCAACCAGGACAACTACCTCGGCCAGCTGTGGGGCGTGCTCAACCCGCTCCTGCTCGCGGCCGCGTACTTCCTCATCTTCGGGCAGCTGCTGGGCCTGGACGAGGGGGTCGACAACTACGTCGGCTTCCTCGTCATCGGCCTGCTCGTCTTCATGTACAGCTCCGGGACGATGACCTCGGCGTCCAAGGCCATCTCCGGGAACCTCAGCCTGGTCCGGTCGCTGCGGTTCCCGCGAGCCGTCCTGCCCCTGTCGGTGACGCTCACCGAGTTCATCGCCTTCCTGCCGTCGGTGGCCGTCATCCTCGTCCTCGTCCTCGTGACGGGGGAGCCGATCACGGTCCACTGGCTGCTCTTCCCTGTCGCGATGGGACTGATCGTCGCGATCAACGCCGGTATCTCGCTCATCGTCGCGCGGATCGTCCACAGCTCCCGGGACCTGCGCAACCTCATCACGCTCGTCGTGCGGCTGCTGCGCTACGTCTCCGGCGTCTTCTTCAGCATCACGACCTTCGCCGGTCACGGCCTGGTCGGGACGGTCATGCTCTACCAGCCCTTCGCCGTCATCCTCGACATCGTCCGGCAGTCGCTGCTGTCGGACACCCCCTTCAACGCGACGACCTGGTACGTGGCCGCCGGGTGGGCGGTCATCCTCCCGCTCGTCGGGTTCATCTTCTTCTGGCGGGCAGAGGCGACCTATGGCCGTAACTGACGAGCGCATCCCCTCGCTCATCTCCTCGCACGTCGACGTCATCTACCGCGTCTACGGGGCGAAGAAGATGGGCACGGTGAGCGGGGCACCTGGGAACGCGAGCCTCAAGCGGATGCTGCGCGGCCGCGGGTCCATCGGCGCCGTCCGCGAGGTGCACGCCGTCAAGGACGTGTCCTTCGTCGCCTACCACGGCGAGTCCATCGGCATCGTGGGCCGCAACGGCTCGGGCAAGAGCACGCTGCTCCGGGCGCTGGCCGGCCTCATCCCGCCCACCAACGGCGAGATCTACACGGCCGGGACCCCCGCGCTGCTCGGCGTCAACGCCGTGCTGATGCGTGAGCTGAGCGGTGAGCGCAACGTGATGATCGGCGGCCAGGCGCTCGGGCTCTCGCCCAAGGAGGTCCGGGAGAAGATGGACGACATCGTCTCCTTCGCCGGGGTCGAGGACTACATCGACCTGCCGATGAAGGCCTACTCCTCCGGCATGGCGGCTCGGCTGCGCTTCGCCATCTCCACGGCGGCGGTGCCCGACATCCTCATGATCGACGAGGCCCTCGCCACCGGTGACGCCGAGTTCCAGGCACGCAGCCGGGAGCGGGTGGCCGAGATCCGCGAGGCCGCGGGCACGGTGTTCCTCGTCAGCCACAGCGACTCGACGGTCCGTGCCATGTGCGACCGCGCCCTGTGGCTCGACAAGGGCCGCCTCATCATGGACGGCCCGGCGAACGAGGTCTGCGACGCCTACCAGGCGGCGCGGTCCAAGGGGCCGAAGAAGGCGGGCCCCAAGAAGCCGGCTGCGAAGAAGCCTCCCGCCAAGAAGCCGGCAGCCCCCGCAGCCGCTGCCCCAGCGACTCAGGCTGCCGCGGCCGAGAAGCCCGCACCGGTCGAGAAGCCCGCCGCGGCCGACAAGCCCGCCGCGGCTGACCAGCCCGCCGCGGCTGACCAGCCCGCCGCGGCTGACCAGCCCGCCGCGGCTGACCAGCCCGCACCGGCTGACCAGTCCCCACCGGCCGACCAGTCCGCACCGGCCACCACGCCGGCACCCGCCGAGAAGCCCGTGGCGGCCCCCGAGGCCGCGCCGGGCGGCGGTGCCACCGCGGCGGAGGACGCCTCGCGATGACGCCGCAGCGGCCGTCGGTCCTGGTGGTCACGGTCGTGCACCACCCGCAGGACGCGCGCATCCGCCACCGGCAGGTCCCCGCACTGCTCGCCGCGGGGTGGGACGTCACCTACGCGGCCCCGTTCACCGGCTACGGCCTGCCGCTGCCGACGGACGAGGTGCTCGGCGCCGGTCGGCTGCACTGCGTCGACGTGCCCCGCGCGACCGGCCGCCGCCGCCTCGGCGCCCTCCGGCACGCCCGCCGCCTCGTCCGCGGGCTGGGCAGGCGGCACGACGTCGTCCTCGTCCACGACCCCGAGCTCCTCCTCGCCGTCCCGCGGTCCCTGCGGTCGCGCGCCGTGTGGGACGTCCACGAGGACACCGCCGCCGCGGTCGTGGCCAAGCCATGGCTGCCCCGTCCCGCGCGCGCGCTGGCCGCCGGCCTCGTGCGCCGCGTGGAGCGCTGGGCCGAGCGGCACCTCACGCTGCTCCTCGCCGAGTACGGCTACCGGGAGCGCTTCGCCCGCGACCACGTCGTCGTGCCCAACACGGTCCCGGTGCCGCCGGACGCCGCTGCCCCCGGGACGGACCGGGTGGTCTACCTCGGCAGCATCACCCTCGAGCGGGGTGCGCAGGAGGTCGTCGAGACGGGGCGCCTCCTGCGGGAGCGCACCGCCGGGGTCGTCGCCACCCACGTCGTCGGTCCCGCCCACGGGCCCGCGGAGCCGGTCGTGCGCGAGGCGCACGAGCGCGGTGACGTGCACTGGCACGGCTTCGTCCCCAACGACCGTGCCGGGGAGCTGCTCGACGGCGCACTCGCCGGGCTCTCGCTGCTGCGCGACCTGCCCAACTACCGCCACAGCATGCCGACCAAGGTGCTCGAGTACATGGCCCACGGCGTCCCGGTCGTCACCACGCCGCTGCCACTGGCACGTGATGTCGTCACGACGGCGGGGGCCGGCGTCGTCGTCCCCTTTGAGGACCCGGCCGCGGCCGCCGACGCGGTTCTCGCGCTGCGGGCCGACCCGGAGCGGGCGGCCGGCCTCGGCGCGGCGGGCCGCCGGGCCGCGGTCGAGCGGTACGACTGGGCGACGGTGAGCGGGGACTTCGTGGCCGCCCTCGCGGCCGTGCGCGCAGGGTGAGGCGTCGGGACTTCCGGCCATCAGGTGGACAGAAGATTGACGTTGCAAGTCGGTCATCGGTAGTGTGACGAACGCAATAATGTCGTTGCGCGAAACTTAATGACGAGCCTCGGGCAGCGACAACCCGCCCACATGGAAGGCCTGCAATGAAGCAGCATGTCTCACGAGTACGAGCAGCGGCCCTCACCGCTGCGATCGCCCTGGGAGCAGGTGCCGTCGCTCCCTCCGCGATGGCCGACACCGAGGTCCCCGAGGACGACTACCAGGTGCTGGTGGTCGGCAAGACCCTCGGGTTCCGCCACTCCCACATCGTCCCGACCACCAACGCGCTCATCGCGCTCGGCGAGGAGGAGGGCTTCGACGTCGACGTCTGGGACCCCGCCCAGCCGGCGCTCAGCCTCGAGTCGACGCCCTTCACCTCGGCCGAGGACCTGTCGAAGTACTCCGCGATCATCTTCAACTCCCCGGTCGACGGCACGAACAACATGGACCCTGCCCGGCCGCGCCTGCTCGACGACAGCGAGGTCGCTGCCTTCCAGGGGTACATCCGCAGCGGCGGCGGCTACGTCGGCCTCCACGCCGCGACCGACACGCTCCACACGGTGCCCTGGTACAGCCAGCTCACCGGCGGCGGCGCGCGCTTCCGCAACCACCCGCAGCAGCAGCAGGCGACGATGCGCGTGGAGAACCCCGCGCACCCCTCGACCGCCGGGCTGCCCCTCGAGTGGTCCCGCTTCGACGAGTGGTACAACTACACCGCCAACCCCCGCGGGGACGTCCACGTCCTCATGACGCTCGACGAGTCCACCTACAACCCGGGCAACGGGCGCATGGGTGAGGACCACCCGATCGCGTGGTGCAAGAACTTCGAGGGTGGCCGCTCCTGGTACAGCGGCGCCGGCCACACCGACCAGTCGTGGCAGGACCCGCTGTGGCTGGGTCACGTCCTGTCCGGCATCGAGTGGTCGGCCGGGCTCGTGTCCGGCGGTGGCGACTGCGTGACCTTCTCCGAGGTCGAGGGCATCCTCGCCGGTGCGACCGGCGGCGACGCCGGCGCCAAGGCGGACATCGCGGCGCTCCTCACCTCCGCCGAGGGCGCGGCCGACGAGGGTGACCACGACGGCGCACTCGCCTCGCTCCTCCAGGCCCGCACCCGCGCCGCCGGCGCCGGTGTCGCCGGCCTCGAGGACAAGGTCGCCGACCTCATCGTCTGGCAGCGTGCGCTGTCCGAGACCGGCGGTCCCAGCGACGCCGACGGCATCCCGGTCGACGTCTCCATCGTCGACAAGGAGGGCTCCCTCACGCTCACCGTCGGCGACTACGGCGACGGCGTCGAGCTCACCCCCGCGGGCGAGCGCCCCGACCGCTGGCGCTACACCGGCGACCTGCCGACGCTCACCGTGACCGACGGCCGCAACGCCGACCAGGCCGCGGGCGGCGGATGGGCCGCCTCCGGCCAGTCCACCGACTTCGTGTCCGACGCCGACGTGATCGGGGCCGAGAACCTCGGCTGGGTCCCCCGCGTGCTGAGCCCGCGTGAGGGCGTCAGTGCCGGACCGGCCCAGGCCACCGCGATCGACGGCGGCACCGGCCTGTCCACCCCCTCGCGCCTGGCCTCGGCCAGCAACGAGGGACGTCGCGGCACCGCCGAGCTCGACGCGCGGCTCGTCCTCGACGCCCCGGTCGGGACTGCCGAGGGTGACTACAGCGCGCGGGTGACCGTCTCGCTGTTCCCGGTCGACTGACCACCCCGCAGGCGGGCGGGGCAGACGCCCCGCCCGCCTGCACCGACTCCTAGACTCCCCGAGGTTGACCGTGCTCCGTCTCCTGAGGTCCCTGGCCACCGGCGCGCTCGTGGTCGGCGCCGCCGCCCTGCCCGCCTCGGCCGCGCTCCCCGCGGCGACCGACACCGACGACGCCGCCGGCGGGACGACGTGGGCCCTCGAGCCGGCGGACGAGGACGGCGCGGACGGCCGGGTCTCGCTGCGCCACGAGATCGAGGACGGCGCGTCGGTCTCCGACTACGTCGTCGTGACGAACTTCAGCGCCCACGACGCCACCTTCGCGGTCTACGCCAGCGACGGCCTCGTCGACGACGACGGCAACTTCGACCTCCTCCCCGCCGAGGCCCCGCCGCAGGACGGCGGGAGCTGGGTGGAGATCGGCGAGGTCGACGGCGCGACGCCGCGCGACGGCGGAGGCATCCTCCTCGAGGCGCCGGCGTCCTCGAGCACCGTCGTCCCCGTCGAGGTCACCGTCCCGGGCGGCGCGACCCCTGGCGACCACCCCGCCGGCGTCGTCGCCGAGCTCGTCCAGGGCGGGGACACCTCCCTGCAGATGAGCTCGCGCGTGGGGGTCCGGCTCCACCTGCGCGTCGCGGGAGACGTGCTCGCCGAGGTGACACCCGCGGTCGAGACCACCTACTCCCCGTCGTGGAACCCCTTCGCCCCCGGGACGGTCACCGTCGACTACACCGTGGAGAACACCGGCAACATCCGCGTCGGGGCCGAGGTCGGCGTGACGCTCGCCGGCCCCTTCGGCGCCGGCGGCGGGGAGGCCTCCGCCGAGCACCGCGAGGTGCTGCCCGGTCAGGACGCCGCCGGCACCGCGGAGGTCGAGGTCTGGCCCCTGTTCCTCGGACGCGGGGAGTTCGTCGCGACCCCCCTCGCCGTCGGCGAGGACGAGGTGCCCGCCGCCCTCCAGCCGAGCACCGGGGAGTTCCGCGTGTGGACCGTGCCGTGGGCCCAGCTCGTCCTGCTCGCCCTCCTCGTCGCTACCCCGCTCCTCGTCGTGAGGGCGCGCCGACGGTCCGCGGCGCGGATCCAGGCCCGCATCGACGCCGCGGTCGCCGCGGCGTCCGGCGAGGCCGGGACGCCGGCGGCCGAGGGGACGGACGCCGACGTGGCCGCCGCTAGATGAGGTACTTCAGCCCCGCGCGTACGGCGTAGTTCCCGAAGGCCCACAGCGCCCGCGGCAGCGGCAGCTCCTCGACGTGGCGGTAGATGTGCCAGTTGTACCGGGCCGCCACGAGCTTGTTGGCCGACAGGGAGCCGGTGCGGCCCGACCGGTAGAGGGCGAGCGGCTCGTCCAGCCCGCGGGCGACGTGCCCGTCCCGGAGGATCGCGAGCATGAGCGCGTAGTCCTGCCGGCGCTCGATCGAGGGCAGCAGCCGCTTGCCGAGCGCCGCGGTGTCGTAGACGGCCGTGAGGAAGCCGATGTAGTCCTGGCGGAGCATGTGGCGGTACTCGAGCCGCAGCGGGGCGCGTACGACGCGCCCGTTCGGCGCGAAGTCCACCGCCTCGCCGGAGAAGTCGGCGTCCACCTTGTAATAGGCGCTGTAGACGAGCGGTGCGCCGGACACCTCGAGGAGGGCGAGCTGCCGCTCCAGCTTGGTGGGCAGCCACAGGTCGTCGCTGTCGAGGAAGGCGATGTAGCGGCCGCGCGCCGCGTCGATCCCCACGTTGCGCGTCGGTCCCGCGCCACCGGGGCCCTCGTTGCGCAGCACGCGCACGCGCGGGTCGGCGGCCGCGGCCCGCTCGGCGACGGCGTGGGAGTCGTCGCGGGAGGAGTCGTCGACGACGAGGAGCTCCCACTCCTGGACGCTCTGCGCCTGGACGGAGCGGATCGCCGCGCCGACGAAGGCCGCGGCGTCGTGCATCGGCATGATGACCGAGACGAGCGGCGGCGCGTCCTCGCGGCTCAGCACCGCACGGCGGCGCGCTCGGCGGCCTGGATCGCGTCGAAGCGGCTGGAGTCGACGTCCTCGCCGAGGAGCACGAGCGAACCGCCCGCGCGCCAGGCGGCGACGGCGTGCGCAAGCATCTCGACGTGGTCGCGCGGCGCGCACAGGACGCGCGGGCGCTCCTCGTCGCGGTGGCAGGCGGGGGTCTGCTCCCGGCACCAGTCGGCGAGCTCGCCGTAGGGGACAGGACCGCCGCCGGTGCCCGAGATCTCGGGCCCGGAGAGCGCGGCGTCGTCCCCGCCGGGCTCCTGGATGAAGCCGAGGTGGTCGCCGTAGGTCATGAGCGCCGCGGCGGCGTCGACCGCGCCGGCGGGGATCGGCTCCTCGACGTGCATCGCCAGGGCCGGGAGGGCCACGACGAGCACGAGACCGGCGGCGGGCGCGCCGGACGGGCGGGCGGTGACGGCGATGTCCGGCTCCTCGGCCGTCTCGTCGGGGACGAAGACGGACTCGTCGTCGTCGAGGTCGCCCGCCTCCTCCTCGTCCAGGTCGGTGTACCCGGGCTCGTCGTCGATGTCGTCGTCTGGGACGTCGTCCTCCTCGGCGGGCAGGACGAGCTCACCACCGGCGCACCAGGTGGCCATCGCCCACACGAGGGCGCGCCAGTGCACGGGCACGTCGAGGAGCACCCGCGAGCCCGGCTCGACCTCACCCTCCTCCACGAGGAGGTTCGTGGCCTTGGTGACCCAGTTGGCCAGGACGCGCCCGGACAGCTCGACGCGCTCGTCGTCGGGCCCGTACCACGTGAGGCGGGGCTGGTTGGGCTCGTCCCCGGTGAGGAGGTCGAGCACCCTCGTCGCGATGCTCATGACCTGAGCCTAGTCCGCGGCGCGCGTCGGACGGGAGGGCGGGCCCGGCCAGGCGTCGTTACGCTGTGCCCCACCTTGGTCGGTGGCCGGGTGGCGCACAGCGCGGGGGGGTTCTCACCCACCGCCGGTGCCCGTGGTCGCCGGCACGACGTACGGGAAGGTCTGCACATGAGTCCACTGAGCCGACGGTCGCGCGCGACCGCGCGCCCCGCCGACGCCGTCGAGCCTGCCGCGGAGCCGCAGCCACTGCCGGCCGAGCCCGCCACGCGGGGGCTGTGGGCCGACGGCTTCGGCCGGGTCGGCACGCGCTCGCTGCAGGTGCTGGCCGTCACCGCGGTCCTCGCCGTCCTCGTGTTCGTGCTCACCCAGCTGACGCTCGTCGTCATCCCGGTGCTCATCGCGCTCGTGCTGGCTGCCGCGATCTCCCCGCTCGTCTCCCTCCTGCGGCGCAAGGGCCTGCCGTCCCTCCTCGCGACGTGGATCGCGCTCGCGGCGATCATCGCCGCGCTCGGGGCCGTCGTGTGGCTGGTGTCCCGCGCCGTCGTCAACCAGTGGGACGAGCTGCGGGACCAGGCGCTCGAGGGCTTCGCCGAGCTCCAGCAGTACGTCGAGGCGCTGCCGTTCGACATCACCCAGGAGCAGATCGACTCGGCCGTCGAGTCGGCCACGGGACTCCTGCAGTCCAGCGCCGTCGGGTCGGGGGCGATCGCCGGTGCGTCGCAGACCGTCGACTTCATCGCCGGCTTCTTCATCATGATCGTCGTGCTGTTCTTCTTCCTCAAGGACGGCCCCAAGATCTGGGAGTTCCTCCTGCGTCCCTTCGAGGGGCACCGCTACCGGCGGGGCCAGCGGGTGGGCGACGCGACGATCCGCACCCTCGGCGGGTACGTCCGCGGCACGGCGATCATCGCCGCGGTCGACGCGATCTTCATCGGCATCGGCCTGGCAATCGTCGGGGTGCCGCTGGCCATCCCGCTGTCGGTGCTCGTCTTCCTCGGCGCGTTCATCCCGCTGGTCGGGGCGACCATCGCCGGCATCCTCGCCGCGCTCGTCGCCCTCGTCGCCGTCGGGCCGGTCGAGGCGCTGATCGTCGTCGCGATCGTCGTCGGCGTCAACCAGCTCGAGGGCGACCTCCTCCAGCCGATCGTCATGGGCCGGGCGCTGCGCCTGCACCCCCTCGTCATCCTCGTCGCGCTCACCGCCGGCACGGTCCTCGCCGGCCTCACCGGCGCGGTGCTCGCGGTGCCGGTCACCGCCTCGATCTGGCGGGCGATCCAGGTCTGGGACGGCCCGGACCTCCCGGCGCGCTTCGCCCGGAAGAAGCGCGAGGAAACGGTCTGACGCGCTCGCTGAGGCCCGTGGGGCGCGTGTGACCCGGAGTCGGCGTGAATAAGCCCTCATAGCACCTCTCCGCTTGACGGGAGGCGTATGACACGCGTGTAATTCACCAAGGGCAAGCGACCGGTCGACGATGGGAAGAGCAGTGTGGAACATTCTCGGTGATGGTCCGCTGACGACCGGAGTCACGGCGGGCACCACCCAGCAGGGGCTGTACGCCATCGACGAGCTCCCCGACGAGGGGCTGCTCGGCTGGCAGGAGCGCGCGCTGTGCGCGCAGACCGACCCGGAGGCCTTCTTCCCGGAGAAGGGCGGGTCCACCCGCGAGGCCAAGCGTGTGTGCACCGCGTGCGACGTCCGCGCCGAGTGCCTGGAGTACGCCCTCGCCAACGACGAGCGCTTCGGCATCTGGGGCGGCCTCTCGGAGCGGGAGCGTCGCAAGCTCAAGCGCCGGGCTGTCTGATGCTTGATGTCGGCCACTGACGCCGGCGCCGCCACGACCCTCGCTGTCGTGGTGAGCCCCGGCGTCTCGCCGTACCTGCCGCGGACGCTGCGGGGGCTGGCGGAGCAGACGCGTCCCGTCGGGACCGTCCTCGTCGTCGACACGAGCGCCCCCGGCCGCGAGGTGGGCACGGGCGTCCCCGTCCACGCGGCCATCGACGCCGCCGGTCTGCGTGAGGTCTCCTCCGTGCGGGTGCTACGGGTCCCCGCGCCCCGCACCTTCGGCGCGGCCGTGCGGGCCGCGCTCGCGGAGCACGGCGGGGCGGACGAGCCCGAGCCCTGGCTGTGGCTCCTCCACGACGACTCCGCGCCCGAGCCGCGCGCCCACGCCGAGCTCCTCCGCGCGGGCGAGTCCGGCCCGTCGGTCGCGGTCGCCGGCCCCAAGCAGCGTGACTGGGCCCGGCCGGACCTCCTCCTCGAGGCGGGCGTCCGCGCCACGTCCACCGGCCGGCGCGTCCCCGACATCGAGGACGGCGAGATCGACCAGGGCCAGCACGACGCCCGCGAGGACGTGCTCGCCGTCGGCACGGCCGGCGCGCTCGTCCGGCGCACCGTCTGGGACGAGCTCGGCGGGCCCGACCCCGCGCTGGGCCCCTTCGGTGACGGCCTGGACCTGTCCCAGCGTGCCTGGCTCGCCGGCCACCGTGTCGTCGTCGTGCCCGGCGCCGTCGTCCACCACGCGCAGGCCTCCTACCAGGGCCTGCGGGACCTCTCCTCCCCGCGGCCCGACCCGCAGACCGTGCCCGACCCGCGCCGCTCCTTCGCCGCCCGCCGCCGCTCCCAGCTCTTCCTCTGGCTCACCTCGACGCCGTGGTACTGGGTGCCGCTCGTCGTCGTGGCGATCCTCGCCCTCGCGCCCGTGCGGGCGCTGTGGCGCGTCGCGACCAAGGAGATCTCCCTCGTGGGCGCCGAGATGCGCGCCGCGGCCGAGGTCCTCGCCCGGCCCGCTGCCGTGTGGCGCGCCCGGCGCCGTCACCGGGCCACCCGGCAGGTCTCGCTGCGCCACCTCCGCCCGCTACACGCCTCCTGGCACGACGTCGCCCGCGCCAAGCGCGACGAGCGCCGCTCCCAGGCCGCCGGCCGCGCCCACCGCGTGGCCCCCAGCGAGCTGGAGATCCGCGAGCGCGCCGTCCTCGCCCGGCGGCGGCGCGGCACCCTCGCCCTCGTGTTCCTCGGCCTCACCACCGTCGCGCTCGTCGCCCTGGGCCCGCTCCTCACCGCGGGCGCGCTGCGCGGGGGCGCCCTGGTCCCGCTCGACGCCGCCGCCCGCGAGCTGTGGCGGACAGCCACGTCCGCGTGGGTCCCCGCCGGCCTCGGCCACGCCGGCCCGGCCGACCCGCTCCTCACCGTCCTCGCCGTCGCCGCGCTCCCGCTCGCCGGTGCGAGCGGCAACGTCCTCACGACGGCGCTGCTCGTCCTCGCCGTGCCGCTCGCCGGGCTGGGGGCCTGGTTCGCCGCCGGCGCCGCCACCCGCTCCGTCCTCCTGCGCGCGTGGGCGGCGGTCGTGTGGGCCCTGGCCCCCGCGCTCCTGGTGGGCCTCGGCCAGGGGCGCCTCGGCGCCGTGCTCGCCCACCTCGCCCTGCCGTGGGCGGCGCTCGGCGTCGCGCGGGCCGTGGGTGTGCACCGCCGCGACGTCATCCTTTCCGGCCTCGCCGACGCCAGGCGCACCGCGGACGACGACGAGGACCCCGCAGCCGGGCAGCTCCCCGCCGTCGCGGCGCCCGCGGCGGACGCGCACGCGACCAGCGGCTCGATCTCGGCGGCCGCCGGCGGTGGTCTGGCGCTCGCCGTCGCCTGCGCCGGCGCGCCCGTGCTCCTGCCCGCAGCGGTGGTCGTCCTCGTTCTCCTCGCGCTCGTCGTGCCCCGCCGCCGGCGCCTGCTCGCGCTCGTGGCCGTCCCCCCGCTCCTCCTTCTCGGCCCGCTGCTCACCGCGGCCCTCGGCACGCTCCCCGAGGGCGGCTGGCGCGTGGTCGTCGCCGATCCCGGGGTGCCGCTCGCCTCCGACCCCGGCGCCTCCTGGCTCGCGGCGCTCGGCTGGCCCCTCGCCCTGCCCGGGCTGGCCGGCCCCACGGAGCCGTGGTCCACCGTCCTCGCGCTGGCGGGCGGCGCCGCCGTGGCCCTCGTCGCGGTCCTCGCCCTGCTGCGCGGCTCGGGCCGCGCGCGGGCGGTCCGAGCCGGCTGGGTCGCCGTCGTCGTCGGCCTCGCGACGGCCCTGCTGTCGACGCGCACCCCCGTGGCGGTCGGCCGCGACCTGGCGGGCGAGGCGCAGCTCGTCCACGGCTGGGCCGGCGCCGGCACCTCGCTCGCCCTCCTCGGGCTGCTCGTCGCCACGACGGCGGGCGGTGACGGGCTACGCGAGTGGCTCACCGCCCGCAGCTTCGGCTGGCGCCAGCTCTCCGCGGGCGTCGTCACCGCCGTCATGGTCCTCGGCCCGCTCGCGACCGCGGGCGTGTGGCTCGCCACGGTCGTCGACCAGCGCGGGCAGGAGGGGACCCTGCTCGCCCTCGAGGGCCGGGAGGCGCCGCCGGTCCCGGCACTCGCCCGTGAGCTCCAGACCAGCCCCGAGCGGGCACGCGTGCTCGCGCTCAGTGCGGAGGGGGAGACCGTCCGCGCCGAGGTGTGGCGCCACGCGGGCCCCCAGCTGAGCGAGACCTCCACGGTGGTGGCGGCCCGGGGCCTCACCTCCGGCGGCGCGGCCGCCGCGCCGGATGACGCCACCTCCGAGCTGCACGGGCTCGTCGCCGAGCTCGCCACCGGCACCGCGGACGCGGCCGGCGAGCAGCTCGGCCGCCTCGCCGTCGGCGTCGTCCTCGTCCCGCCCGTGACGGACGCGGAGGCCGCGACGACCCGCCAGGACCTCGTCGCCCGGCTGGACTCCACCGCCGGCCTCGAGCGGGTGACGGAGAACGCCTCCGGCGTCATCTGGCGCACCTCCCAGTCCACCGGCGCCGCCGGTGCGGCGCAGTCCGTGGCCCGCGCCCAGGTCGTGTCCGCGGAGGGGGAGGTGCTCTCCTCCCTGCCCGCGCGGCCGGTCGGTGCGAGCGGCCGGGTCGGCGCGGGGGAGGAGGGCCGCCTCCTCGTCCTCGCCGAGCGGGCCGACCCCGCCTGGCGCGCCACCTACAACGGCCGCCCGCTGCGGGCGACCACCGACGGTTGGCGGCAGGCCTTCGAGCTGCCGGCCCACACCGGCCGCCTCGAGATCACCTACGAGCCGGCGTGGCTCACCCCGTGGCGCGTGGCCCAGGCCGTGGGCCTGGGGCTCACCGTGCTGCTCGCCGTGCCCGTGCGCCGCCGACGGGAGGAGACGACATGAGCGCCCCCACCAGCCGGCGGGTGCTGCGCCGGGTGACCACCGCCGTCTCCGGTGCGGCCCTGCTCGCCGCGGCCGCCGGCGTCGCGCTCGCCGGGCAGACGGTGCCCGTGGACGTCGTCGCGGTCGAGGACGTCGTCGTGCCGGTCGACGCCGCCACCGTCGCCCAGGTCTGCCCCGGGCCGCCGCGCCTCGCCACCGCCGTCGCCGGGGAGGACCTCGGCTACGACGAGTTCGACCCGGAGGGCTCGGGCACGAGCACCGTGCTCGACGTCGTCACCCTCGCCCGCAGCGAGGACCAGCCGCCTGGAGCCCTGCGGCTGCGGCCCGCGCTCGACGACCCGGCCGGTGACGAGGTGCCCCTCGCCGGCACCGCCCGTCTCGCGCAGCGCACCGACGCCGGTGAGACGACCGTTCTCGAGGCGGAGCCCGTGGAGGACGTCGTCGCGCTCGTCGCGGGGACCAGCGTGGCCGTCACCGAGTCCGGCGACCTCCGGGGCCTGGCGGCCACGTCGTGCCAGAGCCCGTCCACCTCGGCGTGGCTCGTCGGCGGCTCCACCCAGCCCGGCGACTCCGCCCAGCTCGTGCTGTCGAACGTCGGGCAGACCCCGGCGAGCGTCACGCTCAGCGGCTGGGGGAGCACCGGGGCCCTCGACCTCTCCACCGCCGGGACCGTCCTCGTCCCGGCCGGCGGTCAGCGCATCGTCCTGCTCGAGGCCCTGGCCGCCGACCCGAGGGTCGCCGTCCACGTCGCCGCGACCGGCGGCGAGGTGACCGCCCTCGTCCAGGACAGCCGGCTGCGAGGCCTGGTCCCCGCGGGGACCGACCTCGTCGCCCCCTCGCTGGCACCCGCCGAGAGCGTCGTCGTCCCCGGCATCTTCCTCGGCCAGAGCTCGGGGGAGGAGGACGACGCCCCCGCCGTCCGCGTCGTCAACCCGGGCGAGGAGACCGCGACCGTCACCCTCGAGCTGCTCGGCACCGACGGGCCCGAGGCCGTGCCGGGTGCCGAGGAGCTCGTCCTGGACCCGGGCGCCGTCGTCGACGTCTCCCTCACCGGAATGCCCGGGGGGCCCTGGTCGGCGGTCGTCAGCGCCGACAAGCCCGTCACCGCCGCCGCCGTGACGACCACCGTCGGCAGGGCGAGCGAGGAGGACCCGGGCACCGCGCCGGTCGACCGCGCCTGGGCGCCTGCGACGCCTGCCCTGGCCTCCGGCGTCGCAGCCGTGCCCGGTGACGAGATCTCTTCCGTGTACCTCGTCCTTGCCAACCCGTCCGGTGATGCAATCGACGTCGAGCTCGTCCCGGTGCTGCGTGACGGCACCCGGGGAGAACCGGTGACCCGCACGCTCGGCGAGCGCACGACCCTGCGTGAGGACGTGAGGGCGCTCGGTGAGGTGGCCGCGCTCGAGGTCCGCGCGACGGACGGCGTCGTCCACGGCGGTCTTATGCTCACGGCGTCCGCACCCGACGGCAGCCTCATGTCCTTCGTGCCGCTCACCGAGGACGCCCGCACGGCCAGCGCCGTCCCGCTCGCACCCGCCCCCCGCCCGCTCGGCTGAGAGGGCGACTCAGAGGTCGTCGGGGTCGCGGCCCAGCAGGTGGGCCACCTGCTCGCGGACGACCTCCTCGACGAGCGCGTGCAGCTCGGTGGTGTCCTCGCAGCGCGACTGGATCGGGCGGCGGTAGAGGACGACGCGGTCGGTGAGACCGGCGGCCGGGTCGGCCGGGAAGTACCGGCCCAGGGCGACGGCGTCCTGCTCCCACGGGCTGGGGTCGGACGGCGGGACCTCCTCGACGCCGAACTCGACCGCCGACAGCTGGCGCGACCAGCGCTTCTCCAGCCGCTCGACGGCACCGAGCACGGCGTCGTCGAACTCCTCGCTGCGGGTGCGCCACCCGGGCAGGGTCGGCGGCAGCAGGGGACCGCGCAGCCCGCGCCCACGGCGGTCCCGCCGGCGCGCGGAGCGCCGGGACGGGATCACGAGGTCCTCGGGCATCCCTCGATGCTATGCCCTGGGCCCGGCTCCGGCGTGGCCGTGCCGGCGGTGTCCGCGCGACGTTGTACCGTCAGGGCGTGAGACTCTCCCGCCACTGCACACGCGCTGCCTGTAGCCGTCCGGCCGTGGCGACCCTCACCTACGTGTACGCCGACTCCACGGCCGTCCTCGGTCCGCTCGCCACCCAGTCCGAGCCGCACTCCTACGACCTGTGCGAGGAGCACGCGCACCGGCTCACCGCCCCGCGCGGCTGGGAGGTCGTCCGCCTCGCCACCGAGTTCGTGCCGGCCCCGCCCAGCGCCGACGACATCGAGGCGCTGGCCGACGCCGTGCGCGAGGCCTCCCGCGCCCGCCCGGGCCCCTCGGTGCCCGCCGCCCGGCCCGGCAGCGTCCCCCGGCACCGGTCACCCACCGCCTGCCCGAGCCCGAGCTCGGACGCCGCGGCCACCTGCGGGTGCTGCCCGGCGAGGCCGACTGACCCGGCGACTACCCTGGAGACCTGCGCACCCGGCGCAGGGAGACGGAGCAAGTGATGAGTGCGAGCGAGCAGCCGGCGACGATCGAGCCCTGGGTGCGGGACATCCTGCGCTGCCCCGTGACCGGCGCCGAGCTCGTCGAGGGCACCGCGCCCGACGGCACGCCCGAGCTGCGCTCCACCGACCCGCAGCGCCGGCTGGCCTACCCGGTCCGTGACGGTGTGCCCGTGCTGCTGGCCGAGGAGGCCCGCGAGCTCTGATCCGGCGCCGCGCGGCTCAGCGGAGGAGGTGCGCCAGTGCCTCCTCCAGGTGAGGGGCCAGCGTGCGGACGTAGGTCGCCGTGAGGTGGTGGGAGTCGCTGTGGGTGAGCACCCCGCCGACCACCGGCACGCAGTCCTCACGCGGGCAGACGAACTCGTTGAGGTCGACGACGTCGACCTCGGGCACGAGCGCCGCCCCCGCTCGGAGCATCGGCGTCCCTGAGCGCTCGACCGCGTTGTCCCGGTCGAGCGCGCAGGCGTCGAGGTCGTCCTGGTGCTGGGCGACGCACTCGGGGGCGTTGACGACGAGGCGGGGCGTGTCGAGGATGGTGACGACGTCGATGCCGGACTCCTCCAGCGCACGCCAGTTGGAGGCGCTCCCCTCCGCGAGTCCCTGCACGGATGCCTCCCGGCTCATGGGTGCGGGGTCTCCGGGCAGCTGGTAGGTCCCGTTCGCACTGACGACGACGACGTCGGGCTGCTGGCCGACGAGGCGCTCGCGGACCCCCGCCTGCCAGGTGTGGCAGCTGTCGTACGGCTCGTCCGCGCTGCTGTCCCACGTGAGCACGTCGGCGAAGATGCAGCTGGACTTCGTGTAGGTCTCCAGGCGCCAGCCGTTCTCCTCGGCGAGCACCTCGAGCGCGGGCTGCCAGTGCGCGGCGTGGGAGTCACCGACGAGCGCGACCACCGTGTCGGAGTCCGGGTCGCCGTAGGTGCAGCTGATGACCTTGGCGCTGCGCTGGTTCTGGTGGCAGCCGTCGGCATACATGTCGGCGACGTCCTCGGGCGCGTCGGCGAGCGCGGGCGTGATCGAGGTGAGGCGGTCCAGCGGCTCGCCGGCGTCCGCGGCGGCCGGGTCGTCCCCCAGGACGGCGGCGCCCGGCGCGGGGCCCTGCGGGACGCTCGCCCGGTCCGTCGCCACGGCCAGCGCCCCGGCCCCGGCGAGGCCGACGGCCACGCACGCGAGGCCGAGCACCCCCGCCCGCCACGGCACGGCGAAGCGGGGGGAGCGGTGGAAGGGGCGCTCGACCAGCCGGTAGGTGAGCCACGCCGGGACCAGCGAGGCCGTGACGACGAGCAGGCCGGTCGTCAGGGGGAGCGTGCCGTCGGTGCCCCAGACCGCCGTCGCGACGACGATGAGGGGCCAGTGCCACAGGTACAGGGAGTAGGACCAGGCGCCCACGTGCTGCATGGGAGCGGCCGTCAGGGGGCGCAGCTCACCGCGGCCGTCGCCGCTGCCGGCGAGCAGGACCGCGGCAGCACCGAGGGTGGGGACGAGGGCGGAGGCGCCGGGGAAGGTCGTGGCGGCGTCGAAGGTGAGGGCGGCGTAGCCGATCGCCGCGAGCCCCGCCCAGCCGAGGACCGTCCGGACCGCGGGCGTGAGCCGGTCGGCGTGGACGACGACGACGGCGAGGAGGGCGCCGACCGCCATCTCCCACAGCCGGGTGGTGGTGACGAAGTAGGCGGCGCCGGGGTTCGCCGTCGTGAGGTGCACCGACCAGAGGAAGGAGGGGACGGCGATGACGAGGAGGCCCAGGAGGAGGCGGCGGGAGGCGTTGCCACCGCGCCAGCGCCAGAAGAGCGCGACGATGAGCAGCGGCCACACGATGTAGAACTGCTCCTCGACGGCGAGGGACCAGAAGTGCTGGAGCGGGCTCGCGGCCGACTCGGCGGCGAGGTAGTCGACCGAGCGGTCGGCCAGGCGCCAGTTGACGAGGTAGACCGAGCTCGCGGCGATGTCCCCCGCGATGTCGCGCCAGCGCGTCACCGGGAGGAACAGGAGCGTGAGAGCGGCGACCGTGACGAAGACGACAGCGGTCGCGGGCAGCAGCCGCTTGGCCCGGCGGGCGTAGAAGCGCCGCAGGCTCAGGCGTCCGGTGCGCTCGAGCTCGCGGACGATGAGGCCGGTGATGAGGAAGCCCGAGATGACGAAGAAGACGTCGACACCGACGAAGCCGCCGGGGAGGAAGGGCACCCCCGCGTGGTAGAGCAGGACGAGCCCCACGGCCACGGCCCGCAGGCCCTGGATGTCACCGCGGAAGCGGGTGGTGGGGGTGGACGCGGGGGCCGCGACGGGTGTCGTGGCTGCGGTCATGCGGGAACCTCTCGTGCTGCTCGAGTCGCCGGGCGGGTGGTCACCGTCGTCCACGGCCTCACACTCTACGTCGGGTGCGTGGCACGCGCCCCGTCAGAAGACGTCAGCTCTCGGCGCGAGGGGACACCCCTCGCGCCGAGAGCTGAGCTGCTGTTGCTGCGGGCTGGTCAGCCGGTGATGGAGTCGACGAACTCCTGGTTCTCCTCGACCCACTGGTCCACAGCGGCGTCGTTGTCCTCGCCGTTCATCTCGTTGAACATGATGTTCTCGAGCGAGTGGAGCTGCTCGTCGTCCAGCTGGAAGCCGGCGATCCACTCCGCGACGTCGGGGTAGGTCTCGGCGAAGTCGGCGTTGCCGTAGGCGTAGATGTCGTCCGGCTCGCCGAGGGCGCCCTCGGGGTCCTCGAGGTCCTTGATCGGGAAGGCGTCGTAGGCCCAGTGCGGGCGCCACAGGGTGACGGCGATGTTCTCACCGGCGTCGATGGCCGCGCTCAGCTCGGTGAGCATCGCGGGGGTGGAGGAGACGAGGTAGTCCATGCCGTCCAGGCCGTAGGTCGGGATGACCTGCTCCTGGGTGATCTTCGTGAGGCCCGCACCGGACTCGATGCCGACGAGGCGGTTGCCGAAGAGCTCGGCGTTGTCGGCGAGCTCGGCGAGCGAGTCGATGGGCGCGTCCTCGTTCACCGCGATGGTGAGGGGGGCCTCCTCGAACCAGGTGCCGAGCTCGGCGAGGTCGTCGCCGTACTCCTCGATGTAGTGCCCGTGGGTGGCGGGCAGCCAGGTGTCGAAGTTGACGTGGTAGTCGC
This sequence comes from Georgenia sp. Marseille-Q6866, assembly GCF_965111665.1. Taxonomy (NCBI): domain Bacteria; kingdom Bacillati; phylum Actinomycetota; class Actinomycetes; order Allobogoriellales; family Allobogoriellaceae; genus Georgenia; species Georgenia sp. Marseille-Q6866. Next base: position 70,143 of record NZ_CBCOOR010000008.1, on the reverse strand, counting down.
CCTGGGCGAGTCCGGTGAAGACCACGCCGGCGTCCGCCGTCTCCATCTCCACCTCGTAGCCCTCCTCCTCGAGGATGTGCTGCCACAGGTGGGAGACGGCGATGCCCTCCTCCCAGCCGGAGTGGATGCCGATGGTGATGGGGCCGGCGTCCGCACCGGTGGTGCTGTCCTCGGAGCCGCCGTCGGAGTCGCTGCCGCAGGCGGCGAGCGTGAGGGCCAGGGTGGTGGCGGAGGCGATGACGGCCCCGCTGCGTCGGGTGATTTTCATGTGGTGTCCCTTTCGTGTGACGTTCACGTGTGTCGTGGAGGGTGGGTTTCGTGAGTGGCGGTGGGGTCAGTCCTCGGCGGCGCGGACCTTGAGGGCCCGGGAGACCGGGGCGCGGTCGCCGAGGGCGGCGGTGACGCGGTCGAGGTACATCGCGAGGATGACGACGGAGAGCCCGGCCTCGGCACCGAGGCCGATGTTGACGCTCTGCAGCGACTGGACCACCGGCTGACCGAGGCCGGGGGCCCCGACCATGCCGGCGATGACGACCATCGACAGCGAGAGCATGATGAGCTGGTTGATGCCGGCCATGATCGTCGGCAGCGCGAGCGGGAGCTGGACCTGGCGCAGGATGCGGCCGGGCGTCGCGCCGAAGGCGTGCCCGGCCTCGACGACCTCGCGGTCGACCTGCCGGATGCCGAGCTCGGTGAAGCGGACGCCCGGGGCCATCGCGAAGATGATCGTCGCGACGATGCCCGGGACCACGCCCACCCGGAAGAGGATGACGGCCGGCAGGAGATAGACGAAGGCCGGCATCGTCTGCATGAAGTCGAGCACCGGGCGCAGGACGGTGGACACGCCGCTGCTGCGGGCGGCCCAGATGCCGAGCGGGATCGCGATGACGGTGGCGATGAGCGAGGCGACGACGACGAGGGCGATGGTCGCCATCGCGTTGTCCCACTGGTCCATGGCGAAGATGAGCCCCAGGCCCACCACCGTGGCCAGCGCCAGCTTCCAGCTCTTGGCGAGGAAGGCCACGGCCGCGAGGACGAGGACGACCACCCAGAACGGCGGGGTGGTGAAGACGACCTCGGCGAGCTCGAAGAGCCAGCGCAGGACGTCGGCGATGGCGCCGAAGAGGCCCGAGAGGTTGCTCGTCAGCCAGTCGACGGCGGCGTCGGCCCAGTCGCCGACGGGGATGCGGAAGTCGTTCATCGGGCCTCACCCTCTGCCGGGGTCTGGACGGGGACGGCGGAGGTCGCCTCGTTCCCGCCGGGGGCGGTGACGTCCGGTGCGGGTGCCGGCGCGGGCACCTGCTCGGCGGAGACGTCAGGGCTCTCGTCGTCCGCGGTCGGCGGGACCATCGCCTCGAGCATCGAGACGCGGGGGACGACGCCGACGAGGCGCCCGTCCTCGTCGGTCACCGCGAGCGGCAGCCGGGCCTCGGCCGCGGGGGCGAACATGTCGGACAGCGGGGTGTCGGGGGACACGGCGGAGGTGTCCGGGCGCACGGCCGACTCCAGGGTCCGGTCCCCGCGGCGCTGGGCGGCGAGGAGGTCCTGGTCGTGGACGGTGCCGTGGAGGACGCGCCGCCGGTCGACGACGTAGGCCGCCGAGCCCTGGGTGGCCTCCAGCTCGCGCAGGGCCACACCGGGCCCGCCACCGAGCTGGACGACGGAGATCGGCCGCCGCATGAGCGCACCGGCGGTGATGACACGGGAGCGGTCGACGTCGGCGATGAACTTGGCGACGTAGTCGTCCGCGGGCTGGGCGAGGATCTGCTCGGCGGTGTCGATCTGCACGATGCGGCCGTCGCGCATGACGGCGATCCGGTCACCGAGGAACATCGCCTCGTTGAGGTCGTGGGTGATGAAGACGATCGTCTTGCCGAGCTTGGACTGCAGCTCGACGAGCTGCTCCTGCATCTCCCGGCGGATGAGCGGGTCGAGGGCCGAGAAGGCCTCGTCCATGAGCAGGATGTCGGTGTCCGCCGCGAGGGCGCGGGCCAGGCCCACGCGCTGACGCATGCCGCCGGACAGCTGTGCGGGCAGCGAGTCCTCCCAGCCGGCCAGGCCGGTCATCGCGACGGCCTCCTGTGCCTTGGCGAGCCGCTCGGCCTTGGCCATCCCGCGGATCTCCTGCGGGTAGGCGACGTTGTCGAGCACCGTGCGGTGGGGGAGCAGGGCGAAGTGCTGGAAGACCATGGAGATCTTCGTGCGCCGGATCTGGCGCAGCTCCGCGGGGGAGACGTCGGTGATGCTCTGGTCGCCGATGACGACGCGGCCGGCCGTGGGGGTGAGAAGGCCGTTGAGCATCCGGATGAGGGTCGACTTGCCGGAGCCCGACAGGCCCATGACGACGAAGGTCTCGCCGGGCTGCACCTCGAAGGAGGCGTCGATGACGGCGGCCGTGCCCATGGGCTTGACCTCGTCACGGCTCGCACCTGCACGAAGCCGCCTGACGGCTTCCTGGGACCGGCGTCCGAAGACCTTGTACACGTTCTCTGCGCGTAGCGCGCTCACGCTCACCTCACTGCGGCTCGGGTTGGTCACGGTGCACGCAGCACCGCGGCCGCTCACGATCGCCGCACCTGACGGCGGGCATCGCAAACTGGGGACGGTTTGGGGAACGGCCAACCACCATGCCACCGAAACGGGCGCCGGGCCACCGCCTGAGGCCCGCCTGAGGCCGTCGATCGCTCCGCCGGGTCGCCGATAACCGCGCACTGACCTGCGGCTTTACCAGTCGCATAAACGTTACTGAACTGTGACAGACGTAACGGCCCAGGACTGTAACACCGCCTCTTTCCGGCGTCTACGTGAGACGCGCCGTCTCAGTTCCCGGGACGTCGGCGTCGCCGCAGCACGAGCGCGCCGGTGACGACCACCACGACGAGCGCGACGGCACCCGCGACGGGGAGCCAGGGCGTGGCGCCGTCGTCGTCCTCCTCCGGGGCGGCAGCCGGGCTCGACGCGTCGAAGCTGTGCTCCCAGCGCGTCGTCGCGTCGTCGGCGAGGTGGTAGGCCGACGGCGGGTCCGGCTCGACGGTGACGACGACACTGCCGCTCGCGTGGTGGGTGCCGGGGCCGGCCGGCTCGCCGTCGATGAGGTAGACGACGCCGGGGGACGGGGGGATCCCGACGACGTCGTCCTCGGTGCCCGGCAGGTCGGTGAAGGTGACGTCCATCGGGGTGACCTCCTCGGTGCGGCGCAGCCCGAAGCCGATCTCGGCGAGGACGGTGCCGTCCTCCGCGGTCACCGCGACGGGGAGCCGCCCCGTGGGCAGCTCGCGCCCCGCGAGGACCGCGGCGACACCCCGGTAGTTGACGGTGGCCGCACCGTAGCTCGCGACCACCCCACCGACCTGCTCGGGGACCGCGGCGAGGTCGTAGGGAGTGCCCGCGAGGACGGCGACGACGGGTGCCGGCCCGGCGGCGAGCTCCTCGAGCAGCGCCCGCTGGGCCGGGTTGGCGCGCACGTCGTCGACGACGGCGACGACGGCCGTGACGTCCGCGGCGGCCGCCACCGCGGCGGACCGGTAGCCCGGGCTGGGAGTGTCCCCGCTCTCGAGCAGCTCGGTGACGGTGAAGCCCTCGTCCTCCACGAGGGGGCTGAGCCGCTCCGGCCACGCCGAGCCCGCACCGACGACGAGGAGGTGGTCGGCCGTCGGGTCGAGGGGCATGGACAGGTCACCCTCGTCCCGCAGCACCGTGAGGGCCCGCTCGGAGATCTCCGTGGCGGTCGCGCGGTGCTCCTCGCTGCCGACGACCTCGAGGCCGGGGCCCGGTGCGCCGATCCCGCGCTCGGCCTTCCACTCGAGGATGCGGGTGACCGACTCCTCGAGGCGCTCGCGGGTGAGGTCGCCGGACTCGAGGGCCTCCTTGACACCGGCGACGGTGGCGTCGACGTCGGGGGAGTCGAGGAGGATGTCGGAGCCGGCCTGGATGGCGAGGACGGCGATGTCGCCGTCGTCGAGCGGGTTGCCGGGCAGCTGCTTGAGCGCGGCCATGTCGAGGGCGTCGGTGGTGACCAGGCCGGTGTAGCCGAGCCCGTCGCGGAGCAGGTCGGTGAGGACGGCGGGGGAGAGGGTGCCGGGCAGCTCGGGGTCGAGGGCCTCGACGACGATGTGCGCGGACATGATGATGTCCACCCCGGCGTCGACGGCCGCCTCGAAGGGAAGCAGGTGCTGCTCGAGCGTGTCGCGGTCGTAGGTGACGACCGGTAGGCCGGTGTGGGAGTCGACGTCGGTGTCCCCGTGCCCGGGGAAGTGCTTGGCGCCGGCGGCGACGTGCTGGGACTGCAGGCCCTCCACCTGCGCCGCGGTGAGCTCGGCGACGCGCTCGGGGTCCGCGCCGGGGGACCGCAGGCCGATGACCGGGTTCTCCGGGTTGGTGTTGAGGTCGGCGACCGGCGCCCAGTCGACGTTGATCCCCATGGCGGCAAGCTCGGAGCCGAGGAGCTCACCCTGGGCGCGGGCGAGCCCGGGGTCGAAGGTCGCACCGAGCGCCATGCCGCCGGGCAGGGCGGTGGCGGGCTCGCCGATCCGCGAGACCTCCCCGCCCTCCTGGTCCACCGTGATCGCCAGCGGCACGCCGGAGCTGTCCGCGGCGGCCTCCTGGAGCCCGGCGGAGAGCTCGGCGACCTGCTCGGGGGACTCGGTGTTCCCGGCCCAGGCGAAGTAGAGGACACCGCCCAGGGCGTACTTCTCCACGACCTGCGCGGGGGTGTCGACGCCGTAGCGGGCGCGGTTCTCGGCGGCCATCGAGGCGTCGTCGGCGGTGGAGCCGTAGACGTGCGCCCAGACCATCTGCCCGATGAGCTCGTCCTCGCTCATCGCCGCGGCCTGCGCGGCGGTTCCCGTGGTGGCGGGCGCGGCCGCCTGGGCGGCGGGGGCGAGGAGCGCGAGTGCCGCGAGCGCGGCGCCGAGGGCGGTGCGGGGGAGCGTCATGAGCCTGCCTGGGTGAGGGGTCGACCAGCACCCCCACGCTACGCCGCCAGCGGCGCCATCCCCGCCGGCCGCCAGCGGCGCCATCCCCGCCGAGAGCCGGATTCCTCGGCGCCCACGAACGAGGCCCCGCACGGTGCGTGCGGGGCTCGTCCGTGTCGTCCCGCGGACCGGAGAGATCCGGCTCCCGGCGCTCGGGGGGGTGGGTTACCCGGCGGGGGGCGGCACGCCGATGCTGTCGCGGCCGTCGCCGTCCCAGTCACCGACGAACACCTCGTCGCCCTCGCGGCCGTAGCGCATGACCTGCTCGGCCTCGCCACCACGCAGCGTGTTGGACACGTGGTAGTCGCGGCCGCGGCGCACGGCGAAGGTGTCGCGGCTGTCGCCGTCCCAGTCACCGGCCAGGGTGACGTCGGACTCGCGCCCGTAGGCGAGGACGACGTCGGCGTCGCCACCGGCGATCGCGTTCTTCACGTGGTAGACCTTCCCGCGGCGCACGGCGAAGGTGTCGCGGCCGTCGCCGTCCCAGTCGCCGACGACGACGGCGTCGCCCTCGCGGCCGTAGGTGACGACGCGGTCGGCGTCCCCGCCGCGCAGGGAGTTCTTCACGTGGTAGGTCGACCCGCGGCGCACGGCCAGGGTGTCGGTGCCGTCCCCGTTCCAGTCGCCCACGAGGACGACGTCGTCGGCCTTGCCGTAGGTGAGGACGCGCTCCGCCGGCCCGCCGGTGGGGGCGTTGTTGACGAAGTACTGGTTGCCGCGACGCACGGTGATCGAGTCGCGCCCGTCCCCGTCCCAGTCCCCGACGAGCACCTCGTCGGTGTGCCGGCCGTACTGGAAGGCGTAGTCGGCGTCGCCGCCCCTCCAGCCGTTGGTGAGGAAGAAGCCGTACCGCTGGGCGGGCTCCTGCGGCTCCTCGTCCTCGTAGCCGAGACCGAAGCCGATCGGGTGGAGCACGCCCTCGCCGTCGGCGGTCGGGACGTTGACCGGCAGCTTGCCGGTCGGCTCGACGGTGCCGAGGACGACGTCGGCGACGGTCTGGAGCGACGGGCGCTGGTAGCCGTAGGTGACGAGCTGCGCCGGCGCGGGGTTCTCCCACGCGACGTCGTAGGGGTTGCGGACCGGGACGTGGACCACGGGGATCTCGGTCGCCTGGAGCGCGGCGAGCAGGTCGCGCTGCGTCTGCGTCTGGGCGGCGTTGGCCGGGGTGTGGGTCATGAGGACGATGGCGTCGTGGCCCTCGGCGGCCTCGGCCGCAGCGGCGATCTGCTCGGCGGTCGGGAAGTTCGCCGTGTAGAGGTGGTCGGTCTCCACGCCGCGGTCGGTGAAGGCCTGGGCGAGGTTCGGCACGCCGCTCTGGCCCCAGCCGGTGACGAAGACGGACTCGCCGTCGTCGAGCGGGAGGAGGTCGCCCTCGTTGCGCAGCAGCGTGACCGACCGGTTGGCGATCTCCTGGGCGGTGGCGGTGTGCTCGGCGCTGCCGACGACGTCCATCACCTCGTCGACGGGGACGCTCGGGTCCTCGTCCCACACCCCGCGCTCGACCTTCCACTCGAGGATGCGGGTGACCGACTCCTCCAGGCGCTCGCGGGTGATGTCCCCGGACTCGACGGCCGCGCCCACGGCCTCGAAGGTCGCCGGGACGTCGGGCGACATGAGAAGGATGTCGGAGCCGGCCTGGATGGCGAGGACGGCGATGTCGCCGTCGTCGAGCGGGTTGTCCGGCAGCTGCTTGAGCGCGGCCATGTCGAGGGCGTCGGTGGTGATGAGGCCGTCGAAGCCGAGGTCCTCACGGAGCAGGCCGGTGAGGACCTCCGGGGAGAGGGTGCCGGGCATCTCGGGGTCGAGCTCCTCGACGATGACGTGCGCCGTCATGATCATGTCGACGCCGGCGTCGATGGCCGCCTCGAAGGGCACGAGGTGCTGGTCGAGGGTGGCGCGGTCGTAGGTGACGATCGGCAGGCCGGTGTGCGAGTCGGTCTCGGTGTCGCCGTGGCCGGGGAAGTGCTTGGCGGCGGCACCGACGCCCTCGGACTGCATGCCCTCGATCTGGGCGACGCCGAGCGTGGCGACGTTCTGCGGGTCCTCGCCCATCGAGCGCACGCCGATGACGGGGTTGGCGGGGTTGGTGTTGACGTCGACGACGGGCGCGAAGTCCGCGTTGACGCCGACGGCGGCCAGCTCGGAGCCGAGGATCTCGCCCTGGGCGCGGGCGAGCGCGGCGTCGAAGGTGGCTCCGAGCGCCATGTTGCCGGGGAGCACCGTCATCGGTGCGCCCATGCGGGCGACGATGCCGCCCTCCTGGTCGATCGTCGTGGCGAGCGGGATGCCGGAGGCGTCGTCGCCGACGGAGACGGCCTGCAGGCCGTTGGACAGCTCGGCGGCGAGCTCCGGGTCGTTGACGATGCCGGGGTTGGACCAGGCGAAGTAGAGGACGCCGCCGAGGTCGAACTTCTCGACGACCTCCCGCGGGGTGTCGACGCCGTAGCGTGCCTGGTTCTGCTCGGCCATCGAGGCGTCGTCGGCGGAGTTGCCGTAGACGTAGGTCCACGTCATCTGGCCGATGAGCTCGTCGACCGTCATGGCGTTGACGATGTGGTCGATCGGGTTCGCCGAGTCCGGTGCGGACGTGGCGACCGCGGGGACGGTGGACGCGAGCAGCATCCCCGCCCCGAGGGCCGTGGCGACGCCTGCGCGGGCGCCGGCGGTTCTTGTGGACAACGTTCCTCCAGGGGGTGTGAGTCGTCATCGATCACGCGCGAGACCTCGCGCGGCAACTCTTTTCGCGCATCCGTGCGCTGAGGAAAGACCTGCCGCCATCACCCTACGCCAGCACCGTGGTCCCGGTCACGTCCTGGTCTAGACCAAGGCCGAAGGTCCCGGGTCGGGCACGTCCGGGGATAGCACGGTGGACTCCGTGGATAAAGCACTGGGACCGCTGCCGGCACGTGGCCGCGCCCGCGAGGACCTGTCCCCGGCTCGGCGGACGACGCTCGACGCGCTCCTCGAGCTCGGCGGGCGGCGCACCGTGGCCGAGCTCGCCGGGGAGCTGGGGCAGCACCCCAACACCGTCCGCGAGCACCTCGACGCCCTGGTGCGCGCGGGTCTCACGGAGCGCACGCTGCGGCACTCGGCCGGGCGCGGGCGCCCCGCCGCGCTGTACCGGGCGACGCTTGCCGCCACCCCCGCCGGCCCGGAGTACGCCGTGCTCGCCGAGGTCCTCATCCGCGCCCTCGCCCGCGCCGTCCCGGACAGGGGCGCGCGCGCCGCCCAGGCGCTGGAGGCCGGGCGTGACTGGGGCCGCGCCATCCGCGAGCGCGAGCTCATCGACCGCCCCCGCCTCGCCCTCACCCGCCTCCCGGCGGAGAGTGCACCTCCCGTCACCCCGGAGGACCCGGCCGCGCTCCGTGACTCGGTCAGCCGCCTGGGCGAGCTGCTCGACCGCGCCGGCTTCGACTGCCGCACCACCGCGGAGCCCGGCGGCGGCTACACCCAGCGACTGCGCCGCTGCCCCGTCCTCGACCTGGCCCGCGAGCACCCGGACGTCGTGTGCACGAGCCACCTCGGCATGGCCCGCGAGCTCCTCGCCCACGACGGCGTCGCGCCCGAGCGCGTCACCCTCGAGGCCTTCGCGGAGCCCGGCGCGTGCCTCCTGCGCATCGCCCCGCCGGCGGCAGACGATGACTGACGGCCGCAGCGTCCTCACCCGCACCTCCTTCCGGCTGCCCTTCCTCCTCCTCGGCGGGCTCGCCCTGCTCGCCGGCCTGGACGCCGCCCTCGCCCTCCTCGGCCTGCCGCACGTCCTCGTCGGCGCCCGCCTCGCCGACGTCCACGGCCCGCTCATGGTGCTCGGCTTCGTCGGCACGGTCATCGGCCTCGAGCGCTCCGTGGCCCTGGGCCGCGGCTGGGGGTACCTCGCCCCGGCCCTCAATGGCCTCGGCGTCGTCGCCACCGTCTCGGTCCTGCCCGACGAGGTCGGCGCCGGCCTCGTCCTGGCCGGCCAGCTCGGCGGCCTCCTCGTCTACCGCTCCCTCTACGCGCGCCAGCCGGCCGCCGCCGTCGCCGTCCAGGTCCTCGGCCAGCTCATGGCCGTGGCGGCGGCAGCCCTGTGGCTCGGCGGCGTCCCCGTGCCCGGGATCATGCCGTGGCTCGTCGGCTACCTCGTCCTCACGATCTTCGGCGAGCGCCTCGAGCTGGCCCGCCTCGGCGCGCTGAGCCCCCGGGACGCGACCGTCGCCCAGGGCGTGGCCGTCACCGTCCTCGTCGCCGCCGTCGTCTCCCTCCTCGCGCCCGAGGCCGGCTTCACGCTCCTCGGCCTGGCGCTCGTCGCCGCCGCACTGTGGCTCGCCGTCAAGGACGTCGCCCGTCGCACCGTGCGGTCCACCGGGCTGCCCCGCTTCATCGCCGTCTGCCTGCTCGCCGGCTACGTGTGGCTCGCCGTGGCCGGCGCGGTCTGGGCGCTCGGCGGTCAGGTCGAGGGCCGTGCCTACGACGCCGCCGCCCACGCCCTGTTCCTCGGCTTCGTCATCTCGATGGTCATGGCCCACGCGCCCGTCATCATGCCGGCGGTCCTGCGCCGGCCGCTGCCCTACCGGCGGGCCTTCGTCGTGCCCGCGGCGCTGCTCCACACCTCCCTCGCCTTCCGCCTCGCCGTCGGCGACGCCCGCGACCTCGACTGGGCCGTCCAGGCCGGCGGCGTCGGCAACATCGTCGCCGTCCTGCTCTTCGTCGCCGTCGCCGCCTGGTCCGTCCTCGCCGCGCGGAGGACGACGACGGCGCCTCCCGCCCCGTCGTCGTCCACCGTCCGCACGGAGGAATCCGGCTCTCGGCGCGAGGGTGGCGGACCCGGTGAGGCACCGCCGACGCGCCACCACGACACTGTCAGTACGAGCCACGGAGTCCCCTCATGAACATCGGCCGACCGACCTCCAGCCGCCCGCCGATGGCCCGCCGGCCGTGGCACGTCAAGGTCAACGCACTCGTCGTCGCCTGGTTCGTCGCCGCCTTCGTCGTGGCCGTCGCCCACCGGTGGGTCCCCGAGGCGAACTACCTCATGGTCCACCTCACCCTGCTCGGTGCGGTGACGACGGCGATCCTCATCTGGTCCGCCCACTTCGCCGACACCCTCCTCGGCCGGCCCGCGCCCGGCGGGCAGGGGCTGACCTTCGTCCGGCTCGGCGTGCACACGGTCTCGGCGATCCTCGTCATCGTCGGCATCGCGACGAACCGGTGGCCGCTCGTCGTCGTCGGCGGCGTGGGGATCACGCTCGTCGCGATCACCCACGTCGTCGTCATCCTCGTCCAGCGCCGCGGCGCGCTCATGGCCCGCTTCGGTGCGCTGTCCCTCTTCTACGTGTGCGCCGGGCTGTGCCTCGCCGTCGGCGTGTGGCTCGGCGTCATGCTCGCGCGGACCACGCCCTCGGCCGAGGTCGAGGGCCGCCTCTACACCGCGCACACGACGACGATGCTCCTCGGCTGGGTCGGGCTCACCGTGCTCGGCACGCTCGTCGTCCTGTGGCCCACGATGTTGCGCACGAAGATGGCCCCCGGCGCCCCGCTGGCCGCCCGCCGCGCGATGGTCGTCCTCGTCGCGGGCCTCGCGGTCATCTGGCTGGCCGCCGCGACGGACCTGCGGCTGCTCGTCGTCCTCGCCGTCGCCGTCTACCTCACCGGCATCGTCCTCGTCGTCCGGCCGATGGTCACCATCGCCCGTGACAAGCCCCCGCGCAGCTACGCCACCCTGAGCGCGACGATGGCCGTGTGCTGGCTGGTCGGCTGCCTCGTCACCCTCGCCGTGCTCGCCGCGACGGCACCGGACTGGGCCACCCTCCGCGAGAGCCTCGGCATCCTCGCCGCCCCCTACGCCGCCGGCTTCGCGGCGCAGGTGCTCCTCGGGGCGCTGAGCTACCTCGCCCCGGTCATGCTCGGCGGCGGACCGCGCGTGGTCCGCCGCGTCAACGAGGAGATGGACCGCGCCGCCGGCGCCCGGATCGTCGTCGTCAACCTCAGCCTGCTCCTCTTCGTCCTCCCGCTGCCCAGCCTCGTGCGGGTGACGACCTCCCTCCTCGGGCTGGCCGGGCTGGCCTCCTTCCTCGTCCTCCTCGGGCGGGCGCTGTGGGCGCGCCGCCAGGCGGAGCGGGAGAGCTCCGGGGCCGTGATCGCCGCCTCGATCCGGACCGGGCCGCCGCCGGTCCCGCGCCGCCTCGGCGCGCTGTACGGCGCCGGAGCGGTGGCGCTCGCGGTCGTCCTCGGCGTGGCGGGGGACCCGGCCGCCGCCGGCCTCACCGGCAGCCCCGCCGACGACGCCGTGACGGCCACCGGCCGCACGACCACCGTGCGCGTGGAGGCCCAGGACATGCGCTTCGTCCCCGACGTCGTCGAGGTCCCTGCCGGCGACCGCCTCGTCATCGAGCTCGTCAACACCGACGACGACGTCCACGACCTCGTCCTCGACAACGGCGCCCGCTCCGGGCGGATGTCGGCGGGGGAGACCGTCGAGGTGGACCTCGGCGTCGTCGGGCGCGACGTCGAGGGCTGGTGCTCGGTCGCCGGGCACCGGCAGATGGGGATGACGCTCGACGTCGTCGCCGTCGGGGCCGCTCCGGTCGCGGCGGCAGGGGATGCGGGGGGCAGCGCGCACGGCGACCACGCGCCGTCGTCGTCCACCGACCCTGCCCGGGACCACCTCGACCTGCGCGCCGAGCCCGGCGAGGGCTTCACCGCCCACCCCGCGGAGCTGCCCCCGGCGCCCGAGGGCGAGCTCCACGAGGTCACCCTCACGGTCGGTGAGGTGACCGGGGAGGTGGCGCCCGGCGTCGAGCAGGAGCTGTGGACCTTCAACGGCACGGCCCCCGGGCCGACGCTGCGCGGCACGGTCGGTGACGTCTTCGAGATCACGCTCGTCAACGACGGCACGATCGGCCACTCCATCGACTTCCACGCCGGGGCGCTGGCCCCCGACGAGCCGATGCGCACGATCGCGCCCGGGGAGTCGCTCGTCTACCGGTTCACCGCCGAGCGGGCGGGCATCTGGATGTACCACTGCTCCACCGCGCCGATGTCGATGCACATCGCCCAGGGCATGTTCGGCGCCGTCGTCATCGACCCGCCCGGCCTCGAGCCGGTGGACCGCGAGTACGTCCTCGTCCAGTCCGAGGTCTACCTCGGGGACGCCGGCGGGACGGCCGACGCCGAGGCCATCGCGGCCGAGCGGCCGGACCTCGTCGTCTTCAACGGCTACGCGAACCAGTACGACCACGAGCCGCTCACCGCGCGCGTCGGCGAGCGGGTGCGGGTGTGGGTCCTCGCGGCCGGGCCCAACCGGGGCTCCGCCTTCCACGTCGTCGGCGGGCAGTTCGACACGGTGTGGAGCGAGGGCGCCTACCGGCTCGGCGGGCCGGCCGAGGTCGGCGGCCCCAGCGGGGGAGCGCAGGTGCTGCCGCTCGTGCCCGCCCAGGGCGGCTTCGTCGAGCTCGAGATGCCCGAGGCCGGGAGCTACCCCTTCGTCTCCCACGCGATGGTCGACGCCGAGCGCGGCGCGCACGGCTTCATCCGGGTCACCGAGTAGGCCGCCCGGCGCGGCGGCCTCGCTCCACGTCTCCGCGTCGCGGACGGCCCGTCCCCAGGACGCACCTGCGACCCGGCCGTCCGTCACCGCCCCTCCCTAGCGTCGGCAGCACCGACGACGACGGGAGGTCGCGATGTGCCTGATCTGTGACGGATGGACGCCGGAGGAGGTGATGGCACGCAACCTCGAGCTCATCGAGCGGCACGGCTGGATGGTCCAGTACGTCGAGCCGAGCCGCAGCAGCCTCGCCTTCGCCTACACCGTCGGCCTCACGCGGTTCCACGACCACCCCGAGCTGCTCATCAGCGGGGCCACGCAGGAGGACTCGTGCTGGTTCCTCGACGGGCTCGGCCGGCACGTGCGGGAGGGGCACCGGTTCGCCGCGGGTGACGTCGTCGCCTCGATGTCCCCGCATCGCTACCGGCTGATCCGGGTCAACGACCCGAGCCACCTCGTGACGGCGCAGCGGATCTACGGGCAGGGCGGCCGGACGGTGCCGGGCCTGCAGCTCGTGTGGTCCAACCACGAGGGGCAGTGGCCGTGGGACCCCGCATGGCCGGAGGGGCGCCGCGTGCAGAAGCTCTTCGGCCACACCCGGTGGCCGGGGCGGTGAGCCTCAGTCCTGCAGGGCCAGGAGCTCGCGGACCGCCTTGACTCGCTTGTAGGTCTGGCGCCGCAGCGGCTCCAGCCGGTCCGCCTCCTGGGCCCGCTGCATCCGCGCCTCGAGCCGGGACAGGACGACCACGTGCGCGAGCGTCAGCTGCTCGGCGAGGGAGTAGTGGCCGCTCGCGTGGCCGACCTTCCCGTCGAGGGCGTCGTCGAGCTGCTCGAGGGCCGGCCCGGCGGGGCCGGCGTTGACGTGCATCTTGGCGAGGTCGAAGGCCATCGGCCGGGTGCCGGCGTACTCCCAGTCGATGAGCACCACCCTGTCGCCCACCCGCAGGACGTTGGAGGAGACGAGGTCGCCGTGCGTGAAGCTCACCTCGAGGAGCTCGTCGCGCGCGACGAGCCGGTCCACGCGGGCCGCGAGCTTGGGCGGGACGTGCCCGTCCTCGACGACGCCGCGCCAGCGCTCGCGGAAGGCCGGGTTGACGACGGCGGACAGCGGCCGGCTCGTCACCCCCACCGCCTCCTGGAGGACCATGAGCTCGGCCGCCACCACCGTCATCGTCGCGGCGACCTCGGCAGGGGTGCGGGGGGTGCTCCCCTCGACGACCTCCTCGACGAGGTAGGCGGTGCGGCCGGAGAACAGCGTGCCGTGGTCGCGCATGGCCGGGGCCAGGCCCGGCCGGTGCGCGGCGACGAGCTGGGCGGCCCGCACGCTGCGGCTGACCCCGTGCTCCCGCTCGGGGTGGCGCGAGCCCGCCTGGATGCGCGCGCACAGCGCCTCCTCGGCGTAGAAGGACCGCATGCGCACCTGGCGGCCACGGTCGAACTTGCCGATGAGGACGGCGTCGGCCGCGACGGGTGCGGTGACGGGGACGGCCTGCGCCTCCGGGGCGGCGGGGACGACGCCCGCCGGGAGGCCGGGGTGCGGCGGCACGCCGTGGGCCACGGAACCCGTGGCCTCGAGGCGTCGCCAGCGGACCGCGGCGGGCAGGGCGGGGCTGCGCCGCTCGACCACGGCGAGCGCTCCCAGGGCGCGCCGCCAGCGGCCCGTCGTCTTCCTCCACATGTCGTCCTCCGTCCTAGCCCTCGAGGCCAGGGCGCGTCGTCGGGACCCGGGTCAGCACGGCCGCGCTCATCCCAGCTGGAAGGGCAGGCGGCGCAGCTCGGCGGTGGTCGCCCTGAGGGCCTCGCGCTTGCGAAGGCCCACGGCGTACTCGCGGTCGCGGCGGGCGACGAGCACGGCCGCGAGGAACCTCTCGGGGTGGGTGCCCCACGGCGGTGGCGGGGCGACGAGCGGCTCCACCCGGGCGGCGAGCTGACGGCCCAGCTGCTCCCGCGAGGCAGGGTCCAGGGTGCCGGTGCGGTCGAGGAAGCGGCGCGCGGCCAGCGCCACGCCGTCGGGCATGGCGCGGATGTCGGCGGTGCGGGCCCAGTCCTCGAGCTCGGGCGGCATGAGGAGCGGCGGCGCCTTGCGGTCCGCGCCGCGGGTGCGCACGGCGTAGGTGCCGGCGAGCAGGTCGCCCAGCCGCTTGCCGCGGCCGTTGAGGAGCGCGGTCATCACGGCGACGGAGCCGGCCGTCAGCCACAGCTCCCCGAAGCCGGTGAGTGCGCGGATGAAGGCGTGCCGCATCCGGATGGGACCGCCGTCGTCACGGACGATGCGGATGCCGGTGGCGACCTTGCCCAGGGAGCGGCCCCGGCTCAGGGTCTCGACGACGGTGGGCGCGACGACGATCACCCCGGCGATCGTCACGATCGACAGCATCGCGACCCGGGCCTCGTTGGCGTCTGCGAGGCGGCCGAGGACGCCGACCGCGAGGGCGAGGAGCACGGCCGCGTAGGCGGCGGCGTCGATGAGCCCGCTGACCACGCGCAGGAGGAAGGCGGCGGGACGGACCTCCAGCGCCACGGCCTCACCGGTGATGATGAGGTCGTCGGCCAGGTGCGCCGCCTGCAGTGCACGGCCTGCGGAGTGCGCCGCGTGCGTGGTCATGTGTGGCAGGGTACCCGCGTGGACATCGACGCCTTCGCGGCCGTGCACCGCCCGGAGTGGGAGCGGCTGCGCGCGCTGTCCACGCGGCACCGGCTCACCGGCGCGGAGGCCGACGAGCTCGTCGCCCTCTACCAGGCCTCGGCCGGGCACCTGTCCGCGCTGCGCACCTCCGCGCCGGACCCGCTGCTCGTCTCCGAGCTCTCCGGCCTGCTCGCCACCGCCCGCGGCCGGATCGCGGGCGCCCACGAGGCGCGGCTGTCCGACGTCGCCCGCTTCTTCCTCCTCTCGCTGCCAGCCGCGTTCTACCGGGTGCGCTGGTGGACGGTGTGGGTGGGTCTCGCCTTCGTCACCGTCGGCGCCGTGAGCGGCTGGTGGGTGGCGACCAACCCGGCGGCGCTCGCGTCGATGGGCTCGCCCGCCGAGCTCGAGCAGTACGCGGAGGAGGCCTTCGCGGCCTACTACTCCAACTACCCGGCCGGCGACTTCGCCGGGCAGGTGTGGACGAACAACGCGTGGATCGCCGCGCAGTGCATCGCGCTCGGCATCACCGGCTTCTTCCCCGCCTACGTGCTCCTCGCCAACGCGGTGGGGGTCGGGTCCTCGGGGGGTGTCATGGCCGCCCACGGGCACCTCGACGTCTTCTTCGGCCTCATCCTGCCGCACGGGCTCATGGAGCTCACCGCGATCTTCATCGCTGCCGGCGCGGGTCTCAAGCTCTTCTGGGCCTGGGTGGCGCCGGGGCCGCGGACACGCTCGCGGGCCCTGGCGGAGGAGGGCCGCTCACTGTTCACCGTCGCGCTGGGGCTCGTCCTCGTGCTCGCGGTGTCCGGCATCGTCGAGGGCTTCGTCACCCCGTCCGGCCTGCCCACCTGGCTCAAGATCGCCATCGGCGCCCTCGTGCTCGCGGCCTACTGGGCCTACACCCTCGTCCTGGGCCGCCGCGCCGTGCGGGCGGGGGAGACCGGTGACCTGGAGGAGGACCTCGCCGGGCACACCCTCGCCCAGGCGGGCTGATCACCACGCCGGGACGACCGTGATGCCCTCCCGTCGCAAGGTGCGGTGGAAGACGGGGTCGCGCAGGAGCCGCAGCTCCCACAGGCGCTTGCGGCCGTCGGCCGCCGGCAGCCGCGCCGCTGCCGACCGGGACGCTGGGTGCACCATGAGCTCCGACGTCCCCGGGGGCAGGCGCCGCAGCTGGGAGAGGACCTCGGCCCGCAGCTGCGGGTAGCTCAGGGTGAGCCGGCCCGGCAGCCACGCACTGACGAGCACCTCGGGCAGCCGCACGCCGAGCTCGTCGGCGCGGGCCACGGCTCCGCGGTGGGCCGTCCGCAGCCCGCGTGCCGCCATCCCGAGCACCGGGCCGAGCTGCCGCGGCAGGCGGAAGGCGAGGCCGTGGGCGGCGCAGAAGTCGACGGCGGTGTCCGCGAGCGAGCGCCCGTGCAGCCCGTACAGCGTGCCGGAGTGGGAGTCGAGGGCGCGGGGACGCAGCCCGGCGGACCGCATCCACTCGAGCTGGGCGGCCATCTCGCGGGCGACGTCCGCGGGGGTGGCCCGGTGCTCGGCGACCCCTCCCTGGACCGGGAGCGCGCCGTCGGGGTCGGTGAGCGAGTCGACGCCCGCGGCGAGGGGACGCCACCCGGCCCACTCGTGGCCGGTGGACAGGGCGACGTGGAGGCGCGGCTCGTCCAGACCCGCGGCGCGGAGGCGGCGGACGGCGTCCTCGGCGGCCGGCGCGACCGGGATGAGGGTGGTGGCCGAGACCAGCCCGTCGAGCATGAGGTCCACGATGGCGGCGTTGATGTCGGCGTCCGCCCCGAGGTCGTCCGCCGTGATGACGAGCTGGCGCTTCACGATCCTCACGGTAAGGCGGCCCCCCGGCGTCCGCACCCGGTCCCGGGCGGGGGCGGCGTTACAGGCGGCCGGCGGCCTTGAGGGCGAGGTAGGTGTCGGCGAGGGCGGGCGGGAGGTCGTCCGGCGTCGCCTCGACGACCTCGACGCCACGCCGCCGCAGCCGGGCCGCGGCGGCCGCCCGCTCCAGGCCGGCGCGCTCGGCGGCCGCGGCGTCGAAGACCTCCTCGTTCGTGCCGCGCCGGCGGCGGATCTCCTCGGCTTCGGGGTCCGCGGCGGAGGCGAGCACCACCTGGTGGTCCCGAGTCATCGCGCCGACGACGGGCAGCAGGTCCGACATCACCGCGGCGGTGTCGAGCGCGGTGAGGAGGACGACGAGCGACCGCTGGGAGAGCGCGTCGCGCACGACCTGGGTCACCGTCGGCCAGCTCACCTGGACGAGGGAGGCCTCGACCGTCGCGAGGCCCTCGGCGAGCGCCGACATGAGCCGAGGCCCCTGGACGCCCGACACCCGCGCCCGGACGGTGGAGTCGACGGCGACGACGTCGACCCGGTCACCGGCCCGCGAGGCGAGCGCGGCGAGCAGGAGCGCCGCCTCGATCTGCGCCTCCAGGCGGGGTGCCTCCCCGAGCCGCGCCGCGGACAGGCGGGAGGAGTCGACGACGATGAGGACGCGGCGGTCACGCTCGGGCCGCCACGTCCGCACGACGACGTCGCCACCGCGCGCGGTGGCCCGCCAGTCGATGGCGCGGACGTCGTCGCCGATGACGTACTCGCGCAGGGAGTCGAACTCGGTGCCCTCGCCGCGGACGAGGACGGCGGCGCGGCCGTCCATCTCGCGCAGGCGGGCCAGCCGGGAGGGCAGGTGGCGGCGGGAGGTGAAGGCCGGCAGCACCCGTAGGCGCGCCGGGGCGGGCAGGGAGCGCTGCCGGGCGGCGAGCCCCAGCGGCCCGTGGCAGCGCAGCGTGACGAGGTCGGCCTCCCGGTCCCCGCGCCGGGTGGGGCGCAGCGCGGTCCGCACCCGCCGCGCCTCGCCGGCGGGCACCGTGAGGCGGTGGCGGGTGCGCTCCGCCCCTGCCGAGGGCACCCACGCGTCACGGACGAGGAGCCGCGCCGGGCGGCTGCCGGTGTTGACGACCGTGAGCGTCGAGGTCGCCGGCTCGCCCAGCCGCACCGAGTGCGGGACCTGCCGCTCGGGCCGCAGGGCCCGCGGCGAGGCGGCGAGGACGAGGTCGGCGACCACCGCCAGGACGAGCAGCGCCGCCCACGCGAGCACCGTCGTCGTGCGCGGGACGAGCAGCACCGGCAGCAGGCCGGCGGCGGCGACGAGGACGGCGCGCCGGGTCAGCGCCATGTCGCCCCCTCGGGTCGGGTGGGCAGCGGTCGCACGGTGCTCAGCGGGGGACGGGGACGGTGCGCAGCACGCCGTCCAGGACGGTCTCGGCGGTCACGCCCTCGAGCTCGGCCTCCGCGCGCAGCTGGACGCGGTGGCGCAGGGTGGCGTGCGCGAGCGCCTTGACGTCGTCCGGCGTGACGTAGTCGCGGCCGGTGAGCCAGGCCCACGCGCGGGCGGTGGCGAGCAGTGCCGTCGCCCCGCGGGGGGAGACGCCCAGGGAGAGCGACGGCGAGGTGCGGGTCGCCCGGCAGATGTCGACGACGTAGCCGAGCACCTCGGGGGCGACCTGGACGCGGGCGACCTCCTCGCGGGCGGCCGCGAGGTCCGCCGGCCCGGCGACCGGCCGCACGCCCGCCCCGGCGAGGTCGCGCGGGTCGAAGGCGTGCGCGTGCCGGTTGAGCACCTCGATCTCGTCGCTGCGCTCGGGCAGCGGGACGAGGAGCTTGAGGAGGAAGCGGTCCAGCTGTGCCTCGGGCAGCGGGTACGTGCCCTCGTACTCGACCGGGTTCTGGGTGGCGACGACCATGAACGGGTCGGGCAGCGGGCGCGGCCGGCCGTCGACCGACACCTGCCGCTCCTCCATCGCCTCGAGCAGCGAGGCCTGCGTCTTCGGGGGCGTGCGGTTGATCTCGTCGGCGAGCATGAGGTTGGTGAAGACGGGGCCCTCGCGGAAGGAGAACTCCGCGGTGCGCGAGTCGTAGACGAGGGAGCCGGTGACGTCCCCGGGCATGAGGTCGGGGGTGAACTGGATGCGGGTCGTGGCCATGTCCAGGCTCGCCGCGAGCGTGCGGACGAGGAGGGTCTTGGCCACCCCGGGCACGCCCTCGAGCAGGACGTGGCCACGGCACAGCAGCCCGATGACGAGGCCGGTCACCGCCGCCTCCTGCCCGACGACGGCCTTGCCCACCTCCTGGCGGAGCGCGGCCAGCCGGGCCCGCGGGGAGTCGGGCGCCGGCGCGGGGGCGGCGGCGGGACGGGCGCCTGCGTCGGCGGCAGGGGCTGGGGGCTGGGGGTGCTCACGACGGGTGGACCTCGCTTTCCAGGGTGTCGAGCTCGCGGGTGAGTCGGGTGAGCTCGGCGTCGGACGTCGGTGGTGGGCCGTACAGGAGTGAGCCGACCGCGGCCTCCTCGCGCCCGGTGGCGCGGGCGACGGCGGCGACGAGGACCTCGGCCCGCGCCGAGGGCGGCACGCCGAGCCGGGCGGCCACCCGGGTGGCGCAGCCGGCGCGCAGCCCGGCCGCCGCGTGGGCGTGGTCGCGGGCGCGGCGGTACAGCCGCCCCCGCCCGAGGGTGGTCTCCGCGGAGCGCACGACGACGGGCATCGGCTCGGTCACCACCCGCCCCAGCCGCCGCCCGCCCCACAGGACGACGACGACGGCGAGCACGAGCAGCTGCAGGCCGAGCACCCGGACGGTGGGCGGGACGAGCGCGGCCGTGCCACCGGTGCCGGCGCCGTCGTCGCCCACGGTGTCCCCGACGGTCGGCAGGTACCAGACGAGCTCCTCGTTGCCGCCCAGCAGGCGCAGCACGAGGGCGGCGTTGCCGGCGTCGGCGAGGTGCTCGTTGCTCAGGAGGGTGGCGTCGGCGAGCACGGCGACGTCGCGGCCGTCCTGCTCCCAGGTGGCGAGCGCACCGGCGCCCTCGGCGGTGGGGAAGCAGAGCTCGACGTCGTCGCCCAGGGCCACGACACCGCCGACGCTGCGGGACAGGGTGCCGGCGGCGGTCGCGTCCGGGTCCGCGCACGCGGCGGCGACGGGGACGTCGCTGCCCACGGGGGAGGGCTCGACCCGGTCGGTGAGCGGCTCGAGGTCGGGCAGGAAGGTGGGCTGGCCGAGGACGAGGTCCGCGCCGGTGTCGCGCACGGCGGCGAGCTGGTCGTCGTCGAGCCGCCCGGTGGCCGTGACGAGCAGGGTGGTGCTGGGGCCGGCGACCCGGACGGCATCGTCGGTCGTCGAGACGGTGCTGACCCGCACGCCCTGCTCGCGCAGGATCGTCGCGGCGGCCTGCGCGCCGGCCGGCTGCGGGTTGTCCGGGGCGAGCGGCACCGCGGACGTCGACCCGCGGCCGACGACGATCGCGACCACCGCGGCGACGGCGACGAGCGCCGCGACGACGAGGAACAGCACCGGCCGCCGGCTGCGGGCGGGCGTCTCCTGCGTGAGGGCGTCCGTGCTCATCGCACCGCCGTCCACGTCGCGCCCACGGCCACCGGGCCGACGGGCCGGCTGCGCGCGACGGCGGCGGCGAGCTCGCGCAGGCGGGCGTCCTCCGCCTGCCCGGGCGTGGCCGAGCCGTAGCAGACGTCGTCGAAGAGACGCCCGGCCCACACGAGCCCGTCCGCGCAGTCGGGCAGCAGGCGGGCGGCGGCGGTGCTCGCCTCGTGGGCGGTGAACCCCGGGCGGTCGTCGAGGACCGCGCGCTCGTCGAGGGAGCGGATGACCGCGCGGAAGCGCATGAGGACCGCCTGGGCCCAGTCGCGGCGCCGGGCCGCGGCGTCGGCGGCGGCCGTGAGGTCCTCGCTCGTGGCGTCGGCGTCGTCGAAGACGGCGTGGGAGGTGCCCGGCGTGCCGCGGCGGCGGGCCCGGAGGGGACCCGCGAGGTAGAGGACGACGGCGAGGAGGACGGCGGCCCCGACGACGACGAGGAGCGGGACGAGAGTGGACGGCGCGCTCACGTCGAGCTCGACCAGCCGCTGCAGCTGCTCGAGGAACCAGGCCCAGGCACGCTCGAGGAGGTTCGGCTCGTCGTGGTAGACGCTGCGCGAGAGCTCCTCCTCCGCCCAGCGGCGTGCCTCGTCCGCGTCCGGCTCGACGGGCACTCCCAGCCGCGCGCTCATCCGTCCTGCGCCGCGCGGGCGAGCTCGACGTCCAGGCCCTCCTTGCGCATCCGCACGTCGATGTAGAGGAGGGCGAGGACGGCGGCCATGACCGGGATGGACACCGCCGAGCCGACGAGCTGACCGATCGAGGACAGGATGAGCGGCAGCGTGATGTCGCCCTGCACCGCGAAGACGGTCCCGAGCATCGAGAAGGGCACCGACAGGATGCTCACGAGGATCGTCACGAGGACGACGGTGAGGAGCATGATCCCGAAGAGCCGCCAGAAGCTGCCGCGCGTGAGGCGCCAGGAGCGGGCGATGGAGGCGAGGACGCCGGTCCCCTCGAGCATGATCACGCAGGTGGCGAGCATGAGCCGGACGGCGAAGAACGCGAGGACGCCGGCCAGCAGCAGGAAGAGGAGGGGTACGAGGACGACGAGGACGAGGACGCCGTCGCCCGAGACCTCGGCGAGCGCGACGGCGAGGGCGATGACGAGCGCGGTCGCGCCGACGACGGCCACCACCCCGGCGGTGCCGAGGAGGAGGGAGAGGACGACGAGCCGCCACAGGCGGCCCCGCGCCCGCTGCCACACCTCGGCCAGGGTGATCTTGCGGCCCAGCACGGACTCGCTGACCGAGAGGATCGCCAGGCCCTCGAGGACCAGGGTCGCGAGGCTGACGGCGGCGGAGCTGAGGAGCACGCCGGCCATGGACCCGACGCTGAAGAAGGCCTCGAGCTCGACGACGCCCGCCTGGGCGGCACGCTCGATCCGGCCGAAGGCCGCGGCGGTGAAGGCGAGCTGGACGACGGCCCCGAGGCCGACGACGATGATCGCCAGCCCGAACATCACGAGCGGGTTGCTGCGGATGGCGCGGAAGGCGCCGTCGTAGATCTCCCCGAGGGTGAGCGGGCGGAGCGGGATGATGCCGGGCTGCACCGCCGTCGGGACGAAGCCGGGGCCGTAGTAGCCGCCCTGCCCGGGGGACTGGCCGTACTGGCCGTACTGCCCCGGCGGCGGGAGGGGCTGGCCGTACTGCCCGTAGTCGCCGGGGGGCGGGACCGGCTGCCCGCCGTCCTGCCTCGGTGGTGGCACCGGCGGCTGCCCGTACTGGCCGTACTGCCCGTACTGCCCGTACTGATCGGGTGCGGGCACACCGAACGGCTGGGACGCCGGCTCTGGCTGGCCTGGTTCCTGGCTCATCGATCCCTCCGCACTCTCAGCGGTCATCGTGCCACGGACGGGTGCCGACCCGGGGCGGTGGTGCACGACATGACCCGGGGCTCACCGGATTCGGCGCCGTGGGTGCGACGATAGTGGGCATGAACGCTCGAATTCTCGTGGTCGACGACGACACCGCGCTCGCCGAGATGATCGGCATCGTGCTGCAGGGCGAGGGCTACGACACCGTCACCTGCCCCGACGGCTCACAGGCCCTGGAGATGTTCCGCGCCGAGGAGCCGGACCTCGTGCTCCTCGACCTCATGCTGCCGGGGATCGACGGCATCGAGGTGTGCAAGCTCATCCGCGCGGAGTCCGGTGTCCCGGTCGTCATGCTCACGGCCAAGTCCGACACCATCGACGTCGTCGCGGGCCTCGAGGCCGGTGCGGACGACTACATCCCCAAGCCCTTCAAGCCCAAGGAGCTCGTCGCGCGGGTCAAGACCCGGCTGCGCCGCACGACCGGCCCGCAGACCGAGCGCCTCACCATCGGGGACCTCGCCATCGACGTCGCCGGCCACCAGGTCACCCGGAACGGGGAGCCGATCGCGCTCACCCCCCTCGAGTTCGACCTCCTCCTCGCGCTGGCCCGCAAGCCCTGGCAGGTGTTCAGCCGCGAGGTGCTCCTCGAGCAGGTGTGGGGCTACCGGCACGCCGCGGACACCCGGCTCGTCAACGTCCACGTCCAGCGGCTGCGCGCCAAGATCGAGAAGGACCCGGAGAACCCCGAGGTCGTCGTCACCGTCCGCGGCGTCGGGTACCGGGCGGGCAGCACGCAGCGGTGAGGCTCGAGCCGCAGGAGGAGCCCGGCACCCGCGGGTGGGCCGGTCGCGTCGTCGACCGCTGGCGCTCCTCGCTGCGGCTGCGGGTCTCGACGACGACGGTGCTCGTCGGCGTCGCGGCCCTCGTCCTCCTCGGTGCGGTCGTCAGCGTCACCATCCGCGACGGCCTCTTCGAGGCGCGCCGTGACGAGATCCTCGCCGACGCCACGGCCCGCACCCGATCGGCGCAGCAGAGCTTCGACGCCGCGATCGCCAACACCGCCCCCCAGGTCCAGGAGCTGGCCTACGACCTCGTCGCGGGCAGCCGCGCGGGCGGCGGCGGGGTCGTCGGCAGCATGCTGCTGCGCAGCCCCGAGGAGTCCGCGCAGGTGCTCATCAACGACGCGGTGCTCCCCGAGCGCCTCCTCGACGGCGCCGTCCTCACCGAGGAGATGCGGGCGGCCGTCGCGGACGGTGGGCAGCACTGG
The DNA here is from genome assembly GCF_965111665.1 of Georgenia sp. Marseille-Q6866. Classification (NCBI taxonomy): domain Bacteria; kingdom Bacillati; phylum Actinomycetota; class Actinomycetes; order Allobogoriellales; family Allobogoriellaceae; genus Georgenia; species Georgenia sp. Marseille-Q6866. The sequence continues at coordinate 46,512 of NZ_CBCOOR010000008.1, read as the reverse complement.
CAGTCGATCTCCCTGCCGCTGAGCACGGGCGGGGGCCCGGGCATCATCGTCGGCTCGGAGGTCACCCTCCCCGTCGCCGGCACCCACGAGCTCTACACCGTCTACACCCTCGCCCCGGAGGAGGACACCCTCACCCTCGTCATCCAGGTCCTCAGCGCCGGGGCCGTCGTCCTGCTCATCTTCCTCGGCGCGATGACGTGGTTCATCGCCCAGCGCGTCCTCGGCCCGGTGCGGCAGGCGGCGCGGACGGCCGAGCGGCTCGCCGACGGCCTCCTCGACGAGCGGCTCGACGTCCACGGGCACGACGAGCTCGCCACCCTGGGGCGCACCTTCAACGAGATGGCCGAGAGCCTGCAGGACCAGATCGAGCGGATGGCCGAGCTGTCCCGCCTCCAGCAGCGCTTCGTCTCCGACGTCTCCCACGAGCTGCGCACGCCCCTGACGACGATCCGGATGGCGAGCGAGGTCCTCCACGCCAACCGGGACAGCTTCGACCCGGCCGTGCGCCGCTCCGCCGAGCTGCTCCAGACCCAGCTCGACCGCTTCGAGCAGATGCTCGCCGACCTCCTCGAGATCAGCCGCTTCGACGCCGGAGCGGCCCTGCTCGACGTCGAGGAGCGCGACCTGCAGGACGTCGTCGCCCACGCCGTCGAGATGGCCGCGCCGCTCGCCGAGCGCACCGGCTCACGGGTCACCGTCACCGGCCCCGGCCGGCCCTGCACCGCCGACATGGACCCGCGTCGCGTGGACCGCATCGTGCGCAACCTCCTCGTCAACGCCATCGAGCACGGGGAGGGCCGGCCCATCGACATCGCGGTGGGCGTCAACGAGGTGGCCGTCGCCGTCGTCGTCCGTGACCACGGCACCGGCATGACGCCGGAGGCCGCCAGCCACGTCTTCGACCGCTTCTGGCGGGCCGACCCGGCCCGCGCCCGCACCACCGGCGGCACCGGCCTGGGCCTGTCGATCTCCCTGGAGGACGCCCGTCTCCACGGCGGCACCCTGGAGGCCTGGGGCCGGCCTGACGAGGGCGCCGCCTTCCGCCTCACGCTGCCGCGGCGGGCCGGTCTGGTCATCTCCTCCTCCCCGCTCCCGCTCCACCCCGGGGAGGTGCCGGTCGCCCCCGCCGACGACCCCGCCGGGCCCACCTCCGTGCCCGACCTCGAGAACCTGGGGGGCCGATGACCGCCGCGCCCACGCGCCGCCGGGTGGCCGCCCGCCTCGCGGCCGCCGTCACGGCCGCCGTCCTCACCGCCGCCGGCTGCGTGAGCCTGCCCGACTCCGGGCCGGTCAACGCCGCGGACCCCGTCCCGCAGGCGGGTAGCTCGGTGGCCCTCCTCGCCTACGGGCCCACGCCGGACGCGACCGCCAACCAGATCGTCCAGGGCTTCCTCCGGGCCGTGGCCGCCGGCGCGGGCGACGAGTTCGCCGTCGCCCGCGAGTACCTCGCCGGGCCGGCCGCCGAGACGTGGAACCCGCGCGCCCAGGTGCGGGTCTACACCGCCCGCGACATCACCTACTCCCAGGCCGAGGACGGTGCCGTGCGGGCCAGCGCCGTGGCGGACGCGAGCGTCGACGCCCAGGGCCGCTACACGGAGGCCTCACCCGACTCCGTCATCGAGCTCGACTTCACCCTCGCCCGCACCGCCGACGGGCAGTGGCGCATCGTCGACCTCGACGACGGCATCCTCGTCTCGCCCGTGGTCTTCGAGGCCCAGTACGACCAGTACCAGCTCTACTTCCTCAGCCCCGACGGCGAGGCGCTCGTCCCCGAGGCGCGGTGGTACCCGGACCGCAGCGCCTCCACGCTCATCGTGCGCCACCTCCTCGAGGGGCCCTCGCCGTGGCTGGCCGGTGGCGTCACCACCGCCGTGCCCACCGGGACCCGGCTGGGGGAGGACTCCGTCACGGTCGCCGAGGGCATCGCGACCGTCGACCTCACCTCCGAGCCGCTGGCCGCCGACCCGGCGCAGCGCGCCCTCATGGTCGCCCAGATCCAGGAGTCGCTGCGTACGGTCCCGGCGGTCCAGTCGGTCGACGTGCGGGTGGGCGGCAGCCGCCTGCCCGTCGAGGTGGAGGCGCCCCAGCTGCTGCGCAACCCCTACGTCACCGGCAACCCGCTGGTCGTCGCGGAGGGGCAGGTGCAGCGCTTCACCGGCTCCGAGCTCCTCCCGCTCCCCGAGTCGGCGATCGTCGACGACCCGCGCTCGCCCGCGCTCCCGTACGACGACTCCGCCGGGCGCCCCGTGGTCCTCGACGGCACCGACCGCCTCGTGCGGCTCCCCAGCGAGGACGACGGCGGGGCGCTGCTCCTCACGGGCAGCAACCTCGTCCCGCCCTCCGTCGACCGGCACGGCTGGGTGTGGACCACGCCGCGCGCCGGGGACGGCAGGCTGCGCGCGGTCCAGCCCAACGGCGTCGTCACCGAGGTCGACGCGAGCTGGCTCGAGGGCGCGCGGGTGCTCGCTGTGCGCATCTCCCGGGACGGCACGCGCGCCGTCGTCGTGCGGAGGAACAACGACGTCGCGCACGTCGAGGTCGCGGCGGTCCTGCGCGACGCCGACTCCCGGCCGCTCGCGCTCGGCGACCCGGTGCGCGTGGGGGAGGCGCTCACCGACGCGCTCACGGCCACCTGGGTGGACGAGCAGACTGTCGGGGTGCTCGGGACGAGCGGCGGGGAGCCGGCCGTGGCCGTCCACCTCGTGACGATCGGCGGGCCCACCACCGACCTGCCGCCCGTCGCGGACGCCACCCGGCTCACCGCCGCCACCGGGGACCGGACGATCCTCGTCGGGACCGAGGCCGGGGAGCTGTACGAGCGCAACGGTCTGGGCTGGACCCTCACCGCCAGCGACGTCCGCGACCCCGCCTACCCCGGCTGACGCCCCGGCCACACCCCGTCTGCCCCGGCTGACACCCGGGCCACCACCCCGTCTGCCCCGGCTGACACCCCCGGCTGACCTCCGGCCACCACCCCGCCACCCCGGCTGGCACCCCCGGCCACGACTCCGCCGACAGCCGGCTCCCGCGTCCCCGGCTCGTCCCGCAGGCCGGTCACCGCTGCTCCACAGCGCCCGTCCGAGCAGCCGGACGAGTCCTCGGCGCTCCGCGCCCGGCGGCCCGCAGCCACCCCGGCCCACGCTGGTGCCATGGCACGCCCCTCGCCCGGCCGTCCCGCCACCTCCGCACGCTCGGCGCGTGCCCTGGCCGAGGCCCTCGCCCTCGTGCTGCCCGCGGACTGCGCCGGCTGCGGCGCCTGGGACGTCGCGGTCTGCCACGCCTGCCGCGAGCTCGTCTCCCTCACCCCGGTCCGCAGCGACTGGGACGCGCCCATGCTCTCCCTGCCCGGGGACGCCGGACCGCTGCTGCCGGTGTGGTCCCTCGCCGACTACGCCGGCCCGGTCCGCGGGCTCGTCGTCGCGTGGAAGCGAACCGGCCGCGCGGACGTCGCCCGGGTGCTCCTCGAGCGTGCCGCTCGCGGCGCCGGCGTATGGGCGCACGACCCCGACCTCGTGCTGGACGGCGCCGGCGACGTCGTCGTCGTGCCCGCCCCCTCCGGGCTGCGGCGCCGGCTGCGGGGGGCGCTCGTCGCCGGGGACCTCGCCGACGCCGTCGCCGCCGGGCTCGCCGCGTCCGGTGCCGTCGCGCCGGGGCGGGCGGTGCGGTCGGCGGACCTCCTGCGGCGCCACGGCGGCCGGCGCCACCAGTCCGGTCTCGGCGTCCGGGCGCGTGCCCGCAACCGGGGCGACGCCGTCCGGGTGCTGGCCGGTCCTGCCCGGGGTGACGTCGTCGTCCTCGTCGACGACGTCCTCACCACCGGCTCCACCCTCGCCGCCTGCGCGCGGGCGCTCGTCGCCGCCGGCTCCCGCGTGGCGGGCGCGCTCGTCCTCGCGGCCACCCCACCGCCGGGCCGGACGCCGCCACCGCCCGCGCGGCAGAGGCTGGGACCGGCATCCCAGGTCAGCGGAGCGAACCTCGACTAACGTTCATGTATGGACGCCCTCTCGCCCCGCCGGCCACTGCCGGAGGTCCGCGAGCTGCGAGGAGAGGAGGTGCCAGGCAGCTTCCTCACCCGCCACAGCCGGCGGGACGCACCAGGAACCGACTAGGTTCCACTCTCTCTACGGAGGTCACCATGGACATCGCCGTTGTTGCCCGTAACACCGAGGTCGCGGAGCGTTTCCGCACGCACCTGGAGGACAAGCTCTCGAAGGTCGAGCAGCTCGCCCCCCGCGCGCACCGCATCGAGGTGGAGATCACCCGGGAGCAGAACCCCCGGCTGGCCGACCAGGCCGAGCGCGTGGAGCTCACGGTGATCGACCGGGGCCCGACCGTCCGGGCGGAGGCCGCCGCGGACGACCGGTACGCCGCCCTGGACATGGCGACGACGAAGCTCATGGAGCGCCTGCGCCGGTCACGCGACCGGCGCAAGAACCACCACCGGCGCGACGCCGCGAAGGTGCCGACGCCCATGCCCGACACCCTCCCCGAGGTCGTCGAGGAGGAGGCGCCCAGCGCGCCGACCCCGCCCACCGAGCCCGGGGTCGCCGTCGAGGCACAGCTCGGGGACTCGCCGGTCATCGTGCGCCAGAAGCTGCACGACGCCACCCCGATGACCGTCGACCAGGCCCTCTACGAGATGGAGCTGGTCGGCCACCCGTTCTACCTCTTCATCGACGAGGAGACGAAGCAGCCCTGCGTGGTCTACCACCGCCACGGCTGGACGTACGGGATCATCCGGCTCAACCACGAGATGCACGCCCAGGACTGACGAGCACGACGACGGCGGGCCGCGGCACACGTCGCGGCCCGCCGTCGCGCCCGGCCCGGTAGCGTCACCCGGGTGACGCGCACGCTGAGCCTCGCCCAGGCCCGCCGGGTGGCGATCGCTGCCCAGGGCCTGGACCGCCCCCGGCCGCAGGCCGTGACGATGCGCCACCTCACCGCCACCCTCGACCGCATCGGGCTGCTCCAGATCGACTCGGTCAACGTCCTCGCCCGCGCGCACCTGCTCCCGCTCCTCGCCCGCCTGGGGCCCTACGACACGGCGCTCCTCGACCGTGCCTCGGGCCGCGCGCCGCGGCGGATGGTCGAGGCCTGGGCCCACGAGGCCTCCTACCTGCCGGTCGAGACCTACCCGCTCGTCGCGGGGACGCGTCGGCGCTGGGCGGGCATGGACCCCGCCGTCCTCGAGGAGCGCCACCCCGGCCTGCTGGCGCTCGCGCGCGAGGTCGTCGCCGAGCGCGGGCCGCTGACCGGCCGCGAGGTCGAGGCGTTCGTCGACGCGCGCTACACCGAGCGCGGGGAGGGCTGGGGCTGGCGCTGGAGCGCGGCCAAGACCGCCCTCGAGACGCTCTTCGACGCGGGAGAGCTGACCGCCGCCCGCCGCAACGCCCAGTTCGAGCGCGTCTACGACCTCACCGGGCGGGTGCTGCCGCCGCACGTCCGCGATCGGCCCGCGCCGGCGCCGAGGACGCCGTCCGCGAGCTCGTCCGGATCTCCGCCCGCGCCCACGGCGTGGGCACGCTGCGCTGCCTCGCCGACTACTTCCGCCTCGGCCAGCGCGTCACCCGCCGCGCGGTCGACGAGCTCGTCGACACCGGCGAGCTCCTCCCCGTGACCGTCACCGGCTGGGACCGGCCCACCTGGATGCACGCCGCCGCCCGGGTCCCCCGGCGCACCCCGGCCCGCGCACTCCTCGCGCCCTTCGACCCCCTCGTCTTCGAGCGGCGCCGCCTCCTCGAGCTCTTCGGCATGCACTACCGCATCGGCATCTACACCCCCGCCCACCTGCGCACCCACGGCTACTACGTCCTGCCCTTCCTCCTCGGGGAGCACCTCGTCGCCCGGGTCGACCTCAAGCACGACCGCGACACGGCGCGGCTCCTCGTGCGCAGCGCCTTCCTCGAGCAGCCCCGGCCAGGTGACGCCGCCACCTGGCCCGCACCCGCCGTCGTCGTCGCGGAGCTGGCGGCCGAGCTCGCGACGATGGCGCGGTGGCTGGGTGCCCACGCCGTCGCCATGGACGCCGCCGCGGGCGGTGACCTCGCCCGTCCGCTGGGAGCGGAACTGGACGGGGTTCGGCAGACGGACGCAGACGCTTACCATTGACGGCAGGCGTGCGCACCGACGGTGCGCCCGACGCCGTCAACGGCGCCGACTGTCGAACCGGGAGTGGAACCGCGTGGCTTCGATCCTCAGCAAGATCTTGCGCATGGGCGAGGGACGGGTGCTCAAGCAGCTCACCGCGATCGCCGACCAGGTCAATGCGCTGGAGGAGAGCGTCAGCGGTCTGACCGACGCCGAGCTGCGCGCCGAGACGGACCAGTTCAAGGAGCGGCTCGCCGCGGGGGAGACCCTCGACGAGCTGCTGCCCGAGGCCTTCGCCACGGTCCGTGAGGCGGCCAGGCGCACCCTGGGCCAGCGGCACTTCGACGTCCAGGTCATGGGCGGCGCGGCCCTCCACCTCGGCAACATCGCGGAGATGAAGACCGGTGAGGGCAAGACCCTCGTCGCCACGCTCCCGGCGTACCTCAACGCGCTCACCGGCAAGGGCGTCCACGTCGTCACCGTCAACGACTACCTCGCCAGCTACCAGGCCGAGCTCATGGGCCGCGTCTACCGCTTCCTCGGGCTCAGCACCGGCGTCGTCCTGTCCGGCCAGAAGCCCGACGAGCGCCGCAAGCAGTACGAGGCCGACATCACCTACGGCACGAACAACGAGTTCGGCTTCGACTACCTGCGCGACAACATGGCCTGGTCCACCAACGAGCTCGTCCAGCGCGGCCACCACTTCGCCGTCGTCGACGAGGTCGACTCCATCCTCATCGACGAGGCCCGCACCCCGCTCATCATCTCCGGGCCCGCGTCCGGCGACTCCAACAAGTGGTACGCCGAGTTCGCGCGCCTCGCGACGCGCCTCAAGCGCGACGACGACTACGAGGTCGACGAGAAGAAGCGCAACGTCGGTGTCCTCGAGCCCGGCATCGCCAAGGTCGAGGACCACCTCGGCATCGACAACCTCTACGAGTCCCTCAACACTCCGCTCATCGGCTTCCTCAACAACGCCCTCAAGGCCAAGGAGCTGTTCAAGCGGGACAAGGACTACATCGTCACCGACGGTGAGGTCCTCATCGTCGACGAGCACACCGGCCGCGTGCTGGCCGGGCGCCGCTACTCGGAGGGCATGCACCAGGCCATCGAGGCCAAGGAGGGCGTGCAGATCAAGGCGGAGAACCAGACGCTCGCCACAATCACCCTGCAGAACTACTTCCGCCTCTACGACAAGCTCTCCGGTATGACCGGTACCGCCGAGACCGAGGCGGCGGAGTTCTCCAGCACCTACAGCATCGGCGTCGTGCCCATCCCGACCAACCGGGACATGCAGCGCATCGACCAGCCCGACCTCATCTACAAGAACGCCCAGGTGAAGTACAAGGCGATCGTCGAGGACATCGTCGAGCGCCACGCCAAGGGCCAGCCGGTCCTCGTCGGCACGACGAGCGTGGAGAAGTCCGAGCTGCTCTCCGCCCTGCTCAAGCGCAAGGGCGTCCCGCACGAGGTCCTCAACGCGAAGAACCATGCCCGTGAGGCGGCCATCGTCGCGATGGCCGGCCGCAAGGGTGCCGTCACCGTCGCCACCAACATGGCCGGCCGCGGCACCGACATCATGCTCGGCGGCAACGCCGAGCACATCGCGATCGACACGCTGCGCCAGCGTGGGCTCGACCCCGAGGAGAGCCCCGAGGAGTACGAGGCCGCGTGGCCCGAGGCCCTCGAGGAGGCCAAGGCGTCGGTGGCCGCGGAGCACGAGGAGGTCGTCGAGCTCGGCGGCCTGTACGTCCTGGGCACCGAGCGCCACGAGTCGCGCCGCATCGACAACCAGCTGCGCGGCCGCTCCGGCCGACAGGGCGACCCGGGCGAGTCCCGGTTCTACCTGTCGATGGAGGACGACCTCATGCGGCTGTTCAACTCCGGGCTCGCCATGCGCGTCATGGACGGCTCCGCCTTCCCCGACGACATGCCCCTCGAGGCGAAGATGGTCTCCCGCGGGATCGCCTCCGCGCAGGCGCAGGTCGAGGGCCGCAACTTCGAGATCCGCAAGAACGTCCTCAAGTACGACGACGTCCTGTCCCGCCAGCGCACCGTCGTCTACGAGGAGCGCCGCCGGGTGCTCGAGGGCGAGGACCTCGAGGACCAGGTCCAGAGCTTCCTCGACGACGCCGTCTCCGCGCTGGTCCGCGAGTACACGGCCTCGCCGGACTCGGCGACGTGGGACCTGGAGACGCTGTGGGCCGAGCTGGCCCGCGTCTACCCCGTCTCCATCACCGCCGAGGACGTCATCGAGGAGGCCGGTGGGCAGAACCGGCTCAGCGCCGACATGCTCGTCGAGGAGCTGCGCTCGGACATCCACCTCGCCTTCCAGCGTCGCGAGGAGGAGCTCACCCCCGCCGTCATGCGCCAGCTCGAGCGGCGCGTGGTCCTCTCGGTCCTCGACCGCAAGTGGCGCGAGCACCTCTACGAGATGGACTACCTCAAGGAGGGCATCGGGCTGCGCGCCATGGGCCAGCGTGACCCGCTCGTGGAGTACCAGCGCGAGGGCTACCAGCTCTTCCAGGCCATGAACGAGGCCATCAAGGAGGAGGCGGTCAGCTACCTCTTCAACCTCGAGGTCAAGGTCCAGCAGCCGGGGGACGCGCAGGCGGGCAACGGCCAGGGCGGCGTGACCGCCGACGCGGCCGCGCAGACCGCTGCCGGTGCCCGGCTCGGTGCCACCGCTGCGAGCGCCTCCGCTGACGGTGCGGCCGACGGCAAGCCCTCCGGGCGCCGTGCGGGCGCCAAGTCCGTGACCGCCAACCGGTCCGCGGACGGCGCGCCGGGCGAGGACGCGCCCGCGGCCCCCGCGGCCTTCGGTGGCGGCCCGCAGATCGTCGGGCTCGAGGAGCCGCAGCGGCCCACCTCGCTCACCTACACCGCCCCGTCCGCCGACGGCGACACCCGGCCCACCGTCCGTACCGACGGTGCCAAGGGCGCGGCCGCCGGCAGCGGGGACGCCGGAGCCGCTCAGGCCGCCGCGGGCGCCGGCAACCGCGAGGCCCGGCGCCGCGCCGCCAAGGCCTCCAAGAGGCGCTGACACCCACGGACGCCCCGCACTGCATGGCAGTGCGGGGCGTTCGCGCGTGCCGGTGACGGAGGCCTCAGCGCGGCCGGAATAGAAGGGCGGCCTCACCCGTTGGACCGGGCGTACATGCAAACGCATCGAATTTGAGGGGCTGGCACGACATGCAGTTCGGAATCTTCACCGTCAGTGACGTCACCACCGACCCGACGACGGGCCGCACGCCGGACGACACGGAGCGGGTGCGTGCCATCCTCACCATCGCCGAGCACGCCGACCAGGCGGGGCTGGACGTCTTCGCCACCGGCGAGCACCACAACCCGCCCTTCGTCGCGTCGTCCCCGACGACGATGCTCGGCTACCTCGCCGGGCGGACGAAGAACATCACCCTGTCCACGGCCACGACGCTCATCACGACGAACGACCCGGTGAAGATCGCCGAGGACTACGCGATGCTCCAGGTCATCAGCGAGGGCCGCATGGACCTCATGATGGGCCGCGGCAACACCGGCCCGGTGTACCCGTGGTTCGGCAAGGACATCCGCCAGGGCGTCAACCTCGCCGTGGAGAACTACGCGCTGCTGCGCCGCCTGTGGGAGGAGGAGGTGGTGGACTGGCAGGGCAAGTTCCGCACCCCGCTCCAGGGCTTCACCGCCACCCCGCGCCCCCTCGACGGCGTGCCGCCCTTCGTGTGGCACGGCTCGATCCGCACCCCGGAGATCGCCGAGCAGGCCGCGTACTACGGCGACGGCTTCCTCCACAACAACATCTTCTGGCCCCTCGAGCACACCGAGCGCATGGTCCGGTACTATCGCCAGCGCTACGAGCACTACGGCCACGGCCGCGCCGACCAGGCGATCGTCGGGCTCGGCGGGCAGTTCTTCGCCCGGAAGAACTCCCAGGACGCGTGGAACGAGTTCCGCCCGTACTTCGACAACGCCCCCGTCTACGGCCACGGCCCGACGATGGAGGACTTCACCCGGGAGACCCCGCTGACCGTCGGCTCGCCGCAGCAGGTCATCGACCGGTACGCCACCATGCGCGAGCACGTCGGGGACTACCAGCGCCAGCTCTTCCTCGTCGACCACGCCGGCCTGCCGCTCAAGACCGTCCTCGAGCAGATCGACATCCTCGCCGAGGAGATCGTCCCCGCCCTGCGGGAGATCAACGAGTCCAAGCGCCCGGCGCACATCCCCTCGAACCCGCCCAGCCACGCCGAGCGCGTGGCCAAGGCCCGGGCCGAGGGCAAGGCCGGCGACGCGCACGTCGCCGGCGAGGACCGCTGGACCGGCCGCCGCGCCGAGGACGAGGCCGCCGCCACCGCCACGCGCGGTGCCGCCTTCGGCCTGTGACCACCGAGGAGAGAACAGACATGACCACCCGCACCATCGCCGTCGTCTCCGCCGGCCTCAGCCAGCCCTCCTCGACGAGGATGCTCGCCGACCGGCTCGCCCAGGCCACGACCGACGCGCTCACCGAGCGCGGGGTCGCGGCCGAGGTCGTGACCATCGAGCTGCGCGACCTCGCCCAGGACATCACCAACGCCATGCTCACCGGCTTCCCCGCCGGGGAGCTGCGCACCGCGCTGGAGACCGTCACCGGCGCCGACGCGATCGTCGCCGTCACCCCGGTCTTCATGACGAGCTACTCGGGACTGTTCAAGTCCTTCGTCGACGTCATCGACAAGGACGCCCTGCGTGAGGTGCCGGTCCTCATCGGCGCCACCGGCGGGACGCCGCGGCACTCCCTGGCCACCGAGTACGCCATGCGCCCGCTCTTCGCCTACCTCCACGCCGACGTCGTCAGCACGGCCGTCTTCGCGGCCACCGACGACTGGGCCGGGCACGGTGACGACGTGAGCCCGCTGCCCGCGCGCATCGGGCGCGCCGGCCGCGAGCTCGCCGAGAAGGTGGCCGCCCGCCCGGCACGCGCCGCCGCGGCCGACGAGTTCGACGCCGTCCCCGACTTCGCCGACCTCCTCGGCCGGTAGCCGCTCAGCCGATCTCCAGGGCGGTGGCCCGCCACCGGCCACGGTGGCACTCCACCCGGACGGCTGCGGCCCGGATCCGCACCCCGTCGTGGACGACGACGGCGGCCTCGTGGACCCCGGGCCGCACCTCCGTGCAGCGCACCTTGCGCACCCGCGCGCACAGCGCGGGGTTCGGGCGGCCGAGGATCCGCACGGCCAGCCCGGCCCGCCGGGCGAGCGACTCGTAGAGCTCGGCGCTGAGCCAGCGGGCCAGCTGCGCGGTGGGCCGGCTGCCCGTCAGCACCTCGACCGCTGCGCGCACGAGCGTGCCCGCCCACGGGCCGACGGGCGGCAGCCCGCTGAGCTCGGCCCCCTCGGGGGGTGGGTCGGCGGCCTCGGCCGGCGTCTCCGCGCTGAAGCGCACCCGGTCCCACGTGCGGGCGTCCTCGAGCCCGGACATGACCGGGGGTGCCGGTGAGGCGAGTGGTGGGGCGAGCGTGGTCATCGCTGCTCCTCGGGGTCGGGGGCCAGCAGAGCCTGGCCCGGGTGGATGAGATGGGGGTCCGTGCCGATGACGGCGCGGTTCGTCGTGTGCCAGCGCGGCCACTCGGCCGCGATCTCGGCGTCGGTGGCGCCCTCGCCCAGGTGCGCCTTCGCGATCGACCACAGCGAGTCGCCGCGCTCGACGACGTACCTCGCGGTGCCGCGGTCCGCCTCGCGTGCAAAGGCCGAGTGCGGGGGTGGCGTGGGGGTGCCCGCCGCTGCGCCGGTGCCGGAGACGGCCGCGACCGTGGGTGGGGCGGCGGTGCCCTGCTCGCTCGACGGGGCGGCAGTGTCCCGGTCCTCCGACGGGGCGGCCGCGTCCCGGTCCTCCGGCGGTGCGCCCGAGGGCACGTCCGGCCGCGGGGACGGCGTGCTCGGCGGGCCGGCGGGCTCCTCGGGGCCCTCGTCCGCCGGCGCCGAGGGCTCCGGCACGGACGTCGCCCCCTGCGCCGTCTCCTCCGCGCCGGGCACCTCCTCCGGTGGCGCCGCGCTCGGGGCCGACAGGGAGCCCACCCCCGGCCGCAGGTCGTGGGGGACCGTGTCGTCCGCCGCGGGGCCCGCGCTCGCGGGCACGGACGCCAGCGCCAGTCCGGCGCCGACGCCGAGCACCGCGGCGCGGCGCAGGACCGGTGCCCCTGCCACGCCGACGGCGGCCCGCAGGCCGCGGGCGAGGCGCGGGGCGCGCCGGCCGAGCTCGGCCAGCTGGGCGAGGAGGAGGGCGACGGCCGTGAGCGCGTACCAGGCCGCGACGAGCGTGCCGCCCGCCGCGGTCCCGAGCGCGACGGCCTCGTCCACGCGCGCGACCCCGCGCGCCCCGAGCTCCACGGACCAGCGGCCGAGCAGGACCGACGCGACGAGCGCGGCAGCGGCCAGGGCGGCGGTGCGGAGCATCGGTTGCCTCCGAGTGGTGTCGGATGATGACGTTTGACGTCGTTTGATGTGGCTTGGCTCACATGTGTACGCTTCCGCGGGGCCGCTGTCCAGAGGGAAGCGCCGGGTGTGGACGGGCACTACCGTGGGCCGATGCGGTGGGAAGCCCTCTTCGACGACCTCGAGCGCCAGTTCCTCCAGGCGGCGCGGCTGGCCGAGGACGAGGAGGTCGCCGACCTCGCCGAGGCCGAGCAGGCGCAGGTGTCCCTCGCCGACCGCCTCCGCGCCCGCCAGGGCGGGGAGGTGTCGCTGCGGTTGCGCGACGGGAGCGACGTCCGCGGCACCGTCCTCGACGCCGCCGTGCAGTGGCTCCTCGTGGGCGACGCCGGGCGCCGTGTCCTCGTGCCCACCTCCGCCGTGGCCGCGGCCCGGTCACTGGGGGCGGCGGCGCCCGAGGCTCCCGTCGTCGAGCGGCGCCTGCGGCTGACGCACGTGCTGCGCGCCGTGGCCCGGGAGCAGAGCGAGGTCGTCGTGCGGACGACGGCCGGTGACTACCGGGGCCGCATCACGCGCGTCGCGGCCGACCACGTCGACGTCGAGGCCGGGCCGGGCACCGCCGTCGCCGTCGCGCTCGCGCACGTGCTGGCGGTGCAGACCGCCTGACCCGGCGGGCTCAGTCGCCGAGGTCCTCCCCGCGGGCCAGGGCCGACCGGGTGCGGGCGTACTGCCGCTGGATGTACTCCTCGAGGACCACGGCCTCCACGCGCCACACGCCGCGCCCACCCACCTGGATCGCGGGGAGGTCGCCCGAGCGCACGAGGGAGCGGGCCTGGGCCACAGACACCGACAGCTCCTCCGCGACGTCCGCGAGGGTGAGGAAGCGCGCCATAGGCCCATTCTGTCACCGGCGCGGGGACCGGCGGTCCACCCTGTGCACAGGCGGGTCGGGACAGAACGCTGTGGAGAACGCGCCCGCGGCCCGCATCGAGCGGGCACCATAGGCCCAAGCACGCGGAGGGGAGTGCGATGAGCGACGACGACGGGGCACAGCGGCTGAGACGTCCCAGCTGGCGCGACCCGCGCCTGGGGGTGGGCGTGCTCCTCGTGGCCGCCTCGGTGGCGCTCGGCAGCTGGGCGGTCGCCCGGGCCGACCGCACGACCGACGTCCTCCTCGCCGTCGAGGCGCTGACGCCCGGCGACCGGCTGGCCGACGCCGAGCTGCGCCCGCACGCCGTGCGGCCCGACGGCCTCGCCGACGCCTACGTCGTCGCGGGCGCGGACCTTCCCGACGACGCCGTCGTCACCAGGGTCGTGGGTGCCGGGGAGCTCGTGCCGGCTGCCGCCGTCGGCAGCTCGGCCGAGGTGGACCTGCGCCCGGTCGTCGTCGGCCTGCCGGGCGCCGCCCCCAGCGGCGTCGTCAAGGGGGCGGCCGTCGACCTGTGGGTGACGGCTCCCGCCCTGCCCGGGCTGCAGGAGGACAGCGAGCCGGAACCCCCGCGCCTGCTCGCCGAGGGGCTCCTCGTCTCCGACCTGCTCGAGGCGGACTCACTCTTCGCCGGTGCCGGCGGCTCCGCCGTCCAGGTCCTCGTCCCGCAGGAGGAGCTGCCCGCTGTCCTCGCCGCACAGAGCGGGGAGGGGCAGATCGTCGTAGTCCCGGTCCCGGGCGGCGGCCCGTGACGACCGGCGTGCTCCTCGCCCTCACCGGCCCGGACGAGGCCGCGCTCGTCTCCCTGCTCGACGCCCCCGGCACCGGGCTGCAGGTGGTGCGCCGCTGCGCCGACGTGCCCGAGGTCGTGGCCGCCGGTCTGGCCGGACTGGGCTCCCTCGCCGTCCTGTCGGCCGAGCTGCCGGGACTGGACCGGCCGGTGCTGCGCCAGCTGGCCGGCAGCGGGGTGCGCACCGTCCTCGTCGCTGCCGAGGACGACGCCGAGCGGTGCCGGGCCCTGGGCGCGACGACGGTGACGTGGGAGGCCGCGGGCGCGGCGGAGTGGGCACGGGTGGTCGCCGAGCTCGCCGGCAGCGAGCCGGCCGTCGTCGCGACGCCGGCCCTGCCCGTCCACGCCGCCGAGGACACCGGCGACGCGGCCGGCCGGGTCGCCGTCGTGTGGGGGCCACGGGGGTCGCCCGGACGCACAACCGTGGCCGTCAACCTCGCCCAGGAGCTCAGCGACCGCGGCGAGGTGCTGCTCGTGGACGCCGACACCGAGGCGCCGAGCGTCACGCAGGTGCTCGGTGTCCTCGACGAGACCGCCGGCCTCGCTGCTGCCGCCCGTCTCGCGGGCGACGGGCGGCTCGACGCCGAGTCCCTTCGCTCCCTCACGCGACGGTTGGAGCGCGGGCCGCGGCTCCTCACCGGTCTCACGCGGGCCGACCGGTGGCGCGAGCTGCCCGCCGCCTCGCTCGACGTCGTGTGGGAGCGGGCCCGGGAGCTGGCCGGGTGGACCGTCGTGGACGTCGGGGCGGGGATCGACGACCCGGTCGGTGGCCTCACCTCTGGCATCGCCCCGCGCCGCCACCAGGCGGCACTGTCGGCGCTGGGGGCGGCGGACGTCGTCGTCGTGGTCGGTGCCGGTGAGCCGGTCGGGATGCACCGTCTCGTCATGGCACTGCAGGAGCTCACCGAGTCGGGGGTCACCGCGCCGCACGCCCAGCGCGTGGTCGTCGTCAACCGGGTCCGTGGCTCGGCGACGGGCGCGAGCCCGGAGCAGGCCGTCGTCGAGTCCCTCGCCCGTTTCGCCGGGGTGAGCGCGCCGGTGCTCGTGCCCGACGACCGGCCCGCGCTCGACCGCGCCGTGCTGCGCGGCGCCACGCTCGCGGAGGTCGCGCCCGGCAGCAGGGCGCGTACGGCCCTGCGGGACCTCGCCGAGCGGGTAGCCGGACCGGCGGCCGACTCCCGGGCCGGACGCCGACGACGCAGGACACCGGGGCGCGTTCTCCGGGCGGGCCGCACCGGCGCGGGATGACGCGCTTTCGTACGTCCGTGCGGAAGAATGCCGGTATGCGGATCTACTTGCCGGCCACGAGCGCGGACCTCAGCCGACCGGCCGGTCTGCCGCCGCGCTGGGCGCACGCGGTGACCGCCGAGCTGCGGCGCGCGCTGCCGGACGAGGACGACGAGGGCCTGGAGGCGAGCGCGATGCTCGCCGCCGCCGACGAGAGCGTCGTCCACCTGCGGGCCGCGTCCTCCGCGGTGCCCCGTCGGGTGGTCGTCGCGGCCGACGTGCCGGACTCCGGCGTCGTCGTCCCCGAGCGTGCGCGCCCGTGGCAGGAGGGCGACGACCAGCTTCCCAGCGCGGTCGAGGTGCGGGCGATCGTCCCGTGGTCGGACGTCGTGAGCATCCACGTCGACGAGCCGGGGGCCGAGGAGGCCGTGACGGCCGCGCTCACGGACGACGCCGCCGTGGACCGCGCGGCCGAGCACGACCTCCTGTGGCACGACATCGTCGAGCGTGAGGTGCTCGCCCGCGAGCTGCGGGGCTGACCCTCAGGCCCGCACGGTGAGCGTCGAGGCACCGGAGGCCAGCCGGCGGACCTCGATGCGGTCGGCGATGCGCTCCTTGAGCTCGCTCACGTGGCTGACGATGCCGACGGCGCGGCCCCCGGCCTGGAGGCGGCTCAGCTCACCGAGCACGCCGTCCAGGGTGTGCGGGTCGAGCGAGCCGAAGCCCTCGTCGATGAAGAGCGTGTCGAGGGAGATGCCGCCGGCCTCGCTCGTGACGACGTCCGCCAGGCCTAGGGCCAGGCAGAGCGAGACGTAGAAGGTCTCCCCTCCGGACAGGGTGTGCGGGTCGCGCGTGGTCTCGGTGACGTGGTCGTGGACGGTGAGGCCGAGGCCGGCCTTGCGGGAGCGCCCCTCCCGCTCGTCGATCCGGGTGAGGGAGTAGCGGCCGTCGGACATGACGGCGAGGCGGTCGTTCGCGGCGGCGACGACGTCCTCGAAACGGCGCAGGAGGACGAAGGTCGACAGGGTGGTGGCGCGGGCGTTGCCCTCGCCCGCGGCCGCGAGCTCACCCATCCGCAGCACGGGCGCGGCGCGCTCGGTGACGGCGTGGTGCCGCGCGAGGACCTCGCTGAGGGACCTGTGGCAGCGGCGCAGCCGGGTGAGGGAGTCCGCGGCCCGGCCGGCGAGCTCGGTGGCGGAGATCAGCGCGGTCTGCCGCTCCGTGTGGACGGCCTCCGCCTCCTCGACCCTGGGCACCTCCTCGCCGGTGAGCGAGGCGATCGGGGCCTCGGCCAGGCACTCGCGCACCCGGGCGGTCGCGCCGCCGTGCTCGGCGACCTCCCGCTCGAGCTCGGCCATCCGGGTGGCGGGGAGCTGGGCAGCGGTGGCCTCCGCGGCGTCGGTGAAGCGCGACTCGGTGAGCGCGGCCGCCAGCGCGGCGGCCGACTCGTCCTGGCGCCGGCGAGCGGCGTGGTGCGCGTCGCGGGCCTCGACCACCCGGCGGGCCGTGCCCAGCCGGGTCTCGATCCGCTGGACCCGGTCCGCGACGGTGCCGGCCTCCGCGGAGCCACGGCTGCAGCGCTCGCGGTCGGCGGCAAGTGCGGCGCGCCGGCCCCGGAGCTCCTCGGTGGCGGCGGCGAGCGCGTTCTCCTCCCGGCCGACGGCCTCCCGCAGCGTGTCGGTCTCCTCGTCGAAGACGGCGAGCTCCTGCTCGTGCAGCGCGGCCAGGCGCACGGCGTCCCGCGCGTCCTTGAGCTCCTGCTCGGCCGCCGAGAGGGACTCCTCGGCGTCGGCGAGGGCCGTCCCGCCCGAGGCCTCCTGCGCGGCACGGAGCCGGGCCTCGGCCTGGGCGCGGGTTTCCCGGGCAGCGCTCACGGCGTCCTCCGCCCGCGCGCGACGTGCCGCGGCGGCGTCGACGTCCTCCGCGGTGGCGTGCTCCGGGGAGCGGGGCGCCGGGGCGGGGTGCTCGGTGGCGCCGCACACGGTGCACGGCGTGCCGGGCTCGAGCTCGGCGGCGAGGCTGCCCGACATCCCGGCGATCCACCGGCTCCTGACGGTCTGCTCCTCCTGGGTGGCGGTCGTGGCGCCGGAGGTGGCCGCGGTGACCGCGGCCTCGGCGGCGACGAGCTGGGTGAGCCGCTGCTCGACGTCGCGGGCGGCGTCACGCACCGCGCGGCAGGTGGCGACCCTGGCCTCGGCGGCGGGCACGCTCATCGCCTCGCGCTGGATCCGTGACAGCGCCTCCGAGAGCCGTTCCCGCTGCCCGGGCCGCGACGCGAGGGCCGCCCGGCGTCCCTCCAGCGCGGTGCGGCGCGCGGCGAGGGCGGTCTCGTCCGCCTCGACCGCTGTCTCGCGGGCGGCCAGACCGGCCTCGAGCGTGAGGAGCTCGACGAGACCTCCGCGCTCGCCGGTGAGCGCGGTGACCAGCTCCCGCAGGGCGCCGAGCCCGAGGTCGGTGAGGTCGGCGTCGGGGCCGTCGGCGGAGGCGGCGCACACCCGGGCGAGCTGGTCCTCGGCGTGCTCGACGGCCGCTCGCGCCGCGGCCTCGGCACGCAGCGCCCCGGCGGCCACAGCGGCCCGTCGCGCGGCCGCGAGCTCCTCCCCGAGCGCCGTGACGGCGTCCGCGCGAGCCGCGAGCTGCTCCTGCTCGGCGAGCAGCTCCCGGCGCCGGCGGACCCGCCGGGCGAGGTCCTGCTCGGCGTCGAGCGCACGCTGGGCCGCCCGCTCGGCCGCGCGCGCCTCCTCACGGCGCGCCTCCGCAGCGGCGCGCTCGCTCTCGGCGCGGGCGACGACGGCGGCCGCGGCCTCCTCCATCACCGCGGAGTCGAGCTCGGCGGCTGCCTGCTCGAGGACGGCGACGGACTCGTCGCCGTCCTGAAGGAGGGAGCCGAGGTTGCCGACGCACCCGGTGACCTCCCGGCGGGCGGCCTCGAGCTCCTTGCGCGCCTCTCGCGCCATGGCGACGAGCTGGTCCTGGACCCGCTGGTAGACCTCGGTGCCGAAGACGTCCTGGAGGACGGCGGCGCGCTCGTCCGGCTTGGCACGCAGGAAGGTGGAGAAGCGTCCCTGGGGCAGCACGACGGTCTGGCTGAACTGGCTGCGGTCCAGCCGCACGATGCGCCGGACCTCGGTGCCCACCTCCTGCGTGGTGGTCGCCAGCGGCTCGCCGGAGGGGTCCGTGACGGACTCCAGGCGCCACAGCCTGGCCGTGGCGTTCTGCCGGGTGGTGCCCTCGCCGCGGCGCTTGGGGCGCTGGAAGGCCGGGGTGCGGCGCACCCGGTAGATGCCGGCACCGGTGGAGAAGACGACCTCGATGACCGGCTCCGCGCCGGCGGCGTGCGCCGAGGGGAGGCGGTCGTCGCGCGCGGGGCTGCCCAGGGTGCCGTAGAGACCGAAGGTGATGGCGTCGATGAGGGTCGACTTGCCCGAGCCGGTGGGCCCCTCGAGGAGGAAGAGCCCGCCGGCGGAGAGCTGGTCGAGGTCGACCTCGTGGTGCCCGGCGAAGGGCCCGACGGCCTCGAGGCTCAGGTGGTGGATGCGCATGTCAGGCGCTCCTCTCGGCGGCGAGGGCCGCCTCGTAGGCGGCACGCAGCACGGCGGTCTCGGCAGCGGTGGGAGCACCGCCGGTGACCTCCTGGACGAACTCGGCCGTCACCTCGAGCGGGTCCCTCGCCGCGGTGACGGCGCGCGCCGGGCCGCCGGTGAGCGGCACGGCGGGACGGTGCTGGACGACGAGCGCGTGCGGGAACCGGGCCCGCACCCGGGCGTAGAGGTCGCGGGGCCGTGCCGTGTCGGTGACCGCGACCCGCACCCAGTCCTGCGCCTGGGCGTCGAAGGCGGGGGAGAGGAGCTCCTCGAGGCTGCCCGACGCCTCCGACAGACGCCGCGGGCAGGGCGTGGGCACGAGCTCGACGTGCCCGACGCCGCCGGCCCCCAGCTCGAGGAGCACGCTCGACTTCGCGTGGTGCATCTCGGAGAAGGAGTAGGCCAGCGGCGAGCCGGAGTACCGGGCGAGCGTGCCCGGCTCCCCGGCCACGGGCTGCGGCCCGACCCGCTGCGGACCGTGGAGGTGGCCCAGGGCCACGTAGTCCGGTGACGGACCGTCCGTGCCGGCGCCCGAGAGGACGTCGAGCGGGACGGCGTCGACGCCCCCGACGCGGATGTCCCGCTCGGACTCCGAGGCCCGCCCGCCGACGACGAAGGCGTGGGCCATGACGACGGCGGGAACGCGCGGGCCCGTGGCACGCCGGGAGGCGAGGTCGGCGCGCACCCGTCGCATGGCGGCCGCGGCCACCGCCTCGTGCGAGCGCGCCGGGACGGCCGGGGCGCCGTCGTCGTCCTCCTCGGCGAGACGGTGACGGGTGGTGTCCGGGTCGAGGTAGGGCAGGGCGTAGACGAGCGCGCAGGACCCGCCGTCCGCGGACGGCAGCTCGAGGGGCCGGGCGAGGTCCTCCACCCGCGCCCGCACCGCCAGGCGCTCCCGGAAGAGCGGGGCCGCGAAGCCGAGCCGGGTGGCGGAGTCGTGGTTGCCCGGGGTGAGCACGACGCGGGTGAGCTCGGTGAGCCGCAGCAGGGCGTCGGTGAGGAGGTCGACGACGGCGACGGGCGGGATCGCGCGGTCGTACACGTCACCGGCGACGAGGACGGCGTCGACGCGCTCCTGGCGCACCACCTCGACAAGGTGGTCGAGGAAGGCGGACTGGTGCTCGACGAGGTCCACCCCGTGCAGGGTGCGCCCCAGGTGCCAGTCCGAGGTGTGCAGGATGCGCATGGTCCGACGGTAACCGCGGCCACCGACATCGCCGTGGAGCCCCGCGGGACGGCGCCTCCCGGGCCGCCCGGGCAGGTGTCCCTGCCCCTTCGGGCAGGGAGGATCGGCCACGGCCGGCGGTACGATCGAGGCGGTCCGATGAGGGGTCACGGGGATGTCGATGTCCGAGGACGTGTGCGAGAGCTGCGGGGCTGCGAACCCGCAGGGAACCCAGTTCTGCCGCGCCTGCGACACCTACCTCGGGTGGGACACGGGCGCGACGACCATCGGCGGGCACCCCGCCGTCGCGACGGTGCCGGACACCATCGACACGGTCGAGACGGCCGAGGCCGTGGCCCCAGCGTCCCAGGGCGAGACCGCGACCGCCGTCCGCACCGCGCCGGCGGACGCCCGGGCGCCCGAGGTCCACGCCGTCACCACGGAGGTCACGCTCGTCCCCGAGCAGCCGGGAACGGTGACCGCACGGGTGTCCAACCGGTCCTCGGTGGTGGACGGCGTCGTCGTCGAGGCGGAGGAGACGCCGGACTGGCTCGAGGTGAGCCTCGCGCCGCTGCGTCTCATGCCCGGCGACGAGGGCACCCTCGAGGTCGGCCTGCGGATCCGCGACGGTGCGCTCGTCCCCGCCCAGCGGCTCACCGTCCACCTCCAGGTGTGCTCCGAGTCCGCACCGGACCAGCGGGTGCCCGTGGCGGTCACGGTCACCGTCGCCCCCTACGGGCCGCCCGCCACCCTGGACGTCCAGCCACGTCTCCTGCGGCTCACCGACGAGGCGCGCGCCCGTTTCGCCGTGCGGATCGACAACCGGCGGGCCAACTTCCCGCAGAGCTTCGAGCTCTCCGGCGCCGACCCCGAGGGCGTCGTGCGCTTCGGTTTCGTGCCGCGCGTGGTCCAGGTGCCGGCCGGTCAGCTCGTCGAGGTGCGCGGCCACTTCATGGCCCCGGCTCCCGCCCCCGGGCAGGACGCGACGCGGCAGCTGACGGTCACGGCCGCCAACGACGGCGGGGAGTCCACCGCCACCTTCACCCTCGTCCAGCACACCTCGCCCGAGCCCGAGGTGGTGCCCGTCGGGGTGAACCTGTCGCCCCGCGAGCTGCGGGTGACGAACGCGGTCGCCGCGGACTTCGAGGTCCATGTCGACAACCGCGGCGGCCGGGAGGCGGTGGAGCTCGCCCTCGGGGGTCGGGACCCCGCCCGGGCCCTGGTCATCACCCTCGCCCCGCAGCGGCTCCTCGTCCCGGCGGGCCAGGTCGCCGTGGCCCGCGGACACGTCCAGCTCACCGAGGTGGTCCCGCGCGGACGGACGGTCGTGCGACCCTTCTCGGTCGTCGCCGGGGACGGCGTCACCGAGCACGAGGCACCGGGGTCGCTCGAGGTGACGATGACGCCGTCGCCGATCACGACGGCGGAGCTGCACGTGACGCCACGTCACCTCACCCGGGCCGACACCCGCCACGGGACCTTCGCCGTCGCCGTCGACAACACCGCGGGGCAGGGACCGCTCGCCGTGCGTCTCGGGGCGGTCGACTCCCACGGCACGGCCCGGGTGACCTTCACGCCGCCCGTGGTGACCGCGCCCCCCGGAGGTGTCGGACAGGCCCGGATGACGGTCGACGCGCCACTCCCGCAGGGTGGGGAGTCGGTCACCCGGGAGCTCGAGGTCAGTGCCGACGACGGTGAGGGGCGGCTCCTCGCCCAGGCCGCCTTCACCCAGACCAGCTCCGACCGGCGGCCCCTGCTGCGCACGCTCCTCGTGCTCGGTGGTGCCGCGTTCGTCCTGCTCGGGTCGCTCCTGCCGTGGAACCTCCTCACGTCCGCCGACGGGCTCACCATCGTCGGCACGGCGCCCCTTGCGGCGCTCGGCGACGTCGCGGACATCTCCCCGGACGAGGGGACGCACCTCGTCGCGGCGGCGGCACGCGTGCTGCTCGCCGTGCTCGCCGTCGCCATGGCCTTCGGCGTGACTGGCAAGGGCAGCCTCACGCGGAAGACCGCCCTCCTCGTCGTCCTCCTGTCGGTCGCCTACGTCATCGCGGCGATCACTGTGCGGGGGGCCGTCCTCACCCTCTCCCTGGGCCTACTCCTCGTCTGGGCCGGCGCCGTCGCGGGGTACATCGGTGGGGTTCTCGCGCGCCCGGCGTAGCCGCCACCATCGCCGGCGGCGGGCCGGGCGTCCGGGAGCCGCACGCTCGGCGGGCCGCGTCCCACCCGTCTGCGTGTCACCGCCGCGACCGGCACGCCACTGCGCGACGACGGCGTCCGCGTCCGCGGGGGCGACCGGCAGCACCGGCTCGCTCGGGCACCGGATGTAGTCCGCGACCCGCCGGTTGAGCGCACGCACGGTGTCCCGGACGGCGGCCTCGTCACGCAGGGGGCGCACGGTCTCGGGCAGGGCGGCGAGCTCCTTGCGCAGCAGCAGCGCCGGGGGCAGGAGGCCGTCGAGGGGCAGGTCCTCGCTGCGCAGCTTCTGGCGGATCCACCAGTCCTCGTGGAGCGGCTCGTCGATGCCGGGCAGCGGCTTGCCCGCGCCCGGCAGGTTGTCGAAGGCGCCGCGTGCCGCGGCGTCGCGGACGAGGCGGTCCACCCAGGTCTCGACGGGGACGTCGTGCGGCCGGCGCTCGGTCATCGCTCCATCCTCCCGCGCCCCACCCGGAGCGACTACGTGAGCGCGCTCGTGCCCGCCCCGGCCACCTCGGCGATGACGGCCGCGAGCTCGCGGGGACGTGACCACATCGGCCAGTGGCTGGTGGGCAGGTCGATCCACGTCGTGTCGGTGAGCTCGGGGATGCCCGCGAGCCAGGCCATCGTGCCCTCGGCGGCGTAGGTCCGGTAGGCCTCGGCGGTGAAGCTCGTGCAGACGAAGGTGCTCGGGACGTCACGGCGTGCGTCGTTGACGAGGTCCGCCGCCCCGCGCAGCACACCGCCCGGTTGGGGGACGGCGCGGGCGCGGAAGGTCTGCAGCTGCTCCTCGCTGAGGCCGTCGAGGTTCTCCTCGGCCGCGAGCGACTCCCAGTCGAGCGGCATCTCGACGCCGGCGAAGTCGGGGTCCATGGCGCCCACACCCGGTGCGGTGTCGACGTAGACCATGGCGGCGAGGCGGTCGGTGAGGCGGTCGCTCGCGGCGTAGCCGGAGAAGCCCGCGCCGCTGTGGACGGCGAGCACGGTGGGGCGCCCGGTGGCCTCGACGGCTGTGCAGATGGCGTCGACGTGGTCCTCGAAGATGATGCCCGAGCGCTCGGCGTCCGCCGCCTCGAGGCCGGGCAGCGTGAGCGCCTCCGCCTCGCACCCCGCCCGGGTCAGCTCGGCGAGGACGGCCTCCCAGGCCCAGGCGCCCAGCCAGAAGCCGGGGACGAGGATGACCGGGTGTGCCATGGCGTGCTCCGCTCGTCGACTGCGGCCGAGCGTAGTGCCGGGGGCGGCGCCGCGGAAGATCCCCGGCGCTCAGTCCTCCTGGGCGGTGAGCATCTGGAGGACCTCGTCGTGGAGAAGGCCGTTGGTGGCCACGGCGTTGCCGCCGAAGGGCCCTGGCGCGCCGTAGAGGCTGGTGAACTTCCCGCCGGCCTCGGTGACGATCGGGACGAGGGCCGCCATGTCGTAGGTCTCGAGCTCCGGCTCGGCGGCGAGGTCGACCGCCCCCTCGGCGACGAGCATGTAGGACCAGAAGTCGCCGTAGGCCCGGGTGCGCCAGCAGCGCTGGGCGAGGTTGAGGAAGGCGCGCAGCCGGGCGGACTCGGCCCAACCGTCCAGAGAGGAGTAGCTGAGCGAGGCGTCCTCGATGCGGGAGACGCTGGACACGTGGAGCCGGCGCGCCGTGGACAGCGAGCGGCCGGTCCAGGCGCCCGACCCGAGGGTGGCCCACCAGCGGCGGCCCAGCGCGGGGGCGGAGACGACGCCGAGGACGACTTCGTCGTCCTCGACCAGCCCGATGAGCGTGGCCCACACCGGCACGCCGCGGACGAAGTTCTTCGTCCCGTCGATGGGGTCGATGATCCACTGGCGGGAGGACCGGCCGGTAGTGCCGAACTCCTCCCCGAGGACGGAGTCGCGCGGCCGGGTCCGGCCGAGCTGCGCGCGGACGATCTCCTCGGCGGACTTGTCGGCGTCGGAGACGGGGCTGAGGTCCGGCTTGGTCTCGACGACGAGGTCGAGGGCCTGGAAGCGGGCCATCGTCTGGGCGTCGACCTGGTCGGCGATCACGTGGGCCAGGCGCAGGTCGTCGTCGTACCGGAGACGCGTGATGGGCATGGCGTCACGCTAGCGGCGACATCCCGCCGCCCGGGGACGCGCGCCGACGGCCCCGGACCTCGGGCGAGATCCGGCTGTCGGCGTTGGACCCGGCACCCCGGGCGAGATCCGGCTGTCGGCGTTGGGCCCCGCACCCGGGCGAGATCCGGCTGTCGGCGATGGAGAGGGCAGGGGGACAGGGGTGGGGCTACAGGGGGTGCGGAGGCCGGAGGCGCGGCGGACGGGGGTCTGGACGGCGCGCCGGATCGCCGCCGCGCTGCCGAGGACCCGGACGTGCTCGCGGGCGCGGGTGACGGCCGTGTAGAGCAGCTCGCGGGTGAGCAGCGGGGACGCGGCCGGCGGGAGCACGAGCGAGACCCGCGCGAACTGGCTGCCCTGCCCGCGGTGGACGGTCATCGCGTGGACGGTCTCGACGGCGGGCAGCCGGTGGGTGCGCACCCGCAGCGGGGCGCCGGGGTCCCCGAGGACCGCGACCAGCCCCTCGCCGTCGGCGACGACGACGCCGGTGTCCCCGTTGTACAACCCCGTCTCGCGGTCGTTCGCGGTGACGAGGATCGGCCGGCCCGGGTACCAGGGGCTGCGGGGGTCGAGCGGCTCCGGGTGCGGGCCGGCCGCCTCCGCCACCCACTGCTCGACGAGCGCCGACCAGTGCGCCACCCCCGCCGGCCCGCGCCGGTGGGCGACGAGCAGCCGGTGGGACCCCAGCGCGCGCAGGGCGCCGGCGGCGTCACCCGCGCGGGCGGCGTGGACGAGCTCGCGGCCGGCGCCGGCGGCGTCGGCCCGCAGGGAGGTCAGCACGGCGTCGCCCGGCAGCTCGTCCTCGGCGAGCTCGACGAGCTCGACCGACGGGTGGCCTGCGCGCAGCAGCCGCAGCGTCTCCTCCGCGTCCCCTGCCCGGATCGCCGCGGCGAGCGGGAGGATCGCGCTGCCCTCCTCCTGCCGGTGGACGGTGAGGAGGCGCACGACACCGCCCGCCCCGGACGCCTCCGGGGTGCGTGCCACGAGGTCACCGAGCACCGCCCCGGCCTCGACCGAGGCGAGCTGGTCCGGGTCCCCGACGAGGACGAGACGCGCGTCCGGCCGTAGCGCCTCGAGCAGCCGCGCCATGAGCGGCAGGGACACCATCGAGGTCTCGTCGACGACGACGACGTCGTGGGGCAGGTGGCGGCCCGGCCCGTGCCGGAAGCGGGTGGAGCTGCCCGGCAGCCAGCCGAGCAGCCGGTGGAGGGTCGAGGCGCTGAGCGTGCCGACCCGCTCGCGGTCCTCCAGCCCGAGCCCGTCGACGACCTCGTGGACGGCCTCCTGCAGCCGGGCCGCGGCCTTGCCGGTGGGGGCGGCCAGCGCGATGCGCAGCGGCCCGGCGACGTCCTGGAGGACGGCGATGAGGCGGGCGACCGTCGTCGTCTTGCCGGTGCCCGGGCCGCCGGTCAGCACCGTGAGCCGGCCCGTGACGGCAGCCGCGGCGGCCTGCCGCTGCAGCGCGTCCCCGGCGTCGGGCAGGAGGCGGTCGAGGGCAGCGGCGAGCCGGGCGTCGTCGACGGCGGCCGGGGGCGCGGCGAGGCGCGCGTCGGCCTGGCGGCGCACGACCATCTCGTCGCGCCAGTAGCGGTCGAGGTAGAGGCGCCCACCCACCCAGCGCACCGGCCGGTCGGCGGGACCCTCGACGCCGACGGCGACGAGCGGGCTCGCCTCGATCGCGGCCTGCCACGCGGCGGGCTCGGGCCACGGGAGCTCACCGGGCGGCGTCTCGGCGTCGGCGGCGAAGGACGCGACGTCCTCGAGGTGGAAGCACACCGACCCCGAGCGCACCGCCCGAGTCGCCAGCGCGACGGCGAGGAGCACGCTCTCGTCGCGCTCGCCGGCGAGCGAGCCCAGCCGCCGCGCGACCTGGACGTCGGCCGCCGCGACGACCCCGGCGGTGTTGAACCGGGCGAGCAGCGGCGGGGCGTGGACCGCGAGCCGGGCGTCGCCGTCGTCGAGGAGCGTCATGAGGTCGTCCCCTCGAGGAGCGCGGAGAGCGCGACGACGAGCGAGGCGGGGGGCCGCCACGCCATGACCCCGTAGGGGGTGCCGTCGGCGGCGGGGGTGCCCGGCCCGGCCATGCCGCGGACGAAGAGGTAGAGCCCGCCGCCAAGGTGCCGCTCGGGGTCGTAGCCGCGGTGGCGCCAGCGCAGGTAGCGGTGCAGGGCGGCGAGGTAGAGCAGCAGCTGCAGCGGGTAGTGCGAGCGCATCATCCCCTCGGCGACGGCCTCGGGCCGGTAGTGCCACAGGGTGAGCGGCTCGTCGGGCGGCGCCAGCCGGTTGGTCTTGTAGTCGACGACGAGGTAGCGCGTCGCGTCACCCGTCCCGTGCCGCAGCACCGCGTCGATGCTGCCGGTGAGGTAGCCGTGCAGGCGCTCGGGCCCTAGGGCGGCGAGCTGGTCGGCGTAGGGCGCGAAGACGTCGTCGGCCGGCAGGTGACGCCGCAGGAGGAGCGCGAGGTCGACGAGCGTGGCGGCGCTCGCCGCCGGGGAGTCGCCACCGGCCAGCGGCAGCTCGAACTCGAGCTCGGCGAGCCGGTCCGCGGGTGCGAAGCCGGCGAGCGTCGCGTCCCCGGCGAGCGGGCCGAGCGGGGTGGCGAGCACCTGCTCGAGCGCGACGGCGAGTGCCTCGGGGTCGAGCCCCGGCACCCGCGCGGTGCCGCCCTCCCGACAGCGGTCGCGCAGCTCGGCGGCGAGGTCCGGTGCCGTCGTGTCGACCTGCTCGAGGACCTCGTGGACGACCGTGCCGAAGCCCGTCCCTCCGGGCAGCTCGGCCATGGGGGAGGGCAGCGCGCGCGTGGCGTCGGGGCCGCCGGGGCCCGCGACGAGGACGTCGGCCTCGTCCTCCACACCCGTCCCCTCCGGCTCGCTGCCCACCGGCTCGTGGTGCGCCGTGGCCGTGAGGCCCGTGTAGGACGTGCGCCGCCACGTGTGGTCGAGGCTGCGGCCCAGGCGCGCGACGGACAGCTCGGGACGCTCGGGCGGCGGGGGCTGCCAGGTGACGGGCAGCGGGCGCGCCGTGACGCGCTCGAGGGCCACCGTGCCGCCCGACCGGGCGACGACGGCGGACAGCGCCTCGGTGACGGCGTCGTCGGCGCGGACCGGCACGCGTACCGGCGGCTCCTGCCCGGGGGCGTGCCCGCCCAGGAGGAGACGGGTGAGCGGCCCGGCGGGGGAGTTGGACGACGGCGCCCAGTGGACGACGACCTGCGCCGCGGCCCGCGTGAGGGCGACGTAGAGGAGGCGCAGGTCCTCCCCGCGCTCCTCGGCGAGGTGGCGGTCGCGGGCGTCGTCGTAGCCGGGGTCCTCCTGGCCGCCGACGTGGAGCAGCCGGGTGCCGGCGTCGTCGTGGTAGCGGAGCACCGGCGGGGTGCGCGACTCGTAGCGGTCCCAGCCGAAGGGGACGTAGACGACCGGGAACTCCAGGCCCTTGGAGGAGTGGACGGTGACGACCTGGACGGCGTCGGCGTCGGTCTCCAGCCGGCGGCTGCGCTCCTCGGCGTAGTCGCGGTCCGCCTCGGCGATCCGCGTGCGCAGCCAGTCCGTCAGCGCGGCGACCCCGAGGTCCTCCTCGACCGCCGCCAGGTGCAGGGCCTCCCCGACGTGCCGGACGTCGGTGAGCACGCGCTCGCCGCTGGCCGTGGCCATGAGCCGCTCGGCGACGCCCGCGGTGGTGACCGCCTCGACGAGGGCCGCGACCCCCCGCTCGGTGAGGAGACGGGCCCAGCCGCGCACGGTGTCGGACAGCTCCTCGCGGGCGGCGTCCTCCGCCGTGCCGAGGCGGGTGGCGTCCCAGCCGAGGAAGGGGGTGAGGGCCAGCGCCGCGGCCCGTCCGCCGTGCCCGGGCTGCTCGAGCGCGGTGAGGAGCGTGAGCCAGTCACGGGCGGCGTCGGTGGCGAAGACGCTGAAGAGCCCGGAGACGACGGCGGGCACGCCCGCGGCCGCGAGGGCGTCCCGGACGGCGTCGGCATCGGCGTTGCGGCGGGCGAGGACGGCGACGTCGCCGGGGTGGAGCGGCCGCCAGCCCTCGCCGTCGTGCAGCTGGGTGGCACCGAGCTGGGCGACGACGTCCGCGGCGACGTCGTCGGCCACGAGACGGCGCACGTCGCCCACCCGCGGGTTCTTCGTGCCGGCGAGCCGGAAGGGCTCGCGGGTGACCTGCCGCAGCCGCACGGGCGGCCCGCCCCGCAGGCGCCGCTCCCCGGTGTGGGCGGCGGCGACGGGCCGCACGACGATCGCCTCGTCCCCGAGCGCGGCGCCGTCGAACAGCGCCTCGAGGCCGGTGAGGAGCGGGGCGTCGCTGCGCCAGTTGCGCCCCAGGGTGGCGGTGCTCGTCGCGACCTCGCGCGCCTGGAGGTAGGTGACGACGTCACCGCCGCGGAAGGCGTAGATCGCCTGCTTCGGATCTCCGATGAGGACGAGGGTGCGGTGCCCGTGGAAGGCGGTGCGCAGGATCTCCCACTGGACGGGGTCGGTGTCCTGGAACTCGTCGACGAGGACGACGGCGTAGCGCTCGCGGACCCGCGCGGCGGCGGCCGGTCCGTGGACGGGGTGGGTGAGGGCGTCGCGCAGCAGGGTGAGGAGGTCGTCGTAGTCGAGCAGGCGGCGGCTGCGCTTGCGGTCGTGGACCTCCTCGCGCACGGCCCGGGCGAGGGTCAGGCGGTGCCCGGGCAGGGAGTCCGCCGGGGCGTCGGTGGGGCGCAGGGCGGCCTGGTGGTCGCTCACCGCCTCCTTGCCGACCGTGCGGGCCTCGTCCGGGGTGAGCCCGGGCTCGCGGGACCCGGCGTAGAGGCGCAGGTAGACGTCGTCGAGGACCTCCTCGCGCAGGTCGGCGACGTCCGGGACGAAGGTGTGGTCGGGGTCGAGGTCCGCGGCCACCCCGAGGGAGGTGAGCATCTGCTGGCAGAAGCCGTGCGTCGTCGTGATGGTCGCGGCATCGAGCTGCGACAGGGCGCGGGTGAGCCGCAGCCGGCGGGCGGCGACCTCGGCGTCGTCGACGGCGGCGAGGTGGGCCACGACCTCGTCGCGGCTCGCGCGGGCGGTGGCGGGGTCGCGCAGGGCGCGCTCGGTGGCGAGGAGCCGGCCCCGGACCCGGTCGCGCAGCTCGGAGGTGGCCGCCCGGCCGAAGGTGACGAGGAGGAGGTCGGCGAGCTCGATGCCCTGCTCGGCGACGTAGCGGGTGGCAAGGGCGGCGATGGTGAAGGTCTTGCCGGTGCCGGCGCTGGCCTCGAGCACGGTGGTGCCGCCCGGCAGCGGGCCGCAGACGTCGAAGACGGGCAGCTCGGTCCCCAGCTCGGTGGTGGTCACGGCTTGTCCACCTGCTCGTGGGCGAGGAGCGGCTCCCACACCCGGCGGGCGAGGACGCCGAGACGGCTCGGGTCCTGCGGGTACCAGGCCCGCTCGGACTCCGTGGGGGTACCGAGGATGTCGTCGAGGCTCGCGCCGGTGCCCCAGCAGATGACGTGGTGCTCGTCCGCGCGGAGGAACTCGTCACCGTCCCAGGCGCGCCGGGCGTTGACGAGGGCCATGTCCGCGGAGTCCCCGCCGGCGCGGGAGGTGGCGTAGGTGCAGGCGACGGGGACCGGGACGGGCAGCGGCTCGCGCAGGGCCAGGGCGTGGAGCTGGACGAGCTGGTCGAGCAGCTCGACCGCCTCCTGCGGCGTGGGCGGGCTGAGCCGGGCGACGTAGGCGCCCGGCCGGCGGTGGTCGGGCCGCGCCACCGTGGCCGTGCGCCACGGCCGCTCCGGGTGGGCGGCGACGAGGGCGAGGAGCTGCACCCAGGCACGCAGGCGGTGCTTGGGCGCCAGGCGGGAGTACGTGGCCCGCAGGACGGTGCCGTCGTGGACACCGGGGACCGTGCCGGTGAGCGTGGTGCCGGAGGGCAGCGGGACGAGGACGTCGACCGTCTCGGTCGGCTGCGCCCGTTCGGCCGCCGCGGCGCTCGCGATCGGCACGACCCGGCTGCCGACGTCGAGCAGGGCGGTGCGGCCGAGCTCCTTGGGCGGGGTGACCCCGCGGCGCCACTCGGCGTTCATCACCTGCTGGTCGGGCACGCCCGCGAGCCGCGCCTGGAGGAAGCGCTCGCCGATCGCCCAGCCGTCGAGGGGCGCGAGGGTGAGGGGCAGGCGGTCGGCGACCTCGGCGTTCTCCCCGGCCACCGACAGGCCCAGGCGGTGGCGCAGGAAGTACTTGACCGGGTGCTCGAGCATGGCGACGAGCTCGGCGAGCTCGAGGGTGGCGGGGGCGGGCAGCGCGGGCAGCGGCTCGGTGAGGAAGGGGACCCGCTCGACGCGCTCCCCGCGCCCGGCGAGGGCGGCGCGGTGGGCGACGGCGTCGAAGCTGAAGGGGACACCGGGGCGGCCGAGGGCGCCGGGGGTGAAGTTGCGCTCGTCGACCACCTGGAGCGGGTGGTGGCGCAGGACGTGCTCGCGCACCGAGCCGGTGGGGGCCGTCGCGGCGGTCTCGAGGGCGTCGAGGAGCTCCCCGACGGGCACGGCGGGCGGCCGCACGGCACCGGTGCGCTCGTGCGCGCCGGAGTACAGGAGGACGAGGTGGTCCTGCGCGGCGGTGACGGCGTCGAGGAAGAGCTGGCGGTCCTCGCTGCGGCGGTCGCGCTCCCCGACGCAGGGCTCGCGCAGGAGGAGGTCGTCGCCGTCCTGGCGGGTGCCGCGGGGGAAGGCGCCGTCGTCGACGCCGAGGAGGCACACGACCCGGTGCGGCACGGCCCGCATCGGCTCGAGGGAGCACACGGTGAGGGCGCCGGTGCGGAAGCCGGCCCGGGTGGGCCGCCCGGCGAGACGGTCGGCGAGCAGGGCGCGGACGTCCGGCAGCCGCAGGGAGGCGTCGGTGGCGCGGGCGCGCTCCTCGGCGAGCACGCGGCGCGTGGAGACCACCTGCCAGGAGTCGGCGGGCGCGGTGTCGGCGAGGAGGGTGACGGCGCGGTCGAGGGTGTCGAGCCAGTGCGTCAGCGGCCGCGTGCCGTCGAGCTCGGCGAGGAGCGCGGTGAGCCGGTCGACGAGCTCGGCGAGCCGTCCGGCGAGGTCGATGTCGGTGCTGTCGACGTCGTCCAGGGGCAGGGCGTGCCCGACGTAGCGGTGGTCCTCCTCCGCCATGGCCGCCCCGAGGAGGAGCCGGTCCAGGGCGACGTGCCACGTGCCCTGGAGCAGCCCGGGCAGCTCGAAGCGGGCGCGGCGGCGGGCGTCCTCGCCCCACCGCACGCCGGCGGTGGCCGACCACTCGCGGACGCGGTCGAGGTCGTCGTCGGTGAGGTGGAAGCGGCGGCGCACCGGCTCGGTCGCCGCGAGGTCGAGCACCTCCGAGGCGGTGACGCGCCCGTCGGCGAGGCTCAGGAGCGTGGCGAGGAGGCCGAGGACGGGGTTGGTGCGCCCGGGCGCGCGGTCGGCGAGCCGCACCCGCATCGTGTGCCCGGGGTGGACGTCGGTGACGGCGTCGGGGGCGAGACCGAAGCTCGCGGTGACGAGCGGGGCGACCGCCTCGACGTCGGGGCACATGACGATGACGTCACGCGGCTCGAGGGTGGGGTCGGCGGCGAAGAGCCCGGCGAGCACCTCGCGGAGCACCTCCACCTGGCGGGCCAGGCCGTGGCAGGCGTGCACCTGGACGCTGGTGTCCTCCGGCGCCAGCCGGTGGGGCGGGGCGCCGGGGGCGTCGGCAGCGAGGCGGTCCTGGAGGGCGGCGAGCAGCGTGCCCCGGGTCGCGGCGCGGGGTGGTGGGCGTCGGTGACGCCGTCGCCCAGCAGGCGGGTCTGCAGCTCGGTGGCGTCGCGGGCGGTGGAGGCGAGCAGCGGGTGCTCGGCGTGGACGCGCCGCTCGCGGCGCCGGCGGGAGGCCGGCTCGCCCGCGGCGGCGACCCTGGCCCACAGCGCGGGGGAGGGGTGCGGCAGCCACAGGTGGACCTCGCGGTGCCGGGCGAGCGCACGCAGCACGCGCAGCTGGTCCTCGGGCAGGCGGGTGGGACCGAAGACACTGAGCCTCTCGGGCAGGTCGACGGACCCGGGATCCGCGACGACGGCGCTCAGCGCGTCCTCGAGGCGTTCGGCCGGCCCGAGCTCACCGACATGGGCGCGCAGCCGGCGCCACAGCTCGACCTGCCAGGCGAGGTCGGCGGGCACGGTGCCGCCCGCGCCGTCGTCGTCGCGTCCCTGCGCCCAGGCGCGCACCATGTCCGGGCGCTGCGCGGCGTAGGAGGCGTAGCGGCGGGCGAGGTGACGGGCCGCGCCGAGGCGGCGCCCGTGGCGGTGGTCGTCGGGCTCGCCGGCCCCGAGGTACCGGCCCAGCGGCGCCAGCCACGGCTCCCCGGCGTGGGCGTCGACGACCTCGAGGAGGGGCCAGGTGAGGCGCTCGGGCGCCCACGGGTCCTCCTCCGGGGCGCCGGGCAGGCCGGCGAGGACGCCGGTGACGAGACGGGCGGGGGAGCCGAAGCCGACGTTCGCGCAGATGCCGGGCTCGCCGTCGGGGCCCGCGCCGAGGTGGTGGGACAGCCGCTGCGCGAGCCAGCGCTCGACCCCGCGGGTGGGCACGGCGACGACGTCCGGCGTGAACGGGTCCTCCGGGGCGTCGGCGAGCAGCGTCGCGAGCGGCGGGACGAGCGCGTCGGCGCGCTCGGAGCGGTGCAGGTGCAGCACGTCCCAGCCTCCCTCCGTCGGTTCGGTGCCAGCCTAGGTGGGCCCACCGACATCGCAGGCTACGGCGCGTGGTCGACGGCGCTGGCCGAGCGGGCCGACAGGAGACGGCGGAAGGACTCGAGCCGGGCCTCCCCGGCGGGGCCCGCGTCCCCGCGCGCCACCCACGCGTCGAGCTCGCACTCGAGGGCACCGGCCTCGTGGTCGCAGCCGCGCGGGCACTCGGCGGTCACGGCGGCGAGGTCGGGGAAGCCGCGCAGGAGGTCGTCCGGGCCCACGTGGGCGAGCCCGAAGGAGCGCACGCCCGGCGTGTCGATCGCCCAGCCGCCGCCGGGCAGCTCGAGGGCGACGGCGCTGCTCGACGTGTGCCGCCCGCGCCCCGTCACCTCGTTGACGATCCCGGTCGCCCGGCCCGCCCCCGGCACGAGCGCGTTGATGAGCGTGGACTTGCCCACGCCGGAGTGGCCCACGAGCACGGAGTCGTGGCCGGTGACGATCTCCCGCACGGCCTCCAGGCCCTGCACCTCGCCGTCGACGACGGCGGTCGCCACGGCGGGCACCTCGAGCGCTGCGTACTGGGCGAGGAAGGGCTCGGGGTCGGCGAGGTCGGCCTTGGTGAGGACGAGGACCGGCTGCATGCCGGCGTCGTAGGCCGCGACGAGGCAGCGGTCGACCATCCGCGGGCGCGGGGGCGGGTCGGCGAGCGCGGTGACGATGAGCATCCGGTCGGCGTTGGCGACGATGATGCGCTCGACGCCCGCGGCCTCGCTGTCCTCCGCGGAGCGCCGCAGCGCGGTCTCCCGCTCCTCGACGCGGACGATGCGGGCCAGGGTGTCGGGGGTGCCGCTCGTGTCCCCGACGACGCCCACGCGGTCCCCGACGACGACGGCGTTGCGGGCGCCGCGGCCGAGCTCGCGGGCCTTCATCGCCACGAGCCGCACGCCCCCCTCGGTGAGGAGCGCGTAGCGGCCGCGGTCGACGGCGAGGACCCGGGCGGCGACGGCGTCCTCGTGCTGCGGACGCTGCTTGGTCCGCGGCCGGGAGCCGCGCTTGGACGGCCGGACCCGGACGCGGTCGTCGTCCGTGCCGGTGTCCCGTCCTCTGCTCATCGCCCCTCCACTCAGCCGCGACCGCCCGTCGCGACCATGTCGGTCCACATCCGGGTGAAGTCGGGCAGGGTCTTGGCGGTCGTCGCGACGTCGACGACCTCCGTGCCGGCGACCCGCAGGCCGACGATCGCGGCGAAGGTGGCCATCCGGTGGTCGTGGTAGGTCTCGAGGCGCGCGCCGTGGAGCTGGCCCGGCTCGATCTCCAGGCCGTCCTCCGTCTCGCGGGCGTGCCCGCCGAGCCGGGTGATCTCGGTGACGAGGGCGGCGAGGCGGTCGGTCTCGTGGCCGCGCAGGTGGGCGACGCCGCGCAGGCGGCTGGGGCCGTCGGCGAGCGTGCACAGCGCGGCGATGGTCGGGGTGAGCTCACCGGCGTCGTGCAGGTCGACGTCGAGCGGGTCGATGGCGCCGGTGCCGGCCACCGTGAGGCCGCCGGGGCCGAGCTCGACGGACGCGCCCATCCGCACGAGGAGCTCGCGCAGCCGGTCACCGGCCTGGGAGGTGTGGGTGGGCCAGCCCGGCACGCGCACCCGGCCGCCCGCGACGAGCGCGGCGGCGAGGAAGGGCCCGGCGTTGGACAGGTCCGGCTCCACCGGGACCAGGCCACCGGCGACGGGGCCGGGGTGGACGAGCCAGCGGGCCGGCTCGCCGTCGTCGCCGAGGGAGACGTCGACGACGACGCCGCGCTCGCGCAGGACCTCGACGGTCATCGCTGCGTGCGGCTGGCTCGGCATCGGGCCGACCCGGCGCAGGTCCAGGCCCTGCTCGAGGTGGGGGGCGATGAGGAGGAGCCCGGAGACGAACTGGCTGGAGGCGCTCGCGTCGACCTCGACGACACCGCCCGGCAGGCCGCCGGTGCCGTGCACGGTGAAGGGCAGGGCGCCGCGGCCGTCGTCGTCCACCTGCGCACCGAGGTCGCGCAGCGCCTCGATGAGCGAGCCCATCGGGCGCTGGCGGGCGCGCGGGTCGCCGTCGAAGGTCACGGTGCCGTCGGCGAGGGCGGCGAGGGGCGGCACGAAGCGCATGACGGTGCCCGCGAGGCCGCAGTCCACCTCCGCGGGGCCGCGCAGGGGAGCGGGGTCGATGAGGAGGTCGGCGCCGTCGGCGTCGGGACGCCCGTCGGCGTCGACGTGCTCCACCCGCACCCCCAGCGCGCGCAGCGCGTCCACCATGAGCGCGGAGTCGCGCGAGTGCAGCGGGCGACGCAGCTGGGTGGGCTCCGCGGCGAGTGCCGCGAGGAGCAGGTAGCGGTTGGTCAGCGACTTCGAGCCGGGGACCGGGACGACGGCGTCGAGCGGGCCGGCGGCCACGGGGGCCGGCCAGGCGAGCTCGGACGTGGTCTGGGTTGACATGCCTTCGAGGGTAGCGGGCACGCCCGGCGGCCCGGGAACCGCGCCCGGGCCGGGGGGTGGCGCGGCGTCAGCTCAGCTTGGCCTTGAGGTCGGCCTTCGTCTCCTTCGCGGCGGCGCGGACCTCCCGCATCTTGGCCTTGTGGCCGCGGGTGTTCGTGGCTCGCCAGGTGAGGGAGGGCTTGCCGTCACGGTCGAGGCCGGCGATGAGGAGACCACCCACGAGGCTGGCGCCGGTGAGCAGGCCGCGGCGCATGTCCTTGCGGCGCTCGCGGTTGCCGGCCGTCCACACCGGGTTGTTGACGAGGGTGACGGGCACGGTGACCACGGCCAGGGTGAGCGCGGCGGTGCGGGGCCGGCGGTTGGTGGCCAGCATGAGGCCGGCGAGCGCCGAGACGCCGCCGGTCACCCGCACGAGCAGGCGGGTGTCGGAGGCGATGGAGGGCGGGATGCCAGCCTTCTCCAGCGCGGGTTCGACCTTGCGGAAGCGCTCGACGTGGGAGTCGGGGTGCATCAGCGCGTCGACACCGGTGGCGACGAAGGACGACGCGAGCAGCGGGCGGGCGAGGCGGCGGGAGATGCTCATGGACCATTGCTACCGCAAACCGCGCGTCGCGGCGAGTGGTGCGACTCACCGTCGTCGCCGTCCGTGGAATGCGTGGCGGCTCTCGCCGGTTGCACCGGCATGACCTGCCCACCGAGCACCCTCGACCGGCCACAGGACCCTCTCCTGGACCGCGCCTCCGGGCCCGGCGGACTAGGCTCGTGGGTGATGACCGAGGACCGAGACCTGGACCGCGCACCCGAGACCGAGAGTGACGCGGAACGTGCGGCGCGCTTCGAGGCGGAGGCGCTGCCCTACCTCGACCAGCTCTACGGCGCGGCGATGCGCATGACGCGCAACCCGGCGGACGCGGAGGACCTCGTCCAGGAGGCGTTCACCAAGGCCTTCGCCGCCTTCCACCAGTACCGGCCCGGCACGAACCTCAAGGCCTGGCTGTACCGGATCCTCACGAACACCTTCATCAACACCTACCGGAAGAAGCAGCGCCAGCCCCTGCAGTCGGACGCGGACAGCGTCGAGGACTGGCAGATCCACCGCGCTGCGTCGCACACCTCCCAGGGCCTGCGCTCGGCGGAGATGGAGGCGATGGACCGGCTCCCGGACTCCGAGATCAGGGACGCGCTCATGGAGCTGCCGGAGGACTTCCGCATCGCCGTCTACCTCGCCGACGTCGAGGGCTTCGCCTACAAGGAGATCGCCGAGATCATGTCGACCCCCATCGGGACCGTCATGTCGCGGCTGCACCGCGGGCGTCGCCAGCTGCGCGAACGGCTCGCCGACCACGCCCGGGAGCTGGGCATGAAGACCGAGGCGACCTCATGACCGAGCACACCGACCCGCTCCAGGACATCTCCGCCTGCCGCTGCGAGGAGCTCCTCGAGCACCTCTTCGAGTTCGTGGACTCCGAGATGGACGACCACGACCGCGAGCGGCTGCGTCGCCACCTCGACGAGTGCCCCACGTGCCGTGAGGCCACCGACGCCGAGACCCGCGTGCGGCTGCTGCTGCGCCGCTCGTGCCAGGAGGTCGCGCCGTCGACCCTGCGGCTGCGCGTCATCACGCAGATCAGCGTGCTCCGCTCGGGCGGCTCCCCCGTCTGAGGGTCCTCACCGACCCCCGGGCATGCGAAAGGGCCGGCCACTGGGGCCGACCCTTTCCCGTGGCAGCGTCAGCTGTTGGGGCGCTTGCCGTGGTTCGCACCGCTCTTGGCGCGTGCCTTGCGCTTGCGTCCGCGCTTGCTCATGTTGACTCCCGAGATGACGATCGGCCACCCGCTCCGGGTGGTACAGCGGTCCATCGTCCCACATCCGCGGGCCTCGCGTGCGACGCGGTGGACGACGACGGCGTGGCAGGGTAGGGCCATGCTCGCCGCCTACGCCGCCGGCCAGGACGCCGATGACCCGCTGAGCGGGCTCGCCGTCGGGGAGATCGCCGACCCCGGAGCCCCGCACCCCGACTGGGTGCCCGTCCGGGTGCGTGCCGCCGCCCTCAACCACCACGACCTGTGGTCCCTGCGCGGCGTCGGGCTGCCGGCCGACCGGCTGCCGATGGTGCTCGGCTGCGACGCCGCCGGCATCGACGCCGGCGGCCGCGAGGTGATCGTCCACGCCGTCGTCGGCGACCCGCTGTGGCGCGGTGACGAGACCCTGGACCCCGCGCGCACGCTCCTGTCGGAGAAGTACCCCGGCACGCTCGCCGAGACGGTGTGGGTGCCGCCGGGCAACCTCGTGCCCAAGCCGCCCGAGCTCGGCTGGGCCGAGGCCGCGAGCCTGCCGACGGCGTACCTCACCGCCTACCGCCTGCTGTTCACCGCCGCGGACCTGCGCCCCGGGCAGCGGGTGCTCGTCCAGGGCGCCGGCGGCGGGGTGTCGACCGCCGCCGTCATCCTCGCCCGCGCCGCGGGCCTGGAGGTGTGGGTGTGCGGCCGCGACGCGGAGCGCAACGAGCGCGCCCGCCGGCTCGGTGCGCACGCCGTCTTCCCCGCCGGGGAGCGGCTGCCCGCCCAGGTGGACGCCGTCGTCGAGACGGTGGGGGAGGCGACGTGGCCGCACTCGCTGCGTGCGCTGCGGCCCGGCGGGACGATCGCCGTCGCCGGGGCGACGACGGGCGCGGCGCCGTCCGCCGACCTCAACCGGGTCTTCTTCCGCAGCCTGCGCGTCGTCGGTTCGACGATGGGCACGATCGAGGAGCTGCGCCGGCTCGTCGGGCTGCTCGTCGCGAGCGGCGCGCGCCCGCACGTCGACGCCGTCGTGCCCTTCGCGCAGGCCGCCGACGCCTTCGCCCGGCTCGCCGCCGGTGAGGTCTTCGGCAAGCTCGTCCTCGAGCTGCCCTAGACGGCGGTGTCCTCCTGCGCGGCGTGCCGCAGCAGGCCCAGGCCGAGCGTCGCCACGCCCTGGTAGCAGAAGGTCTGGGCACCGAGCTGGACCCGGCTCAGGCAGCGGGCGCCCCAGGTGAGCAGGTGCTCGTGGACGAGCGCGCGGCGGGTGGCGGCGTCGGCGCGCGGGTCGGCGACCAGCGCGGCGTAGGCGTCGAGGGCGGCGACGAGGTCACCCGACCCGGGCCGCGCGGCGCCGGGTACGTGGGCCAGGAGCGCGGCCAGCGACGGCGCGACGGCGGGGGGCGGCGCCGTCGGCGCGACCGGCGGGCGATGCGGGTCCCCGACGACGAGACGGTGGTGGTCGGCGAGCAGCCGCTCGGGGGACTCGGCGGACAGCCGTGACTCCGCGAGGAGGGCGGCGCCGCGCAGGGACTCCGGGTCGTGCACCGGCCACGAGACGTCGTGCAGCGCGCCGAGGGACCACGGGGAACCGAGGGCGCGGGCGACGGCCGACACGGCCTCACCGACCGCGCGGGGACTGCCGAGCACCTGCTGACTCATCGCCGATCTCCCCTCCG
The DNA here is from genome assembly GCF_965111665.1 of Georgenia sp. Marseille-Q6866. Lineage (NCBI taxonomy): Bacteria > Bacillati > Actinomycetota > Actinomycetes > Allobogoriellales > Allobogoriellaceae > Georgenia > Georgenia sp. Marseille-Q6866. The sequence continues at coordinate 7,482 of NZ_CBCOOR010000008.1, read as the reverse complement.
GCGACAATCCTCGCGTGCCCGCTCCGGGCCGGGATGGGCCGAACGGCCCTGGTCGGCGTCAGCCCACCGGCGGCCGCTCGAGCCAGGTGACCCTGTCCGGGGAGGGCAGCGGGAGGCCGTCGTCCGCGTAGGAGAAGATCTCGAGGCTGCTCAGCCGGCCCTCCTCGGCGAAGAGGAGGAGGCCCGCGACGGGTGCGCCGTCGTCGTCGTGGACCTCGCCCTCGACCGGGAAGGTGCCGTGGAGGGGTGCGGACGGGGCGGCGTCGTCGGTGACGACGAGCTCGAGGGTGCCGCAGCCGCAGGTGCAGCCGGGGCGCGTGAGGACACTGCCCACCTGGGCGCGGAGCGGCGCGGCCGCGGGCACGTCGTACGCGAGCATCGCGTCGAGCAGGGCGCGGGCGACGTCGGGCAGGGGGCGCAGGGGCTCGTTCTCCACGTGCGGAATCTAGCGATAAGACGACGACGGCGCGGGGATGCTGCACTACGCTGGAACGCCGCGGCTCGGCCGCGTGCGTCCACTGAAGAAGAAGGAGTCCGCCGGTGTCCCCGACCCCGACCCCGACCAAGCCCCGTAAGCCGACCGCGGCTGAGAAGGCCAAGGCCGAGGCGGACAAGCGCACCGTGGTGGCCCGGAACAAGAAGGCCCGGCACGACTACCACATCGACGAGACCTTCGAGGCGGGCCTCGTGCTCACCGGCACGGAGGTGAAGTCGCTGCGCATGGGCCGCGCCTCCCTCGTGGACGGCTGGGTCGAGTTCGACCGCGGCGAGGCCTGGCTGCAGGGCGTGCACATCCCCGAGTACAGCCAGGGCACGTGGACGAACCACACCGTGCGACGCAAGCGCAAGCTCCTCCTCCACCGCGCCGAGCTCGACCGGCTCGTGGGCAAGAGCAAGGACAAGGGCCACACCGTCGTCCCGCTCGAGCTGTACTTCATCCGGGGGCGGGCCAAGGTGCTCCTCGCCCTCGCCCGAGGCAAGAAGGAGTACGACAAGCGCCACGCGCTGCGCGAGCAGCAGGACAACCGCGAGGCCCAGCGGGCGATGAGCCTGCGCGCCAACCGATGAGCGTGGCGCGGCGCGCGGCGTCCCTCCTCGTCCTCGCGCTGCTCTGCGTCGCCGCGCTCACGCTGCTCGTCGCGCCGCCCGCCCGCGCGGACGACTCCGTGGGCCACATCTCCCGCCTCGACGTCGGTGCCGTCGTCGAGGCCGACGGCGGCACGGTCCGCGTCGAGGTCGACCTCACCTACGACTTCGGCGACGACGAGGCGCACGGCCCCTTCGTCGTCCTCGCCGAGCTCCAGGAGATCGACGGCGACCCCGACCACTACCGGCGGCTCACGGTCAGCGACGTCACCGCGGAGTCGCCCACCGGCGCCCCGGCGGACCTGCGCGTCGAGCACGACGGCGGCGCCGTCCAGCTCTACATCGGCGACGAGGACGTCGAGGTCACCGGCGCCCACGACTACCGCGTCACCTACACGGTCGACGGGCTGCCGAACCCGGAGGTCACCGGGCCGGACGGGACCGTGCGCGACGAGCTGTACTGGAACGTCGTCGCGCCCGGCGGCTTCGACGTCCCGATCGAGGACGTCACGGTGGCCGTCACCGGCCCCGTGCCGGCGGAGATGAGCGCCTGCTACGTCGGGCGCACCGGCTCCGACGACGCCTGCGACGGCGCGGGCGAGAGCCGCGAGGAGCGCGTCGACTTCTTCCACGACCGTCTCGACGAGGGCGAGGGGCTCAGCGTGGTGGTCGGCTGGCCCGCGGGCACGCTCGTCGGCGCCGAGCCGGTCTACGAGCCGCGCCGGACCTGGTCCAACACCTTCCAGCTGGGGCCGCTCACCGGTGGCGCGGCGGGGCTGGTCACGGTGCTGGGAGCGGGTGCCGCCGTCGTCGTCGCCTCCCGGCGCGGACGCGACGAGGCCTACCTCGACCTCACCCCCGGGCTCGCCCCGGCCGGCGGGGAGCCGGGGGCGGTGGGGCCGGCGCGCCGTCGCCAGGCCGTCGCCGTGCGCTTCACCCCGCCCGACGACGTCCGGCCGGGTGAGGTCGGCACCCTCCACGACGAGGTGGCCGACTTCCTCGACGTCTCCGCCACGCTCGTCGACCTCGCCGTGCGGGGCTACCTCCGCATCGAGGAGGTCGCTCCGGAGAAGGACGGCGACGACGTGAGCGACTGGCGGCTCGTCCCGCTGCGCGACTGGTCCGACGGGCTCGAGAGCTACGAGCGCGAGCTTCTCGACGCGCTCATGCCGGACGGTGAGCCGGTGGCGCTCTCGGAGGTGGGCGCGACGTACGCCACCGCCGTCGCGAAGACGCAGGAGGCGCTGTACCGCACCGTCACCGAGCACGGCTGGTTCCGCGGCTCCCCGCTCGCGGTGCGCAACCGCTGGCTGCTGGGCGGTGTGGGGCTCGTGGGGCTGGGGATCCTCGTGACCGTGGCGCTCGTCCTGCTGCGGTGGCCCGCGGTGCTCGGGATCCCGCTGCTCGTCGTCGGGACCGTCGTCGCCTTCGCGTCCTCCGCGGCGCCGGCACGGACGGCCGCCGGGACGGCGGTGCTCGCGCAGACGCTCGGGTTCCGGAAGTACCTCGCGACCGCCGAGGCCGAGCAGATCCGCTTCGAGGAGGGGCAGGACATCTTCTCGCGGTACCTGCCCTACGCGATCGTCTTCGGGCTCACCGAGCGGTGGGCGCAGATCCTCGCGGACGTCGCGGCCCAGGGGCGGCAGGTCGAGAGCCCGGACTGGTACGTGCCGGTGACGCCGGGCATCGGCTGGTGGACCCAGCCGGCGATGTTCGCCGGTTCTGTCGGGGCCTTCGCCGAGGCGGCGTCCTCCGCGGTGACGTCGGCCGGGTCCAGCGGCAGCTCCGGCTTCTCCGGGTCGGTGGGCGGTGGCGCCGGGGGGATGGGCGGCGGCAGCTGGTAGGGCGGTTCGCCCGCGGGTGGCCGATACTTGAGGCCTGACGCACACCACCGCCGAGCAAGGGGAACTGCCATGTCGATCAAGCTCCGTCACGTCCCTCCGCGCCTGGCTGCGGGGGCCTTCATCCTCAACTCCGGCCTGAGCAAGCGTGGCCTCGACGAGGAGTCGGCCGCCGGGCTGCAGGCGATGGGCGCGAACGCGGTGCCGCAGCTCAAGGACATGTCCCCGCAGGACTTCGGCAAGCTCATCAGCACCGCGGAGACCACCCTGGGTGCCGCGCTGCTGCTGCCCATCGTCCCCAGCGGCCTGGCCGGGCTGGGCCTCACCGCGTTCTCCGCGGGCCTGGTCCGCATGTACCTCAAGACCCCGGGCATGACGCAGGAGGACGGCATCCGTCCCACGGGCGACGGCACGGGGATCGCGAAGGACGTGTGGCTGCTCGGCATCGGGCTCGGGCTCGTCATCGACGCGCTCACCTCACGCAAGAAGTAGGCGCGGCCCGATGTCGCCCGGCCGGAATAGATCTGACTCGGGTCCGGTTGGGACGTATGATGGGTCAGCCGGCTCCGGCCGGTGATTGACAACTCCACAGGGGATGATCGGTTTCGACGACGGACGTCGTGCCAGAGGAAGCGGGTCGAGGATGCAGAGTTATCTCGATAACGCCCTCTGCAAACCAATAGGTGCCGATTCCAAGCGCACCGACTTCGCCCTCGCCGCCTGAGCGAGCCGCGTAAGTCCGTCAGCCCGGGTTAGCTCTCGACCCGGTTCCTGGCGTCAGCTAGAGAGCCACTGCTCGTAGCCCTCGTCACCGGGGCTACGGGGACTTCCAGGTGACTGGGCCTGTCAGCTGCTTGTCTGCGTGACAGCTGGGGCCGAGAAAATCGCAGCAGACTGCACCCGGAGAAGCTCTGGTTCTGCGCCGTCGGACGCGGGTTCGATTCCCGCCATCTCCACCATCCCTGTGGTCGAAGGCCGCCTCCTATGGAGGCGGCCTTCGGCATGTCCGGACGCGGGCGGTTCGCGTTCGGCTTGCCCGGTGACATCCCCGGTTGTCCTCCGACCTCCCTCCTCCGGGCAGCCCGGGCTGAGGTGAAGCGGGGAGCTCACCGCGAGTGCCCGTGCACCTACCCTCGCCCCATGAACGACGCGATCCTCGTCCGCCCGGCGACCAGCGAGGACTGGCCGGGCATCTGGCGCGCCCTCGAGCCCGTGCTGCGCGCGGGCGAGACGTACACCTACCCGACAGACATCACCGCGAGCGACGCCCGCGCCACGTGGACCACCGGGGCGCGGGTGCTCGTCGCCGTCGACCGCGGGGGAGCCGTGCTGGGCACCGCGAGGTACCTGCCGAACCACCCGGGTGCCGGTGCGCACGTCGCCAACGCGAGCTTCGTCGTCGCCCCCGAGGCGGGCGGGCGGGGCATCGGCCGTACCCTCGCCCACGCCGTCCTCGACGCCGCCCGCGCCGACGGTTACCGCGCCATGCAGTTCAACGCCGTCGTCGAGACGAACGAGCCGGCCGTGCGGCTGTGGACGTCGCTCGGCTTCACGGTCCTCGCCACGGTGCCCGAGGCCTTCGACCACCCACGGCACGGGCTCGTCGGGCTGCACATCATGTACCGCTCGCTCTGAGGGGGCGCGACGGGCCAGGCTCAGCCGGCGAGCACCTCGCGCAGCGTGGCGGCAAAGGCCTCCGGCTCGCCGGTCTGGCCGTACTCCCCGCCCATGAAGCCGCTGTGCCCGCTGGGGAAGACGGCGAGCTCGACGCCGAGCTGGGCGGCCAGCGACTCGCTCGTGCGCCACGTCATCGCGCCCTTGCTCTCGATCCCGGCCGCCGGCACGACCCGTGCCGAGGAGGCCTTGAGCGCGGCGATGTCGGGCTGGTAGCGGACGATGGCCGACGCGACGTCGGACAGCAGCGGGTCGTCCCGCGAGCCGTCGTCCTCGGTCGGCATGCCGAACATCGCGGGGTCGGGGGTCTCGGTGCCGAAGCCCTCCGGGAACTCGCCCTCCCACGAGACCATCGCGATGAAGGCCGCCATGCCCCAGTTCGCGCCGCGCTCGTTGTAGGTGGCCTGGACCCGTCCCCAGGCCCCGAAGGCGCGGTCGGCGTCCGGGAGGAGGGGCAGGGCCGGCGGCTCGTGCGCAACGACGGTGCGGACGTCCTCCGGGTAGGTGGCCGTCAGGCACAGCGCGGTCACGGCGCCGCCGCTGCTGCCGAGGAGGTCGACCGGGCCGGCGCCGAGCTCGGTGATGGGCCGGTGAACGTCGTCGGCCTGCTGCTCGGGAGTCTGCACCAGGCTGCCGTCGCTGCGGGTGCTACGGCCGAGGCCGCGCGGGTCGTAGGTGACGACGGTGCGGTCGGTGAAGAACGAGGCGAGGGTGGTGAAGCCGACAGCGTCCATGGGCTGACCGATGAGCACGAGCGGGGGAGCACCGTCGACGGTCGGAAGAGGCCCGCGGACGTCGTAGGTCAACGTGGCGCCGGGGACATCGAGTGTGTGGGTCTCGACGGCTGTCGTGGTCATCGGAATGCTCCTGTCGGGTTGGCGTTCATGAGAGTGGTGCCTTGCCTGCTATCGACCAGCCGTTACGCCAGGACTCATCGCTCCTGTCGTGGTGGTGCTGCAACGCCGTGCTTCCGCCTCCAGAGTGCCGGCGAGGCCGAGCACCGAGAGTCGGCCGCGCTGGGATCCTTCTAGAACGGTGGCTCGTCCGCAGCCCAGAGGTGTTCGGCCTGGGATGCCTCTGTGGCTGACGCGGTGTCAGGTTCCGCCCACTGGGCCAGCGGGTCGGCTCCGACGGAGACGGCAGCGAGGATCTCGTCGACGAGGGCAGGGTTTACCGGCCGGTGGCACCGTTCGGACTCCTTGACGAGTGTCCGTAGGTCGAGGGCGGTGTGGCGGGGGAGGGTGATGGTGGTGCCGTCGGGGCGGCGGAGGTAGCCGTGGCCGGTGGGGGTGGTCCAGGCGTAGGTGCGGTCGGTGGCGTAGGTGACGGTGTAGGCGCCGATGGTCTTGGCGCGGTGGTCGCCGGTGCACTGGGGTCCGAGGTTGTCGGCGGAGGTGACGCCGCCGTCCTTCCATTCGTGGAGGTGGTCGAGGTCGGCGGAGCGGGCGGGGTGTGTGCAGCCGGGGACGATGCAGGTGCGGTCGCGGTGGCGGACGTGGTCGGCGATGGCTGCGGGGGGTTGGTAGCGGGTGCGGCCCACGTCCAGGACCTGTCCGGTGACGGGGTCGGTGAGGAGGCGGCGCCAGGTGCCGCCGGTGGCGAGGGCGCGGGCGATGATGGGTGGGATGGGTCCGTAGCCGTCGAGCTCGGCGACGGGCTCGGGGTCGCGGTCCAGGGCGGTGGCGCCGGGGTTGCGGGGTTCGGGCTGCAGGACGTTGAGCGGGACGAGGACGGCGATGTCGGCTCGTCCGCCACCGATCATCCCGACGCGGATGGTGGGCAGGGTGCACCCGGGAAGCCGGTAGCCGGGCAGGGGTGGCCCGTCGGCCACGCGAAGCGCAGTCGGGGCGGATGGCGAGGTCAGCTCGTCCGTGGCCGGTGGCGCGGTAGCGGGCGGTGGCGATTCGACCCGTGGCAGTTCGACCGGTGGTGACGTGTCGACGACCGTGGGTGGTGCGGCAGCCGCTGGCGGTCCGTACTCGATGTGCCGGCGCGCGGGATCCGGCGGTGGTGCATGCATGGTGCCCGGTGGATCTGCGTCCGGCGGTGGTACGGCCATGGGCGCGGGTGACCGGGCATCCCGGGGGCTTTTGTTGGCGGTGGTCAGCGGTGCGTCGTTGGGGGCCGGTGCCTCGGTGACGGGCGGTGGTGCCTCGGGCTTCGGTCGCTCATCGCTAACCACGTCGTCCGGTTGCGGACCGGCGTCCTGCTGCGGCGTGTCGGTGGGGTCTGGCGGCGCTCCGGCGTCCCGCTGAGGCGCGGCCGCAGGGTCCGGTGGCGGCGCGGTGTCCGGCTGAGACTCTGCGGCCGGTGCTGCAGGGGTGCTGTCGTCTGCGGCGGTGTCTTGGCAGCCGCAGGGGCAGTGGAGGTGGGCCTGGGGTCCGATGAAGCCCAGGGTCAGGGCGGTGTGGCCCATGAGGGCGAGGCTGTCGGCTCTGAGCTGGTCCAGGGTGCGGGTGTCGCCGGTGTTCTTGGCGGCTCTGGCGGAGGCGTCCAGGGCCAGGTCCATGGCGATGGCGTCGGCGGCGGGCAGGCGGGCGGACAGGAGGGCCATGCCGTCGGGCAGGGGCGGGGTGGTGGACGCAGCGCTCTGGCGGGCGGTCTTGTGGCGGTCGTCGGCGGAGTCGGGGTCCACGGAGATGACGGCCTTCTCGAGGTCGTCGTGGACCTGGCGCAGGGTGCGGCCGGGTGCTTTGGGCAGGACTTCCCACTGGGCGGCGAGGGCGACCTCGGCGGGCAGGTCCAGCAGTCTGGTGACGATGGCTTGGGCGCGGGGCCAGTCGATGAGGCCTTGGTCGAGGAGCTCACCGGTGGGTTCGAACATGCCACCGAACGCGCGGCCGCAGGTGGCCATCTTGACCGCGGCCTGCTTGGTGATCCG